>DATBRN010000224.1:0-19164 GCA_036560225.1 Pyrinomonadaceae bacterium | reverse complement strand
GGGACTTGAGACCTGCCTTGAATTGCGAACATACTGCGGAGATTTCCCGTACATGCTGGCAAGAGGTCGTTATTTTCATAAGCAATTTTAGCGGCTAACGTGTAGCGCAACCGAACTAAGAATTGGAGCATTTCTATGTTTTGTCCACGATGCGGCTCTACTCAAGACGAGCATTTGAAATTCTGTACGGCGTGCGGCTCAAACCTGTATGTCGTGAAACAAGCGCTCGACACTCGCGACCCGAGTCTGCAGCGAGACTCGAACACACCCTGGTTTGCCGAGATTGCGCGTTCGGACGCGGAGAGCAAGAGACGGAAAGAGGAGTTAGACCATCGGCGCGGCATCACGCCTGAGGTTCGCCGTTACAACGAAATCAAAGCTGGCGTGATCACTGGCAGCGCCGGTCTTGGACTTTCAATTGTCCTTCTCGTTTTGATGAATGGCATCATCTTGAGCGGCAACGTTTCGCCTGCCGCCGCGGAAATCCTGAGCCGATTGTGGATCGCCGGATTAATACCAATCTTCGTCGGGTTAGCACTGATTGTTAACGGAGTATTCGTCAGCAAGAAGCTGGCGGAAGTCGTGAGACGGGCCGCCCAACCCGCTTTACCGACAGAACCGGCTTTACAGCCAGATACGAATCCGCTGGAACCCCGCCCGCCGGATACGACCCGAATCACTCCTTCGAGTTACAGTGTGACGGAGAACACAACCAAGCATTTGGAAATTGACGGACAGAATCGATAGCCGTCTCCACCCCAGAAGGCTGAATAGACAAAAAACCTTAGTGAGCGGGCCGAGCGTGTAGAACGCGATTCCCTGCACCGCTCAGGTTTCTTGGCCATGTTTTCTGCAATCATCGCACGGCTTCTATCGCGGCGATTGGTATATCTGAATCAAATTCCCGCACGTGTCTGAAAAAATAGCAATCTTTACCGGGCCGGCATCCGTCGGATCCGGTGAATTCCTATGAAGCGAACCTTTGCTTTTATTCTCGCCGCCCGCGACCCTGTAGACAGCCTTTCAGGGTGTGATTCCGAGGTCGATGTCACATTCACGGGATCTATTCCGTCTTACGATTGAAGGCGGCGATAAGGTGATCAGGCCAGCTCTATACGAACGGAACAATGTCGAATCCCTCTGAGAGTTTCGAGCCCTACCGTCAACGGTTGCTCGGTCTCGCATACCGCATGCTCGGGTCGATGGCCGATGCCGAAGACGCGGTGCAGGAGACGTACGTGCGCTGGCACGGCGCTAACCGCACCAACGTTTCGGATCCGCGGGCCTTTCTCATGACCACGACAACGCGAATTTGTCTCGACGTGCTGAGGTCAGCGCGCGCACGGCGTGAGGAGTACGTCGGTCCATGGTTGCCCGAGCCCATTTTCGACACAGCCGCCCTGGCGCCGGACAGCCGCACTGAGCTGGCCGAAGATCTGTCCTACGCGCTCCTGTTGACGCTTGACCGGCTGTCGCCGCTTGAGCGCGCGGCCTTTCTGCTGCACGACGTGTTCGAATTCTCATTCGACGATGTGGCCGCGGCGCTGGAACGGAGCGAAGCCGCCTGCCGGAAGCTTGCCTCCCGCGCCCGCATTAACATCCGCGCCGCGCGGCCTCGCAGTACGACGGCGCCGGCGCGTTCGGGCCAGATCGAGGCGAAACATGCACAGCTGCTGTCCGCCTTCGCCGCGGCATCGCAGGCGGGCGATCTCACCGCCGTGAGACAGTTCCTGGCGAGCGACGTTCGCGTCGTGTCAGACAGCGGCGGCAAGGTACGGGCAACGCGGCAAGTGGTCGAGGGTGCCGATCACGTGGCGCGGGCCATCGTGAATGCTACGCGACCACACAAGGGTCAGTGGTGGCGCGACGAATTCAAAATACGATTCGCGACTGTTAATGGTCTCCCCGCCGTCATCGTGGATGCACCCGAGGGGCCGGTACAGACGACCGCATTCGAGATTGAGGGTGACCTTATTCGAGCGCTGTACACAGTGCGCAATCCGGACAAGTTGCGGCATTTGGCAGCGGCGCCGCCGCCGAGCGAGAGGGCTCGCGTGTGATAAGCGATTTACAGACATAGGAGCAGCCATGACAAAACCGAGCGAAAAAGTGCCAGCCCAGTTCACTATCAACGACCACTCCGAAGTAATCGCCTTGGATCGAAGGACGTTTGTCAAAGGAGTCGGCTTTGCAGTTTTAACCGTGCAGTGTCTCTCTTTGATCGCGTGTGCTTCAGGAAAGTCGCCAACTTACGACAACCAAGCCGTCGATAACCTGATTACCCCTTCGAGTGGCGGCTTCCCACCACATGTGCATGACCTGCTGATTCCCTACGCGGTGCTAAATGCTCCGCCGCCTCAGGGGGTTGAGTTCAAGACAACACAAGCAATGCTTCACACGCACAAGGTGGCGGTGACCCAAAAAGAACTCATCACCGTGAACCAGGGAGGAACGGTTACCGCAAAGGGCGGCAGCCACCTCTTTGTGATCGCGTTGGCGAAGCGACCGGATCACATCCAAACACGATCAAGAAATCAGAGTCGGAGTGAACTCGATTGAGCGCGGCACGTTAAGACTGGGAACCGTTGCGCCGCGTCAGCCGCGCGACTAGCGATCACGCGCGTAACGTATCGGACGATCTCAAGAAGGAGCGAACATCTATGAAGCGAACTCTCGCTATTATTCTCGTCGGCTTGGTTGCCGTCGTCCTGTTCGGAGTGCTTGTGCATTTCGTGCTCGTGGCCGCGCACGTTTCGGAGCCATCCGGCCCCACGGTTCAAGGCATGACTCCCAAGAGAATCTGGGCCACCATAGTACTCGTGCTGTCGCTGGCCGGCGTGGTCATTGGTGGGCTGGCTCTCTATCGTGCCTTCCGTCGGATCGGTAACCACGGGCGACGCGGAGCGATCGTGGCCATGGTGGCGGGGCTTATCGCCGTGATCAACGGCTGGCTGGTTTTGGTCGTCGCCACCGGTGGTCCCGGCAGCGGCAACGGAGTAATTGGTGGCGCCGGAGCCTTCGTGCTGGGGCTGTTCGCCGCGGCGCTCGGTGGGTTGGCTCTTATCCGCGGCCGCCGCACCAACTCCGGCGCGACGGTCCCATGAAGGCATTGAATAGTTCAATCTTTTCCAATACGGAAATGCAGATGGTTCACCCTCCAAGTCCAATTAGCATTCGCTTTGATGCTCTCTTCATTCAGAGTCCTACCGTAGGAATCCCAATTCCTAAGGCCGCACCCATGGATGTAGGTTTTTGGTTAGGGTACTGCGGAAAAGACAACGGGTGGTTCGCTCTATTCGGAGTACGGCCTCATTTCCCGTCATTACGGCCGCCCACTGATGGCTTTAATAAAGTCGACTTCCTTCTGACTGAACGCAGAACCGTCAGGTCGGAAGATGTCATGGAACCAAACGGGTGGTTCGTCGGTGTCCGGCATCGGCTTGTCCCACGCGAAAATCGTGTTCGTCTTCCCCTTCACCAATCCCCAGTTGATTGCACCTATACGATATTTCTTGAACACCGGCAAATTTGTCTCGAACAGACTACCGCGCGTGCGCGCCATGTACTCAGTGCAGATCATCGGACGCTGCATTCTCTGAAGAGTTTTGATCTGCGCCTCGAGTTTGTCGGCGGTATCATAATTGTGAAATGTGACTATGTCGGAGTCTTCGAGTATTAGCTCATTGCTCAGAGGGTGGTCGTTCCAGTAGCCGACGGTCAAGGGTTGCTCCGGATTCGCTGACTGAGCCCACGCGAACGTAGCACGCAGAAGTGGAACGACGGCGTCCATGTAACCGGAGTTCGACGGCTCGTTGAACAAGTCCCACGCTAACACCCGGGGATCCCTGCCAAACGTCTTGAGAATGTTTGTCGTATAGGCCTTCAACCCGCCCCAAGTGCGCGAATCGAACATGCGGACTGTTCCGGGAGCTCGCACCCAACCGGAGTTATGTATCCCAGGCCTCGGTGCAGGCTGCTTGCCGGTTTTCGGGTTATCGTTCCAACAGGAATCGAAGAGCACGAAGATTGTTTTGATGTGGTGCTTGTCGGCGAGGACCAGGTATTGATCAATGCGTTGCGTAAATCCGGCGGCATCCTGCTCGTAGGGCAGATTGTGCAAAAAAACGCGCATTGTGTTGAGGCCAATCCTCTCGGCATAGCCTAGCTCACGATCAATCGTCGCCGGGTCGAACGTTTCGGCTTGCCACATCTCAAGTTGGTTGATCGACGTACTCGGAATAAAGTTCGCGCCGATGATCCATGGTTGCTGGTTGTACCACTGATTAGCCTTCTCGACGGTCCAGCGCGGCACGGCATAAGTCGCGTTGGACGCCAGCCCGAGCAACAACAAAGCCGACAAAATGAGTTTCTTCATAAATTCAATCTCGATGTTCGAAGCGAAAAGAAGAGCTGTTATGGAAACGTATACGCCACTAACGTGTCCGAGAGTACAGAACTCAGGGATCTGAGGAAACCGCCCCCGCCTGCGGCAATGACGACGAACTGTTTGCCGCTTCTGTTTCCCTGGTAAGTCATCGGCGTTGCATGGCCATTAGCCTCAAGCTGCGCCTGCCAAAGTTCCTTGCCCGTTTGCACATCAAAAGCTCGGAAGCGATGGTCCGTCGTACCCGCGACAAAGACTAAGCCTCCCGCTGTAACAATCGACCCTCCCAAATTCTGGGTTCCGGTATTGTGTATCCCCTTAGCCTCTAGTTCGTCTACTATACCAAGCGGCACTCTCCAGACAATCTCGCCGCTATTCAAATCAACCGCATTGAGCGTACCCCAGGGCGGCTGCTGACAGGGCCTATTGTTCTGATCACGAAACCACGAATACTCTTCAAATCTGCCCTTTCGAACGTATGTTAGAGGCTCGCTGGCCGGCTGCGGCGTCATCGCCCCGACAGCCCCGTCTTCGTTCATGTTCACGTACAGATATCCCGTCGCGGGGTCAAACGAGCCGCTGGACCAGTTACCGCCACCATGAAATCCGGGAAACATCAGTGTCGGCTCAACGCCCGCGGGCGTGTACATTCCCTTGTTTACCAGCTTGTCAAACAGCTCTGTGCAGTGGCGTTCGGATTCCGGTGAGACGCGGCTGATCTCGGCGCGCGTCATGGATTGACGAGCGAGAGGAGCGGGCTTGACGGGAAATGGTTGAGTGGGCCAAGTGGCCTCTCCCGGCACGTTGCTCTGCGGCACGTTGCGCTCCTCCACCGGAAACAGCGGTGTGCCTGTCAGACGGTCGAGCACAAAGATAAAGCCCATCTTTGTAATCTGCGCAACTGCAGGTATCGATCGGCCATCGCGCCGCACTGTAATCAGCAGTGGCTGTGCTGGCAGATCGTAATCCCATAGATCATGGTGGACCATCTGGTAATACCAGATGAGTTTGCCCGAGGCGGCATTGAGAGCGACCAATGAGTTAGCGAAAAGATTTTGCCCCTTCCTATCGCCGCCGTAGAAATCGTATGAAGGTGAACCAATAGGCAAGAAGACCAGGCCGCGTTTTTCATCCACGCTCATCGCGGACCAAACATTGACGCCCATTCGGTCTTTCCACGACTCGCCGGCCCAGGTCTCATTGCCAGGTTCGCCAGGACGCGGCACGGTATGGAACGTCCACACCAGCTTACCTGACCGTACGTTAAAGGCGCGCACATCTCCGCTCGGTCCCTTAGCCGGATATTCCGGAAGCCCCCATCCGACGATCACCAGGTCTTTGAAAATGACCGGAGGAGACGTGACTCGCGCTCCCCACGATGGCTCTTGTCTGAATCTGTCCGCATCGCCGGCGCGCAAATCAACGAAGCCCCCGGCTCCAAAGTCAGGCGACGGCTTCCCCGTCTCGGCGTTAAGCGCGATCAGACGACCGTCGACCGTTCCGAACAGAATGCGCCGGTCAAGCTTCTTGCCACCGGCCCCGGGTCCTTCCCAGTAAGCAACTCCACGATGAGAGTTAAACTCTCGCTGCTTCTTGTCAGCCTGCGGATCGAATTTCCAGATCTCTTTACCTGTCTCCGCATCGAGGGCGATGACGCGGCTGGATGGAGTGGAAAGATACATCACGCCATTGACCACCAAAGGCGTGCACGAGAAGGAGGCCTGAAAGGCGGCGGTCTGCAATCCCAGCTCCAGTTCTCCGGTGTGATAGGTCCACGCCCTGCGCAATCCAGCAACGTTACTGCGGTTAACTTGTCTAAGGCTTGAATAACGAGTTCCCTCTTGATCGCCACCGTAAAACCGCCATTCCGAGGTAAGCGTCTGAGCGGCGGCCAACCCGCAAAGGCAAACAGAGAACGCTGCGCACAAAGAGACAATTTGTAATGACGAGAGACAAGCTCTAAACATAAGCAGATTTTCCTTTTCGACTTTGCGCAGCTTAGATTTGTCGGATTCGCGCGATTTCATATGCACTGCTCCTTTTCGGGATCGCGTTAATCAGCAGCCCGAGACCGTCGAGCGGATCGGCAAGCTCTTTTTCCGGACAATTTGCCAGCCTTAGCTTTCAATCGTTCAAGGCATCATAAACGTCAAACGGGTGCCTCTCATTCTATTGCTGATTGCATGCGTTCGTTGGTAGTCATCTACGAGCCTCAAGAAATCAGTCCACATTCGTTTTTGGTCAACGTCCGTGATCCAGGTGACGGTTCGATCAGTCTTGACTTGCTCGAGAGTCATATTGTCACGCAGCCTGGGTCGCGGCAGCGTGTGCTGGGTGGTCATTCCCAAAACGTAAGCCAGGGTGATGTCATCCCAAATGACCCAGGGCGTAGAGAAGTCGTTGACCCGGAGAGGCTTGACGTAGCGGAAGTACCACGCTTGGTATTCCTCCCAGAGCCAGGCTCCGATTGCGCCCCGGTCGGCTAACATTTCCCGGGCCTGATCAAAGGTGAGCGAAAGGCTGGCGCGGCAAACTTTGCCGGGGCCGATGACCAGCGGCACGTTCGAGGCAAGGATCGCCTGCACCGCGTGCACGTCGTTGGCGATGTTGAACTCCTCGCCACCTTGCTCATCGTTAAAGCCCATTTGGATGACGCGAACGCGTTCGAGGATCGTTGGATCGGTGAGGATCGCGGATGCTACGTCCGTGCCGGCGCCGATCATCAGCACCGTCAGCCGATTCTCTTTCGAAAAGCTCTTCGAAGTCTCAATAAGAAAGTTGACCGCCGGACTTGGGCGTGGTGTAGTCGCGTTATCCAAGGCGAGACTCCCGCCTTCAATCAGCGGCGGATGCGTGCTCATCCCCAGCCGATTCTCGACCACATCGACGAGGATGCGGTAAGACGTGTGGCCGGCGGGCGCAGTAATCGACGGAGCATGTGCCGACATTATGCCCAGCACTTCGAACCGAGGCTGAAGAAGCAGATAGGTGATCGCCCACTGGTCGTCGATCTCGTTGCCGACATCAGTGGAAAGGACGATCGGTATCCTACCCTCAGCGCTCTGAGCCGCATAAATCACACTAGTGGAAACAATGAAGAGCGTGGCCAAACGAATCAGCTGTCTCAATGGTCGCATAGTTTTTTCCCTCGCGTGCTGAGGCAGTTTCACGCTCTGCGCACCAGTGCGGCATAGCCGCCAACTACCTTAATTCCGGGGTTGCGCTTCGCTCACACGTAGGTGGGGTCCGCGACCGAGCACGTCGGCTGGGGCGCGAGACTTATGCTGCCCGTACTCCGCGGCGTTTTGTCTGCCTTAACTCGAATGCTCAGGGTGCGTGCAGCCCACAAACTCTTTAAGATACGCGTTCCCTTTGTATTGCAGTTCCTGATGGATGCCGATTTGCGAAGTGTAATAGCCATCGACCGTCAAACTCTTGATGGCCACAAAGAAGCGTTCCTCGATCCTCTTTGGCTTACGCTCATTCTTACTGATCGCTTTGAGCAGGGATACCTGCCGCTCGATGCCCGCGCTATTAAAGGCCGCCGAAAAATTCTTCTGGCTTATGCTCTCGATCGCCGCGAGACCATCACGCCACAAAGTCTTAACCTCGGACGGGGATTCGCTCACCATTAGATCAATAAAGCCAGGCACTCCGGTGGCCTTTGCGCCCGGCGAACGCTCGTCAGGTGGAATAATCAGATCTGCGATTGCGGTGATGGCGGCCATCTCTTGCACGTTGAAGAAACGTGGCGCCTCCTCGGCCTGCGCAGGTGCGCCAATGGCTTCACCCATCTCCATGCCGTGATGTTCCTGCTGGCCGAGGACCGCGCTTTCGAGAATCGGCAGTGCGCTCGCCGTACCAACTCCGACCGCGATCACTTTCAGGGCATTTCTTCGGCTGAGGGTTTTCCTGTCTGACATGATTTTAGCTACAGATGGATCGCATTCTTTGAGCAGTCCAGTGTTTTGTTCGAAGCCTGTAAACGAAGAGCGGAGCGACCACGCAATTATTCAAACCAAGGTCACAAAAGTCAATGGCCTTAGTGTGAACCACCGGTCCTTTCCCCTACACCGCATCGCAATGGCAGAGCCGCGTACGTTTCTATTTTCAAAGACCGTCGTAAAACGGATGGACCGGATGAACCGGCCCGTTAATCATTAGTCCAAATCATTGGTCAAAATCTTGCTCAGCGTTTCCCGCCTATGCTATGGTGACGGCCACCTAACGAACTTGCAATTCGCTCCCAAACTTTCTTGCGGAGTCTGCCTTGAGAGCGGCTAAGAAGTATGACGCACTGATCATTGGCTCGGGTGCTTCCGGGGGCATGGCTGCCAAGGAGTTGACCGAGCGCGGCTTTGAGGTGCTGGTCCTGGAAGCCGGGCCGCCCGTGAATCCAGTCCGCGACTTCACCAGTCACGCTTGGCCATATCAATTGATGTATCGCGGGTTCGGCCCTCCCGGCTGGAAGCAACAAGAGCAGTGGATGCAGGACACGGCCTCCTACTACAGCCGCCACTTTTACGTTAAGGACTCGGAACATCCGTACACTACCGATCCCGGTAAACCTTTCATGTGGGTGCGCGCCCGTATCGTGGGCGGAAAGACACTGCACTGGGGACGTCTCAGTTGGCGGCTGTCTGATCTGGATTTCAAAGCGGCGAGTCATGACGGTTTTGGTGATGACTGGCCGGTTGGTTACGCAGAGATGGCTCCTTACTATGATCGTGTAGAGGAGTTCATTGGGGTTAGCGGAAACACGGATGGCCTGTCGCATGTGCCAGACGGCAAATATATGCCTCCGATGCCCTTGACTTGCGGGGAACACCTCTTGCGCAAGGGAGCTGAAAAGACCGGCCGCAAAGCCATCTCCATGCGCGTCGCAATGCTCACAAGCCAACCTAAGCCGTTTATGAAAGGCCGACGTAAGTGCCATTACTGTGGTCACTGCGGGGATGGCTGTGATGTCAACGCAATGTTCAGTTCGATTGCCTCAACCCTGCCCATAGCAGCGGCCACGGGGCGACTGACGCTCCGTCCGAATTCAATCGTGCGTCACATCGTCACGGACAACAACACCGGTAAGGCCAGAGGCGTCGCTTTCGTTGATCGAGCGACTCGTCAAGAGAATGAAGCGTACGCAAAAGTAATTATAGTTGCCGCTTCTACACTCGAATCCACTCGCATCCTACTTAATTCCAAATCGCGGCAACACCCCCAGGGCCTGGGAAATAGTTCAGGAGTGCTCGGTCACTATCTCGTGGACCACTTCGGCGGTGTCGGAGCATCAGGTTTCTTCCCTGTTCTCGCCGGACGCGATCCTGTTAATGAAGACGGTAAGGCCACAGGGATCTTCATTCCCCGCTTCCGCAATCTCGACGCTAAGACGAAACATTCAAGATTCCTGCGCGGCTATGGCTTTGAGTGTGGTTCGGGGACTTCTATGTTTCCCGGCATGGCGCGTCACTTAATCACCGGCTTCGGACCTGAATACAAGAAGCAGGTCCGCCGCTTCTACACTGCGCCGGTCGGTATGACTGTGCGCGCTGCCATGCTTTCACGTTTTGAGAATTACGTCGAGCTTGATCCCGACGGCGTGGTGGATGCATGGGGTATTCCTGTTCTCAAGATGCACATTCAGTATTCAGATAACGAACGAGAGATGGCAAAAGATGCGGCGGACACGAGCGAGGAGATTCTGCGCGCCGCCGGGGCCGAGGTCGTTTCCACCGGAGGTCAGCTCACGGCTCCAGGGCGCATCATCCACGAACTGGGGACCGCTCGGATGGGCAATGACCCGAAGACATCGGTGCTCAACAAATTCAATCAGATGCATGAGGTCAAGAACCTTTTCGTCACCGACGGCGCGGCCTTCGTCTCATCAGCCAACCATAACCCGACGCTCACAATCCTGGCGCTAACTTTGCGCGCCTGCGAATACCTGGCCGATGAATACAAGCGCGGAAGTTTGTGAAGGAGCGGCCGACGATGTTAATGGAAGGTAAGAATCGCACGCTACAAATTGCCCGTCCGACCGGCGCCCCAAGCAAACTACATACGATCCACGGCTTACTCCGCGGGCGTATTTTTGATGGTCAATTTGAGGCGCGCGGGAAAATCTACCGCTTCAGCTTTGTCCCAACGACAGCCTCTCTGGCCGAACACAGACTCGTTTTGAGCGGACGTCTTACAGTCAGCTCTCAGCACGGCTTGCGTTTCGTCGATGGCGTATTAGCTCGGCTGGTCGCTACCCAAGGGGGTGTGGGAGCCTCGCCCGTGCGCCGGCAACTGCTCACGGGAAGGGCACAGACTGCCCAGACATCAACATCAGAGCAGAAGATGGAGCAAGAGAAAGGGCCTGAGACAGAGTTGCAGCCCGGTCTACATGCCTTTGAAAGTCCGAAGCTGGATGAATTAGGCAGGCCGACCGTTGAGTCGACCGGACCGCTCGGATTTGTCGGAGTGCTTTACTTCCTCCTGTCGCCGCTTGATGGTCAGGCGCTCGGGGTCCCCTTAGATATGAGTCAAGTACAACTCGGTGGCAGACTAGCTCCGACCGATGACCTGGGACGAGATTTGCAGATTTTGTTTTCAGACCTGGTCGCGGCGCTCTACGGCGACCGGCCGGACGAGAGAGTGGCAAACGAGTATCTGGAAGAACTCAACCGCTTTTTCAGATCATGACTTCTCAGATCAGAATTGAGATCGTCGGGCGTGATGCGTTCTGGCGTGGTGCGGTTATCGTCGAATGGGAACACCAACATCCAGAACAAAAGCTGATCGAGGAAACGAGCGGCGCTTACTTGATCGAAGTTGATTGGCTCGAAGATCTGAAATGCATCGCCGGCGATTGCTTTTCAAGAATCGTAGTGGCTCCGGCGGATCCCAGCCGGCGTTTATGGTTCCGCCGGTTTCTGCCATCTGGACGCAACCGCGAGGCGTGATCACGTTGATGAACGGCAAAGTCAAGCTTCTTACCTTCTGCGCCATATCTGTGCTCCTGGCATTTGACCCGAAGGCGGTAATGGCAAAGCCTAAATGGCAAGCTCTGTTCGATGGTAAGTCCACCACAGACTGGCGAGGCTTTCGGCGAGATACCTTCCCCGCAAAGTGCTGGGTGATCGAGAATGGATCACTCAAGACCGTTGCCGGCTGCGATAGAGCCGACCAGGTAGATATCATCACGAAGGGCAAGTATCGAAATTTCGAGTTAGAACTTGAATGGCGTGTAGCTCCAGGCGCCAACAGCGGGATCATCTATCTCGTCTCTGAAGACGAGGACCAAACCTGGAAGACAGGTCCTGAGATGCAGGTGCTGGATGACCTAAAGCACCCCGATGGAAAGATTCCCAAGACATCGGCAGGTTCTCTCTTTGACTTGATTGCTCCAACCAATAAAACTCTCCGTTCGGTCGGCCAATACAACAACACCCGACTAGTCCTCAACAATGGTCACGTCGAGCATTGGCTCAACGGAAAAAAGATCCTCGAGTACAATTTGGGCAGCGATAGACTGAAGCTCTTGATTGCGCAGAGTAAGTTCAAGAGTTACTCGCAGTTCGCGCGGAATCCGGAGGGCTATATCGCCTTGCAACATCATGGCGACGAAGTTTGGTATCGCAATATTAGAATTCGCGCCCGTTAAAAAATTGGCCGCCTTGTAACGCAAGCAATCAGCTTGCGGCAACGTTGAATGTCCCCCACCAGCCGCGTCCCAAACTAACAGTGTGCGTTACAACGAAAACCTTCCATTTTCGCAGCGCTTCATGTTATAGGACTGCGCATGAAACGGTCATTACGCTTTGTGCCCTTTTTCGCTTGTCTATTTGCTTTGACTTATTCGACGAACCCTGCCAACACCACGGGCCAACATTCGACCGGAATTGGGCCCAGCTTTAAAGGGCCGATCGGTCTTCAGCTCTATAGCCTGCGTGAGCAATTCGCCAAAGATGTCCCCGCAACGCTGGACCAGGTGCGCGGCTTTGGTATTAAGTACGTCGAGACGGCCGGGACCTATGGCGTCGCCCCCGCGAAATTCAAAGAGCAACTTGACGCCAGGGAGCTGAAGGCGATCAGCGGACACTTCCAGTATGAACAGTGTCGCGATCATATCGAAGAGGTGGCGCGTGACGCGAAAACGCTTGGTCTGCAATACGTCGGCTGCGCGTGGATTCCGCATAAGGATCCATTCGACGAAAACACCTGTCGCGAGGCAGCCGCTGTCTTTAATCGTGCCGGTGAGGCGCTCGCCAAACACGGATTGAAGTTCTTCTACCACACTCATGGTTATGAGTTCGTGCCTTACGGCAAGGGCACCCTCTTCGATCTGATGATGGCTGAGACAAAGCCTCAGTTCGTTCGTTACGAGATGGACACTTATTGGATTGCGAATCCCGGCCAGAATCCGGTGAAGCTGCTTGAGAAATACGGCAGCCGCTTTGAGCTAATGCACGTCAAAGACATGAAGCAGGGCACGCCCAGCGCATTTACCGGACATTCGGATGTGACCAACAACGTGGCGCTCGGTACTGGCGTCATGGATTGGCCCGCCATTTTCCGCGCTTCGAAAAAGGCCGGTGTCAAATGGTATTTCATTGAAGATGAGTCGCCAACTTCAGTTGCTCAAATCCCGCACAGTCTGCGTTATCTGGAGCAGCTAAAATTCTAGACTCTTGGTAACGCAAACTGTTAGTTTGCGCGCGGCCCGGAGGCTAACAGCTTGCGTTACAGGACGAAACCAAGTTCATTTCATATCGGTATTACTTACGAAGGCTACTCGCTTACTATCGGGTGACCACGACGGAACGTTAATTGTCCCCTGACCGCCATAGAGATACGCAATGACTTTCGGCTTACCGCCCGCCGCAGGCATCAACCGGATATACACATGCTTGTAGAAAGGGTGATCGGTCGGGGCGACTTCTGATTTCAAGAAGGACAACAAGACGATCCACTTACCGTCCGGAGAAATGTGCGGAAACCAGTTGTTGTATTCATCGTCCGTAACCTGCTCCTGGCTGCTTCCATCAGGTTTCATTCGCCAGATTTGCATAAAGCCCGAGCGCGCCGAGTTGAAGTAGATATACTTGCCGTCGGGCGTGAATTCAGGACCATCGTCTAATCCTTTGGCGCTGGTGAGCCTGATCTCCTCGCCGCCAGTGGCTGAGATTTTGTAAATGTCGAATTCACCGTCCCTGCCGCCGGTAAAGACCAGGTACTTGCCATCGGGTGACCAACCATGCAGATATGAAGGTCCTCTAGCAGTAGTCCTGCGGGGCGTGCCTCCCTTGACCGGAACCGTGTAAATGATGGAGGCGTTCGCGTCATCTTTGCTGTGATTGCTGATCGCAAGCATCTTACCGTCGAAAGAAAGGACGTGGTCGTTGTTGTTATTGGTGGCAAATCCCGTGTCGATTACTACAGGTTCGTTCCTGGTAAGATCGAAACGACATAACCGGCCGTTGCGGTTGTAGATCAAGGCACGCCCATCTCTGGTCCAATTCGGAGCCTGAAAAGAGTCCGGTGCTTGATAGAGAATTTTTCGCTTGCCGGTCCCAACCTCCATTACTTCGAGGTTGCTCCCGATGTAATCGCGATAGGGAACAAAGCTCTCCTTCGCGGGCACTGTGATTCGTACGTCACTGAAGACAGCCTTCTCGACAAGATCCTTATTGTGGGAACAGATGAATAGACCAACGTACAGCTTGTCGCCCAATGGCAAAGAGACTTGCTCACTGACAAACGGATCACCGAACTTAGCGACAGACATGATGTAGTTGTCGCCTTTTCTCTCGAGTTGAATCACGTCCGCTGCTTTTAGTGATGATCTTACTTCCTCAGTGTTGGCGGCCCTGATGCGGCGGAACTGGAGCGATGTGAGACCGTCGCCGTGCACGACCGCGGAGACGTGAGGTGAGTCCGCGTCAAGACTGGAGCGCACAGTCCAGCCGATTTTTCTATGCTGTTCGACACCCTTGCCGACGAATTCAGCCCTCGTCGTAAGGATGAAGTTTCCTTTTAGGCGCTGCCACACGTAATGGAATTCGTCGCGTCCAAGCCACATGTTCGTGCCGGAACCTTCAATCGTGTACTCCTGCTTTTCACGATCGTAGATTGCAGAGCCGGTCTTGCTCGTGGTACCGACATCGGTTTGGGCCGCGAAGGCGCCCAGCGGCGTTTGTTGGTAAACAGCCCGGCTGCTCGTTAAAGAAATATTCAGAATAACGGTAGCCACGACTAGACGTAGATTTCTATTTTTCATGGGCTTTAGAACCTCACTAATTTTTTGTACGACGTTTCAATTGCTTTTCGCCTGGCCATCGCGTTTGTCGTTCGGCACAACAGTACTGTGATAATCGAGACAGAGATGTCAGAATGTGCCCGCGCAATATTGTGGGTCATTGTAATGCAAGCGTCATCAGGCCGGGCACTATTTGTCTGACGAACTTCGGTAAGCTCTGAACAAGTGCTTCGGCGCGTAGCGCTGGCATGAGTTTAGCCCCGCCTTCCAAGGCCGGGAAAGCGTTCAGTGGATGCCGTCGTCGCGTTGCGACGATTGAATCGAGTGCCAATTTCAGGCGTCGCTAAGCGACGAAAAGACCTTGTGGACTTTTCCCGGCCTTGAAAGGCCGGGCTCAACTCACACCGACGCTACGCGTCGAAGACACTTGATCAAAAGTTCCTTATGCATGTCGGACATTGCTAAATGGGAGGATTCTTTATCGATGGCTGCCAGCAGACTCGGAATAGGGTTCATCGGGAGTGGATTCGTCACCCGATTTCATCTTCAGGCATGGCGCGGTGTTCGTGATGCTGATGTACTCGGCGTGTACAGCCCAAACCCTGATCACGCTGCGGCGACAGCGAGCTTAGCCCGCGAGTTGCGAGTGGGTAACGCGAGGGCCTTCAGCTCCATTGAAGAGATGATTGCCGCACCGGAATTAGACTGCCTGTGGCTTTGTGGGCCAAACCATCTGCGCTTGCAGAATATGCAAAGTATCTGCGATGCCCTCCAGTCTGGAAAAGGGAAACTGATCGGTGTTGCTTGCGAGAAGCCGTTGGCCCGCAACGTGGCTGAGGCGCGCCGCATGGTTGAGATGGTAGAACAGTCGGGCTTGCTGCACGGTTATCTCGAAGACCAGATGTTCGCGCCGAGTGTCACGCGCGGGAAGCAAATCATCTGGAGCCGGGCCGCCGCGCTCACCGGACGTCCTTACCTCGCGCGCGCAGCCGAAGAGCACAGCGGGCCGCATTCGCCTTGGTTTTGGCAAGGCGAGTTGCAGGGTGGCGGCGTGCTCAATGACATGATGTGCCACAGTATCGAGGTCGCGAGATTCATGTTGACGAAGCCAGGCGCGCAGCGTTCGAGTATTCGGCCCGTGAAAGTGTCGGCGCAGATTGACAGTCTGAAATGGTCGCGTCCCGAGTATGCGAAAGATCTACAGGAGGACATGGGCGTCGAGGTTAACTACCGAAACAGACCTTCGGAGGACTTTGCGCGGGCCACGATCAATTATCTGGACGAAGATAACAACCCGCTGATCGTCGAAGTGACCACGTCCTGGTGTTATGTCGGGGCGGGTCTGCGCTTGAGTTTGGAAGTGCTGGGGCCGGAGTATTCGCTTTCCATGAACTCGCTTGACAGCGGACTGAAGCTCTTTCTGAGCCGCAAAGTAAAAGGCGACGCGGGCGAGGACATGGTTGAAAAGCAGAATGCCGAACAGGGGTTGATGCCCGTGTTGGGCAATGAAGCCGCCGAGTACGGTTATGAATCTCAGGACCGCTATTTTGTGCACTGCTTTCTCGATGGCAAGCAGCCGGAAGAGAGTTTCCATGATGGTCTCGCAGTAACAGAGTTGCTGATGACTGCCTACATGAGTGCCGAACAGGAGCGCTCCATTGAGTTTAAGCCCGAAGGTCTCGATAGGTATGTTCCGCTTGTAGCGCAGGGCTTGTGGAAGGGGCGATGAGATCGAAGAGCCCGGAGTAGGTCTCAAAAAGCGTGGCTTGCGCGTCCTTTGTGTTTGAGGACAGGCGTGAGAGTTCAACCTTTAGGTTGTTACTACGAAACACGCAAGCTAAAGCTTGAACTCTAAACCCCTGTAATCCGGATAAACGTCTTTCCGATAGAACTCCTGGCTAGCCAAGACTATTTCAGAAGCAAAGTGAGGAAACCCGTTTGAGTGCACAACCAACCAGATCATTTGACGGACATGACCTGTTGCTCATGATCGTTGCCTTCTTAGGCATCTTTGTTTATGGATTGCTGGCGGCGCTGCCCGGTTCAGTGCTCCCCACTCTCGAGCGTAACCAATATTTGCCGAACGACAGCGCAGTCGCTACTTTCCTGCTCATCAATGCTATAGGCGCCGTCTTGGCGTACATCGTAAGCGGTCCGATTATCGACCGCATCGGAAAGAAGTTTGCGCTCCTAGTCGGCACAGCAATGGTCATCGCCTCAATGGTCGGTTTCGCCCTGACGGTAACAAAGGTGCAGGCCGCGGCAGCGTTGTTGCTGATCTTCGCTTGCTCATTGGCGCTCGGTCTGGGAGCTAACGCAATCGTCGCCGCGGGCCATGCATTAGTCGCCGATGTGGCCGCGACCTGGCGCAATGCGGCGCTCAATTTGCTCGACATTTGCTTCGGGCTCGGGCTCGCGTCGGTGCCGCTGGTCGTCCAACCGCTGCAACAACGCGGCGGATTGGGAATGATTTTCTGGTCGCTCGGCGGAGCGGCTACCGTCTTGCTCGTGCTGGTGCTGGTTTCCCGCTTTCCTACGCCGATGCATCCCGAGTCGTCTCCAATAGGGGAAGCAGGAGGCCTCTTTCGCAACCCTTCTTTCCTGCTACTGGCAATCGCGCTTTTTATGTATGTCGGCATGGAGGTGTCAGTCGGCAAGTGGGTCGTGACTTTTATGGAGCGCGACGGACGCATCCTTGCAAGCCAGGGACTAAACGTCGCCCAGCTACAGGCGCTCGCGCGCACCTCACCCGAGTTGCTGAGTCGGTTCTTTGAAAATGACCCAGTCGGTTACGCTGTCGCTGGTTATGCGCTAAGAACGCTTACGTTGTTTGCGATAGCCTTACTTGTCGGTCGGCTGGTGTCGAGTTTCGTGCTCGGGATTTTACGCATGAATAGCTTTCTATTGATGACCACGGGCTCTGCGCTAACGGCTGTCTCGCTGATCGTTGCTTTTACCGCAAGTACTTCAGGGACAGTTCGTCTGGGCTTAATTGCGGCCGGGTTTGGTATGGGGCCGATTTTCCCTACCTCGGTTGGTCTTGCATCAGTAATGAGGCCCAGAATTGCCGGCACCGCGATGAGCTTGGTGATGGGTGTTGGCTTCGCGGGGCTCCTTTTAATTCCGCCTGCGGTCGGCTATGTCTCCAGCGCCACCGCCGGAGCGGCGGGCGATGTGCGCACGGGACTAGTGGCGGTGATGGCGGCGTCTGTGGTGATGCTGCTTCTTCATATCCTTCTCACCCTCCGTGAACGCCGCCGCTCGTTCGTCCGCGAAGACGTGCTCGAATCGAATGCGACGATCGAGGCCAACTAATTAGAAAAACGGAACGAAACGCGCGGTATTGTCAGGTTAACAAGGAGGTGGTGCAAGACGGGGCGGATGCAGCATAATCCGCGGATGAATGTCTCTCGGTCGTTGTATCGTCGGCACCGCTTTCCAGCTGAGATTATCAGTCATTGTTTCTGGCTTTATTTCCGCTTCTCGCTGAGCTTCCGCGACGTTGAAGAGATGTCCATACGCGGAGTCTCCCTCAGCTATGAGGCTATCCGAGAATGGTGTCTCAGGTTCGGGCAGACTTATGCCAACCACTTGCGACGCAGATCACCTCGGCCCGGCGACAGGTGGCACCTTGATGAAGTGTTCCTCAAGATCAACGGCCGTCTCTACTACCTCTGGCGTGCAGTTGACCAGGATGGTGACGTTTTGGACATCCTGGTCCAAAGCAAGAGAGATAAGAAAGCCGCCAAGAAATTCTTTCGCAAACTGTTAAAGGGATTGCGCTATGTTCCGCGTGTGCTCATTACCGACAAGTTGAGAAGTTACGGTGCGGCGAAGGCCGCAGTACTGCCCAGTGTTGAACACCACCACCAGAAGTATCAGAACAACCGTGCGGAGAATTCACATCAGCCAACCAGATTGCGAGAGAAGGTGATGAAATGGTTCAAGTCACCGGGCCACGCACAGCGTTTTCTCTCGGCCTTCGGAATCATTAACTCACACTTCCGAGTAGGGAGACATCTGTACAGCGCTGGCGGCTACCGCGCAGTGTGGAAGTCGAGATTCGCCCAATGGACTGAGGCTATTGTCGCCGGCGCGGCAGTTTAGTAGGACTGATCGTAAATCGAATCGATGACCAAAAGTGCTTGGGTCTTATCGCAGTCACGATTTTGCTTCTGCAGGAAGTTAAGTTGACAATGCCTTCAGCTTGTACCCCGGCAACTAGCATCGATCCAGCCATAAAATCTAACGACCTAAAACAGACACCAAAAATCCGAGCCTCGAACCACACAATACTGTATGGAAGCAATGCTTGGTGTCTATATCTTGCGATGGCATCGAGTTCCACCTTCGGCACCCATATTAAATTATTGAATCTATTGAACTTGCGAAGTTGATATGCCGAAGGGGGGACTCGAACCCCCACGAGTTGCCTCACACGCCCCTCAAACGTGCGCGTCTGCCAGTTCCGCCACTTCGGCAAGGCTTCGGCATTATAGCCACAGTTATGCGAGATACGAAATCGTCAAATATAGATGAC
>DATBRN010000223.1:0-8239 GCA_036560225.1 Pyrinomonadaceae bacterium | reverse complement strand
ACTAAGGCCTTTTTCTCTCTGTCAGCCATAATGACTTTATGCTGTTACCCGCTAACGCGGGCTGGGGAGCGAAGTGGCTTTTTAGGAGAAGTGGCTACAAGAAGTCGTGGGTATCAAAGGCGCTCGGTTCTGTATTTGTCGATGTCCCTTCTGAACACAATTCACTGCATCAGTTACAGCGAGACTTCCAGTAGCTTCCCTCTGCGTTTCTATGCGCAACTCTTTGTCCAACATTCACCCTCAGATGTGTGGTCCTACTTTACTGACCTGACGACCTGGCAACACTGGAGTCCCATTTGTAGTAACTGCCGGCTGAATGACAATCACGACAAATTGAGGCTAGGAAGTGTTCTCGAAATAAGTTTTGCTGTTATGGGAATTACCATGACGGTTCCGGTCCGGATCGTCCAGTTTGATCCTCCAACATCAATTACGTGGCAGGGTCAGAGATTCGGCATCAACGCTAGTCACACCTATCGCTTCACACCCTACTGTGAAGGAACCCTGCTGAGTAACGAAGAGAAATTCTCTGGGGCCCGTTTTCCACTGCGCAAGTTGATCGCGGCCTGGTATCGGATGACTAACCTGAGCCAGGAGTCGCTTGAAGGTATTGAGCGCGAGCTATTGAGATCGACCCCCCGCTAAGCACAACAAACGACTGCAAAGGATTAAATTGTCTCGCGCGATTTGCCGAGCATCGCAATGACAGAACGACTTTTTGTGCGAAGCCCTACGGGCTCGGCGGCTTTTCTTGCTCCGACGCGAATGAGGCAAACGTCAACATTGTTGCCACCGATGCCAGGATGTGAAAGAGAGCATGCCCGGGAAAACCTTCGCGAGTATGGCAAGCGGCTGGTGGGGTAAACAATTTGATCGCGGGATTGAAGAAGACCCAGATCCCCATGGTTATAGCCAACACCGTCAGGTTGATTATGAACAGCCACCAGGTCCGGCGATACCTTACGGTCGCGACTCTCCAGCCGACAAATACATATATCACTTCGGCGATTCCCCAGGGCCCGCCTCCGGCGAAATACAGGTAGGTCCGCGAGTCGGGAATCAGAGCAGCAATAATGCCGCTGCCGATCATCAGACCGCCCCAAATGAGGAGAACCGCCAGGGTCCGATACTCGCGGAGATTGCCCCACATTGGTCCTGCGAGTGTGAAAATCACATAGACGGCGTTGAACATCAGCCACGCAACCACGGACATTGCGTCGAACCAACCTCCCCAATCCTTCATCGAGGCGTGGAACCACTGACTGGGTGGCCCCATGAAGATCACGATGAATCCGTAGGTGACGGAGAGCCATCCGACCATAATCATCGGATTATCGGCAGTCACACTAATCAGCGTTGTTCCTGAACCGTACTCGCCGGGGCGTGGAAAGTAATGAAAGAACCACAGCAGCCATAGTCCAGAGGCAATGAACGATAGGTCGGACCAGGTTGCCCACGGCTGCTTGATTCCTCCCGTCTGGATTTTTTCACAAAACTCGAAAACGGTGGTTTGACCCGCCGGACAGAATGTATGAGCCGGAAGGGCTGTGGGTGGGTCTCCGCACGAGACGCTCTGGCCGCATTCTATTTTCCACACATCAGGCTTGCAGCTGGGATCAGAACTGCCGGAGGCAAAACACTGAACAGCGCCTTCTGAGGATCCCCCGTTGACTGGACAACCGCCCCAGTTAATGGCGGCACCGATGATTGTGACCAACAGCAACGCGACGGCGAAACCGGTTCCTGCCACGGCTGGCCAATATCTTGTGTTTCCCTGGATGAGGCCGACAATTGCCCACACGGCAGGAATAACCGCAGCGATGCCAAAGAAAAGGATGAAGAAAACGGTCAAGCCGTCCATAGTTGGTCTCCTTACGCACTCGAGTGTGATGCTTACTTCGATCCGGGCCAAACAAAATGAAATGGCTCATCCAGGTGTCATGAGTTCAGTACCACCTCGCGGTAGCGGGTGGGTCTCCTTCGGTGGCAATCGCTCATCTATCCGTTCATGAGCTCGCACTCGATTCTGATGGAAGAAAAGTATTGCTTCAGGATGGACCAGCTAAAGCGAGGATGCTATGAGAACACAGCCCGTCTCTGAAACGGGCGCACAATATCTATACTCCAGTAAAAAGTCAATGCTCGATTGTGAGGACTGCAAGTCGCAAATCGGCACGAACCAAACAGAGAAGGGAAGTAAGAAAACGAGGTTGTTGGATGTACCTAAAAGGGAATGTCGTCGTCGGGAACTTCCGGATGCTCGGAAGGAGCGCCGGCTGCAGCAGCCCTCTCCATCGGTGGCTCTTCGGCTCTGCCGCCGCCAATGAATTGCATATCCGTCGCGAAAACCTCCAACGTATGTCTCGGCTTTCCGTCGCGATCAGTCCACTCTTCCACACGCAGCCGGCCTTCAATATAAACCTGACGACCCTTGGTCAAATATTGTGACGCAGTCTCTGCCTGGCGTCCCCAAAGGGTCACACGAAACCACGTAGTCTGATCCTGCAACTCACCGCTCTTATCTTTGCGTCGCTCATTTGTGGCCATGCTAAAACTGCAAACAGGCGTGCCCTGGGGTGTGTAACGCAGTTCCGGATCGCGGCCAAGATTTCCGACAAGAATTATCTTGTTGAAGGACATGAAAGACCTCTCAAATATCTTTTGAATTTGACAACTCGTGCGCCATCCTACTAGCCGGGTACGGAGTGGTCAAGCGATGTCATTCTGCGAATATAAGTTGCAAAAATCCTGGTATCGCGTTTGGCTGAGGGTTTCTGTTAGACTACGTCTTAATTGATAGCGTTTAGGTTTGGACGGAGCGCAAACTGTCAGTTTGCGAGCCTGTCGAACCGGTAGATTTGGTTTTAACTAGAATCGGCAAACCAGCAGTTTGCATTAAGCGGTAAATGAAATCCAAAGTTTACATTGAAACGTTTGGCTGCCAGATGAATATCGCGGATACGGAGCGAGCTGCGACTGGTTTGCGCAAAGCCGGCTATGAGCTAACTCCTTCCGCTGACACTGCCGACGTCGTCTTGTTGAATACATGCTCGGTGCGGGAGCGTGCCGAACGAAAGGTCTTCCGCCGCATCGGAGAGATTCGCAACGAGGCGAAGCGCTCCGGGCGCCAACAGAAACCTTTGATCGGCGTGATGGGCTGCGTCGCGCAACTCGAGGGTGAAACCATTTTCCAAAACGCGCCCGCTGTCGATCTGATTATCGGCACGCGCGCAACCGACCGTATACCGTCATTGATCGAACGGGTGCAGGACGGGGAAGCGTCGGTTATCGATTTAGATGAGCGGCAGGAGGGCGAGGTCTGGGACGTCTCGCCGGCAGAGAGACGTTCGCCCTACGTTGCCTTTGTGCCGATTATCGAAGGCTGCAATAAGTTTTGCTCCTTCTGTATTGTTCCTTACTCGCGTGGTCGTGAGAAGAGTCGCAGTGCGACGGAAATAGTTTCCGAAGTGCGTAGGCTTCGCTCACTCGGATACAAGGAAGTCCAGCTTATCGGGCAAAACGTCAACAGTTACCGGCCGAAGTCATCAGCGGATCTGGAGCATTACCCTGGGGCGACGGCTTTTTCCCGTTTGTTGAGAGCTGTGGCCGATACTGGAATGCAGCGAATCAAATTCACCACGTCGTTTCCCAGAGACTTCCATCCTGATATAGTGGCCGCGATAAACGAGTACCCGAACCTTTGCGATTGGATTCACTTGCCGGTGCAATCAGGAAGTGATCGGATATTGAAGTCGATGCGACGCGGCCACACTTCGGCTGACTACCTGCGGCGTATCGACGCAATTAAGGGATCGAAACGCCGCTTATCAATGACGAGCGACATAATCGTCGGCTTCCCGGGCGAATCCGAAACGGATTTTGAAGACACCATGGAATTGGTTCGCAAGTGCGAATATGATGGGCTATACATTTTTAAGTACTCTAAACGAGCCGGAACGCCGGCAGCTATGTTGGAAGAGGTAATACCGGAAGCCGAAAAGACAGCACGGTTCCTTGCTCTCGAGGACTTGCAGACGTCATTGCAGAGCAAGGTCTACAATCGTTACATCGGTAAAACGGTGAGTGTGCTGGTAGAGAAAGAGAGCGCGAGATCAAAAGAGGACATGACCGGTCATTCAACCTGTCACAAGGTGGTTAATTTCAGGACCCAGCAGACACGGCCGGGAGAGATAGTCGACGTGTTGATTTCGCAAGCTAAACCTTACAGTCTTTATGGCGAGTTGGTGCGTAGCTCCCCGAATTGATCCAGAAGAAACCAGGGACCAGCGGAGGAATGCTGGTACAGAGGTATCGATTTATGGAGATTGAAGTAAAAATCAGGGCGCTGATGATGGATCCGAACAGCGGGACCCCCATCATAATTCTCAAGGATGTCGACAGCGATACCATGTTGCCGATCTGGGTGGGGGCGTACGAGGCCAACGCCATCGCTCTCGAAATTGAAAAGATTGCGCCTCCGCGCCCCATGACTCACGATCTCCTGCGCAACTTGATTATCGAGCTCGGCATTCAAGTGGAAAGAGTCCTCGTAACCAGCTTGCGCGACAATACGTTTTTTGCTCGCATCGAAATGCGTATGAGTGACGGCAACCGCATGGACCTTGATTCAAGGCCTTCTGATGCAATCGCTCTGGCGCTTCGCGTTGACTGTCCGATCTTCGTTGACGAGGAAGTGATTAAGGCGTCTCAAAAGTCCGCGCCAGCGGAAGAAGAGGGCGGGGAAGAGTCGGCTCTGGGTGAAGAAGAGTGGCCGGATGTAATTGGGGAGGCCGGCGACCTGCCCATGTAAGTTAATGTGTAACGAATGATAATTGCGATCGCAAATCAAAAGGGTGGCGTAGGAAAAACTACTACTGCCATCAATTTGGCTGCTGCATTCGCCAGAGTTGGCAAACGTGTCCTCCTCCTGGATTTAGATCCCCAGGCAAATAGCTCAATCTCTTTTCTCGATCCACTTTCCGTGGAGCGGTCTGCCTATGAACTCATGACCGACGGGCAGGCGCCGGTCGAACAGGCCGTCTACCGCACGCCGGTCGAAGGGCTTCACCTCGTTCCCGCGCGAATCAATCTGGCGAAACTGGAGTCGAAGTTAGTGGGCGACTTCGATGCTCCGTTTCGCCTCAAGGATCGGCTGGGACCATTTCGCGATCAGTATGAAGTGATTGTGATCGACACGCCTCCGACCCTTGGTCTGATTACCGTAAATGCGCTGGTCGCTGCGACTCACGTGCTAGTGCCAATTCAATCGTCGTATTTCGCACTGGAAGGCACTGACGATCTGCTCGAGACGATCGAGAAGGTGAAGGCTCGTCCAAATCCCAGCCTCGAACTGCTGGGCGTTCTTGTCACGCTCCATGACAAACGGACTACGCTGGCGCGCGAAGTTCACGAACAGATTAGGAAAGTATTTGGGCCAAAGTTGTTTGAGACTGTAATAACTAAAAGTGTGAGACTGGAAGAATCGCCCGCCTACAAGGAGTCGATCTTTAGTTTTGCTCCGAACTCATCAGGTGCGATCGAATATGCAAATTTATGTGAAGAGGTAATGAAACGTGTCAAAAAGGGGATTGCCGACAGGTCTGCAAATGCGTCATGACTCTCACTATGTTGAGGAGTTGTCGCAAAACGTTCCCGCCCCCGTGGGTCGCATGATTGCCCTGGATAAGATCGATCCAAATCCGGAACAACCGCGCGTCGACTTTGGTGACCTAACCGAGCTAACAGCTTCCATCGCCGAGAAAGGTGTGCTTGAACCATTGCTGGTTAAGCCCTCACGCACCACGGGTCGCTGGATGATTATTGCGGGCGAGCGTCGTTATCGAGCGGCACGTGCCGCCGGACTGACGGAAGTGCCGTGCGTCGAGATGGAGCTGGATGCGGGCGGTGTCGCGGAGGTAGCGCTGATTGAAAACATGCAGCGAAAAGATTTGACCGTGTGGGAGGAGGCAGATGGGTTGTCGGCTTTGTGCGACAGGTTCGGTTATACGCACGAGGAGGTCGCGCGAAAGGTAGGTAAGAGCAGGAGTACGGTAACGGAAGCGCTTTCCATCGCGGCAATTCCCGCCGACGTGCGAGAACTTTGTCGTCAGGCAGATGTTACCGCCAAGTCAATGTTGCTCCAGATTGTTCGCCAGCCTGACGAAGAGGGAATGAGACGGCTGGCAAGAGAAATAACTTCGCGCGGACTCACGCGCGACGATGCAAGGGAAGTAAGACGACAGGAAATGGGGCCACGAGTCGCGCCAGAAGCCAAGCCCTACACTTTCAAATACGTTTCACCTAAGAAAGACTTCAGTGTGGAAGTGCGCTTTCGACGTTCGAATGTGGAGATAACGGATGTTGCGCAAGCTTTAAGATCGGTAGCCAAGAGTATTGATAGTGGCGACCAGCCCACTGAATAATTCCTCACCTAGAACTTACACTCTTCTTCTTTTCGGCGGCAGCTCGTTTTTGTAGTCCCTTGGCCCAGCGCTCGAGCGTAGGCTGTAGTGGCTTAAACAGGCGAGCACGGAAGCTGTGTTTCTTTTCGTTCCAGGCCTTAAGCTGCTTTTCGGTGTAGACCCTTATCGCTGGTTCCAGCTGAGTCTTCTTAAGCGAATGCTTTAAGGTGAAGTGGTAGTGTTGACCGACCAGCGAAAAAATCGTCGCTGCGAGGTTTCCCTTGAACGATAGCCGGGGGATTATGCGCTTATGCACTGGCTTGTTACCGGGAAGCAAGACGCCAACGGCCACTTCCAGCCAGGCTCCTTTTGGTCCCTGACGTGGATGGTAGAGTCCGGGCAATTCAGAAGTCTGGAATGTGTTCTTAAGCCGCGGCTCGGATATGAATTCGACCAATCTTATTCGCTCCAGCCCGCGGGTGTGTTCACGGGGAAGACTGTCGAAAGCCTCTTCGACCTGGCGGACCGTTTCTTTCGGTAGCTTTCGCTCGACCTGATTCTCAATTTTGATAGCCACTGCGCGACAACCTCTTAGCCAAGTAAACGGATTGAATTGATAGCCCGTCACTCTAAGGCGCGCTGCCAAACCGGTCAAGCGAGCGCGCGAAACCAACGGGTCGCCACTCCATCCCGGGCTCGGCTGTCGCCACAGAAGCGCGCAGCGCTGCAGATCCCAATTGCATTGATAAACCACAACGAACTGTGAGTTGAATATCCCGGCTTGGAAGAGGACGCGTCACATCTCTCGAAAAAGAGAAGCAACGCCAGACTACTTATCGTCCCGACCTGCATAAAAAACCGCCTGACCCCCTAAAAATCATTGGTATGCGCTGCGTCTGATAATACATATTATGTTAAGACATCAAGACAGGCTTGCCTTATGGTCGGCCAGTCAGGAGATTTACTTAACGTGTACGCGTAGTCACGAAATTTACGTAACGGAGGCTTCACTGAAACGGACTTGAGGGTTCCAATGTTTTCAATGGGTTAGTGCTCAGAACATGTCAAGAGATTTACGTAACCGGACTTTCAGAGTCCGGTTACGTAAAAGTCCTAAGCCCAACGCCCGGATCGAGTTTTTGGTAACGACAGCCAGACGCACACGATCTTGACATTCGGGAATTCTCAGAGCGACGAAGGCGCGCAAATTGATTCAGGAGAGCAAGCGAAGCGCGACTGACGCCCAGGCGGTCCTCGAACGTGCTCTCTCATTGAGGGAAGCACTCCACCGTATCTGCAAAGCTACGATGACTGGACGCCCGCCGCAGGGCCTTGACTTTAAGACCCTGAACGACGAATTACTGGAAGCACGAAGTCATGAAAGTTTGACTCATGCTGTGAATGGATTCACGTGGGAGTGGGTTGGCAGTGAGGCCGCGCTCGATCGGATGCTCTGGTCGATAGCGCATTCAGCGGCTGAGTTCCTGAGTACAGGAGACTTGTCGCGTCTACGTGAGTGTGGCGGTGAAGAATGCGGCTGGCTGTTTGAAGATACAAGCCGAAATAGGAGCCGCCAATGGTGCCACATGCAGGATTGCGGAAATCTAGCAAAGGTTCGTCGCTTCCGCACACGTTTGCGAAGCAGCAGTAAGATTAAGAGATGATTGACTACATACGGACACAGTCGGCGGCATTAAGATGTTCTATCCCTTAACCTAAACTTTGAGTTCTAACCTCCTCAACACCGAAGTAATGAGTTTCCCATCCGGAGGCATGTCTCTCACTGAAATACTTAGCAGGAGCCTGCGGTTATTGCTGGCCCATTTCCCTGTCCTCTT
>DATBRN010000222.1:0-4947 GCA_036560225.1 Pyrinomonadaceae bacterium | reverse complement strand
AATCATCACCAAAACTGAATTTCTGACCATTGAATTCAGCATAGGTTTGACGCGACTCAATTTTGCTTCGCCGCAAGGCAATCTGCTGAAAGTAGGAACCGCTGTCCCCCGCGGGGCGCAATCCCCAACGCGAGAGATGAGTGGCAATAAACTTTGCCGTAATATCAAGCCCACGTGAGGGGGTATCACGGCCTTCCATCTCGTCGGACGCAACAAAGGAGAGGTAATCTCGCAGCTGACTCGCCGTAATGTAATCTGCATTCCCGTGCGAGGGCGCTTTCGCAGCCTGATCTCTTTTACGTTGTGCGTACGCAGGTGGAACAGTTCCTGCGAGCACACCGATCAGAGCAACACAAATCAGACTGCGTACTTTCATTTCTCTCCCATATGATATTGGTGTCGTCTCCAGAAGTTGTTTCTCGGGAACGAGCTTATCTCCGGTCTTGAGCTGGGGTCTTTCACAATCCGAAGCTAATTGTTTCGGATTAAGATCTGTGAGAGTCAGCTCGATACCTGGCCGGTGTTGTGTTGGTAAGGCGTTTGAAGGTTCTCGAGAAATGAGCTTGATTGGCAAAGCCAGCGGCCAGTGCAATCTGCGCAAGTGACGAGTGGGACTGGGAGAGCTCCCTACATGCGAACTCAATTCTCAATCTCTGACGGTAATCGCCGACGGTGCATTGATATTTTTTACGGAACGAACTGGCTAGATAAACCGGGTGCACTCCCACCTCCTTGGCAATGGAAGCAAGGGTCAGATTGTCATCAAAGTGTTCGTGAAGGATATCTCTTGCACGTTCCAACCAACACGAGGCACAGTCTCCTAGCGCCGTAACGCGACGCGACGCCTCAGCTATGATCTCGAGCGTCAGGCCTTCGATCACCAGGGACGATGTGCGATCCATTCTGCGAAACTCGTAATAGAGCTTGCTCATCAACCAGGCTACCGAGCCATCCCGGAAGTCGCTTGACTCCTCGCCAATCACTGAGTAGTCACGGAAATGGCGCAACCAACGAGCATCCATTTCAATGTTGAAAATGCGACAGCCGTCAGGGCCAAAGGACTCTGAGTGCAATTCATTCGGCGGAAAGAACGTTGTCGTCAGCGGCTCTTGGAAGCGGCTCTTCGAGCCGTAGGTCTGCCTGCTGGCGCCATCTAAGATCATGCAGAAGTAGGCTTCCGAATGTGAGTGACTCGGGGTCTGGAAGTCAGGCGAGTATCTTCTCTCAGTCAATCGTAATCCCGAAACCTGGTGGACCGGAGAAGAAACTCCGTAGTAGGCCCCCGTTTGTCGTTGTGGTTTCATTGAGTGACCATACCATCACAATATCCAATCGCTGAAGAGTTCCTGGTCTTTTTCCGAAGGCTCGCGAACTAACCTGGGAATCTCTTGCTGGATTGTCAAAATCTATGCGACCTTGAACGAGAAGGAAATGGCGTTTTCATGGCTGGAACGTGGTTTAGCCTCGGGAGCGATCGGATCCTTTTATAAAGACGAACCCGTTTGGGATCCAATTCGCAGCGACCCGCGCTTCGCCGACCTGCTCCGGCGGATGGGCATTCCAACGTAGTGGGGAGACTCGTGTCCCGATGCGTTATGGGACGATCGTGCGCAACTGGTTTGCCATCTTCTTGAAAGATAGGGAGCGAAATGGAAGAAAGATCTTCTCCTAAAGCCACCGACAACATTCAGCCAGTTCGTTTTCTCAAGACCGACGATCGGCTTGCGCAGCCAATACCAGGAATGGCTCTTTGCCTCTCTGGCGGAGGTTATCGCGCGATGCTTTTTCACTTAGGTTCGCTGTGGCGGCTGAATCAAGTCGGACTCCTTCGCGGATTGGTTCGCATCTCAAGCGTGTCTGGCGGCTCAATCACCGCAGGTGTTCTTGGACTGCATTGGAAAAGGCTTCAATTCAACGAAACTAACGTAGCGACGAATCTTGAAGAGTTAGTTGTAAAACCGATAAGACAACTGGCTGATGACACGATAGACCAGGGTTCAATCATCAAAGGTATTCTCTTACCGAGAAGAACGATCGCGGATGAGATAGCCTCGGCTTATCGCAAGCATTTGTTTGGCAATGCGACTCTTCAAGATTTGCCATCCGATAGCAATGGCCCAAGATTCGTAATCAACGCCACGAATGTTCAAGACAATGTTCTATGGCGGTTTAGTAAACCGTTCATGGGTGACTATCGCGTTGGACTAATCAGGAATCCGAAACTCGATCTGGCAGTTGCGGTTGCTGCTTCTTCCGCGTTCCCTCCGTTTCTCTCGCCTGTTGTGCTCAAGCTCGACCCTGCTGACTTCGATCTATCTACGAAAGGCGATTTGCAAATTGAGCCTTACACATCAGAGGTAGTTCTCACGGATGGCGGTGTCTATGACAATCTTGGTTTAGAAACCGCTTGGAAGGCTTATGAAACCATTCTGGTTAGTGATGGCGGCGGCGGCTCGTCCGATGAACCGAAACCGAAACGCGAGTGGTTAGAGCACGTCTACCGAGTCCTTAACCTCCTCGACACGCAAGTCCGCAGCCTTCGCAAACGGCAGGTTGTAGGTTCATATCAACTCGGATTGCGCAAAGGAACCTATTGGGGAATCCGCACTAATATCGCGGATTACAACTTAGTGACAGCAATGAATTGTCCTTTTGACAAGACATTGTTGCTTGCGAATACGGCGACGCGATTGAAGGCACTCGATGCGACTCTTCAAGAGCAGATCATCAACTGGGGTTATGCCGTATGTGACGCTGCGATACGAACTCACTTGAATCCTGCGCTACCCCAGCCTACAAATTTTCCGTATCCGGACGCCGGCGTCTAACTCCCTGCTCTTACCTAGCTACATTCACTGCTTCCCTCCGCTGGCTGCAATGTTGAACTGCGAGGCTGGCGTGTTGCGCGAAAGCTTCCGCACTCGAGCGAGAGTCTCACACGCTCAAGTGAAACGCTTTTGTGCTACTGGGATGCTTACAGTCCGGTACTTCGTCCACTTAGAATGCATTTAATATCACTCATAGTTCAAGAACACGCAGCGATTCCATTTCCTTTAGCCACGAAACAATCTGGTTCCAACTCGGAATGCTTTGGGACGCCAACTTCCTGCGCATCTCCCAGGATGCTTTAGCTTCTCGCTGTCATTACTGCGCAGTATCATGCCATGTAATAAGAATGATAGGCCAAAGGTACTCACTTCGGGTCATCGTCGGTGCAACGCTGGTCACAGTATCGTGCATGACGCTGTCGCTCCTTCCCGGCGCGCGAAGCGTCTTTGGTCAACAGCTCCCGGTGCGCACCTACACGACTGCCGACGGATTGCCGCGCGACCTTATCCTGCGAATCGTTCGCGACTCGCACGGATTTCTCTGGTTCTGCACCGGTGACGGTCTGAGCCGATTCAACGGCTACGAGTTCACCACCTATGGAGTCGAACACGGACTGCCTCATCCATTCATCAACCACCTGCTCGAGACTCGTCGCGGAATCTATTGGGTGGCGACCAATGGCGGCGGGGTGGCCCGCTTCAATCCCTCCCCAATGCCGAATCAACGACCTCAAATCCGCAATCTCTTCACCGCATATCCGGTTGGTGATGGTCCAGCAACCAATCGCGTGAACTTCCTTTATGAAGATCGCGCGGGACAAATCTGGGCTGGCACCGATGCTGGTCTATTTCGCCTGGATGAGTCGAATGGTCAGACCATCTTTCGTCAAGTCGAGCTGAAGCTGCAGCAGCCAGAAGTACCTGTGAGGGCTCTGATCGAGGACAGCGAAGGCAGCCTCTGGGTCAGTACTCAAGGCAGGGGTTTAGTGAGGCGCCTGCCCGACGGCCGCATCGTTCGCTACGCGATTCAACCGCTTGGCGACCTCGTCGAGTCGTTAATGTTTGATTCTGAAGGGAGGCTCTGGATTGCGCACCGCGGAGGAGCGGGACTCGTCGTGTTCAAGCCGGAACCTGCGTCATCGATCGTCGCGGGGGATAGCCTCGTAACGCGAACACTGGCTGGGTGTGCACGCGGAGAGCGCTCGCGCGATCATGGAGTGCACCTGCCTGCGGCGCCAGGCGAGGACTGCCGCTACACCACCGCTGATGGACTCGCCAGCGATTTCATTGTGGGGGGCATATATCAGGCCGCCGACGGGCACATCTGGATCGGCACTTTTGGCGGGCTGACCGAGTTTAGCGATGGGCGGTTCCGCAGCTACACCTCGGCTCAGGGACTAAGCAACAGCTACGTCTCGCCGCAAGCCGAGGATCCTGACGGCAACTTATGGCTGGCAAGCGCAACCGGGGCGATGAAGATCACCTGGAGCGGCTTTACCACTTTCGGGAAAGTGGATGGTCTAAGCAATGCCAAGGTGATGTCTGTCTTTGAAAATCAGAGCGGAGAACTATGCGTGACCAGTGATCTCGAGCCCTTCATCAATCATTTCGACGGCCAACGATTCGCCGCCGTCAGGCTTCAGTTACCTCGCAAGATCAAGAGTTTCGGCTGGGGTTGGAATCAGGTCACCTTTCAGGACCACACCGGGGAGTGGTGGGTGCCCACTTACTACGGGCTCTATCGCTTCCCGCGTGTGACCAGTGTGGAGCAACTGGCACACGCGCGCCCAAAGGCCTTCTATAACCAGCAGCATGGCGAACTGCCCGGCACCGACGTGTTCCGTTTGTTTGAAGACTCGCGCGGTGATATTTGGATCAGCATCGCGGGACCAGTGGCTAACCTGGTTCTCTGGGAGCGAGCCACCGAGTCTTTTCACGTTTATTCTGAAGCAGAAGGACTGCCGCGCTACAGCCCACCGACAGCTTATCGCGAAGATGCGACCGGTAATCTCTGGCTGGGATTTTATGAGGGAGGCCTGGCACGCTACCGCGATGGACACTTCCGCATGTTCACCCAGTCCGATGGCATGCCGCCGGGGCCTGTCCGGGCACTCTATCT
>DATBRN010000221.1:0-16410 GCA_036560225.1 Pyrinomonadaceae bacterium | reverse complement strand
CGGTCACGTAGGCGCTGCCAGAACCGTCGATTGCAATACCAAGTCCCCAGCTGACAGTGCTGCCACCACCGCCGAAGTAAGTTGAATAGACGAGCGCACTACCCGAGGGGTTTAACTTGGTGACGAACCCGGCGGATAGCGTTTTCGGTGTCCTTTCGTATGCTCCGACGGTAGTAGGAAAATCTTGAGAGCCTGTGTTGCTAGTGATGTAAGCATTGCCTGAAGCATCAATCGCAATGTCGGGAGAAATGCTGTCGCCAGCGCCTCCCTCGTTCCGGCTTCCACCAAGATAGGTTGAATATACGAGCCCGTTTCCGGCAGGATTTAGCTTCGTCACGAAGACATCCGTGGATCCGTTATACGTCGTATCAAAGGCCCCGGGCGTAGTAGGAAAATCTAGAGAAGGTGTGATGCCCACGACGTAAGCATTGCCGAAGGAGTCAACGGCGATGCCGGTGCCACCAGTTTCGCTATTACTGCCACCCAGATAAGTGGAGTAGACCAGCGCGCCGAAGGGATCAAATTTTGTGACGAAGCCATCCTGGTTTCCATCCGCCGTTCTGTCGAACGCCCCGGCGGTTGTCGGAAAATCCGGCGACAAGAAAATACTTCCGGTTACATAAGCATTGCCGCCACTATCAACCGCGATATCGAAGCCCTGTTCCTGGCCGCTTCCGCCGAGGTACGTTGAATAATCCAGGCCCGGATCGATTATCAGCGGCTTCGAATGATCGTATGCGCCGACTTCGAAACCATAATTGTCATTTGCCAGCGCATACCGGCTCGAGACCGGGATCCGTGTCAACAGATGTTCCTGATAACTCACGGGCTGACTGTCACGCAGGACGCCGAGTGAAGTATTAACAATTAACTCGCCGTCGCGACCTAGCGAAAGATGGTCGGCACCCTGATAGGCCAAACGAATGTTTCCAGGATCTGCGCCAGGCGCAACTCGGAATTCATACTTCAATGCGCCGACCTCGCCACGGAATGCGAGGTCGATGCCCGGCCAGAGATCCCGGTAAACGACTTCCCCGAAGGTTGGAAGATCGGTGCGCCAGTTCTTCTTGTCGTTGCCAATCAGATAATTGACCTTGCCCGAGCTTGGCTGTGCGCCCTCGATCTGCGGCGCCGGCTGAGCGCCGACAAAGGCGAGACGAAGCGTGTGGCCTTTCTTACCTTTTACAAAGCGGAAAACTGCTTCGTCAGGAGTGAAATAAAAATCGGCGCCGGCAATGTGGGCCAGATAGCGTACGCGCGGATCGGTCTGGCCCACGTTCGGTTCGAATATAAATGGAACATTAATATTGTGTTTGAGGATATTGTGCTCGATCTTCTCGGCGCCCGCCTTGCGGCTATTCGAAAACGGTACGAGCACCAGGGCCAGACTGATCAGACACGTAAATTTGATTGGGTACTTCATAGCTCTCTCCTCAAACCGTTCTTGCGGATTAGAATGGGCAATTCCCCGGGGCCGCTGCGTCGAGTCGGAATGGTCCACCGGGCGGCACGTCGAAGTAGGTGACCCACAACTCAACATTCTCGCTTGCGCTCTGATTGCGCCCGATATGAACATGGCCCTGACCGCTGTCGATGAACGCCTGACCTGCTGAATAGGTGCGGCCTGTGCACGTCGGATCATCTCCCGAATACAAGGTCAGCTCACCGGCCTTGATCAGGACGACTACCGGTCCCGGGTGGCTGTGCCAGCCGGTGCTGCCTCCTGGTCCAATCACGATTTGCTGCATGACTGTCTGCTGAGCATCACGCACGTTAATGACTTCTTGTGGCCCTCCGTCGACCTTGAACTTGATGTCCACCGGATCTACGAAGCCTGCCCTTGCCACGACTGTTGAGCTCACAATCCCGGAGGGCGGAGTCGCCAGAGCCGCGCCGGCAAACGCACAGACGCCAGTTACCGTCAATAGAATCGCCAATCGCCTCTTAGTTATTGTTGCCTTCATCATTCCTCCTTTGTTGCCACCGATAATCATTTGAACGGTCCAGCTGCGCGGGTGGCTTATTCAAGAACGCGCGGGCTCGACCACTAACTCTCTGCACGTTAAGGCGGGAAAGGCCTGCGAAAACGCTAAAGGCCAGAATTTTTTTTGCGACTACGGTGAGAATTAATCAGAGGTCTGGTAGGTCGCCGGCAGATGTGGCTACTGGAAGAGTCTCGGACTGTCCACGCAACGCTTTAGCGGGCGATCCAACTCGTTGGTCCACCAGAGCAGCGATCATTCGACAACAAACAAAGCGGGTATGGCCCAAATCGTACGCCAGGCCTTTCGACATCGGGGCTTCGACGGTTTCGGCAACACGCCAGCTTGACTGCCGAGAACCTCCTCACCGTTGCCCCGTTCCAGTACTTTCGAAGATCGGCTGGAACAACTTGGGTGACGAAGACGCGATCGATTCCAGTTGATCAGGGCACCGTGTCGAACACGATTTCGATGTCGCCGTTGCAGCTCTGGGGAAAGGACACTGCACCTTGCTTGATTTCGACCCCAAGTTGGTTGAACGCCGGCGGATGCACCGCAATGATGACGCGATCGATCCCGCGCTCCACGGTCTCGGTCAGTTGCGTGCGAACACCCGGATCGACAAAGCGTAGCTCGGCGGCGGCGAACCGGTCCCGCCTGTTGATCTTAAGGATCGTAATGGCGGTCTTGCCCCCCGTACTGTTATCGACGTTGATCAAATAGGGAATTCCCTGCGTGATCGGCTGATCAAAGTATGGCATCGCCCTTCCTCCGTTATGTGCGGATGTACTGTATTTGCGAGGTTCTCTGAGAACCAGTTAAGTGTTCATGCCACAGAGAGCTTTGCGGAGTGATCAAAAGCGCCCTTGGAAGAAACGAAAAACGTCTCCTCGGCGGCAAACGTCTTTGCCGAATGATTGTTCGGCGCCACGAGCGACGCGAGTTGATCGTCGAGCGGTCGATCGAACGGATCGTGGGGCGTGGCCCAACGATCGGTCCTGGTGGATCTGGGAATAATCGTGGCTGGTCCATCCGCGAGAACCGCATTAGCCCGGGCTATCGTCACGGCCCGTGCGGTCGTTTGGATAATCTCGTCCTTCGTGAGAGTGGAGCCTTCCGCATAGCCCCAACCGCCCGTGTGAACGACGCCGACGCCGAAAGTTAGCCGTTCGCTCTCGATCTCGGGCAAAACGGAGATTGTTCCATTCGGTCCGGATCCCGCCCGACGCGAGATGTATCCATTGCGCCAACGCTTGATCTCCATGTCTGCGTACGCGCATCCGAGCGCCTTGGCCTTGCCCAGGGCAAAGTCCATCCGCGCCTTGAAGTCCGCCGCAATTGTCGCCTCAGGCCTCCCAATATGCCGGAGCCAGCTGGGGACCAAGCCCCCGATAGCCACGGCGCCGCCGGCCACGCTTATCGTTGTCAAAAACTCGCGCCTTGAGTACTTCACCATGTCCTTCCTTTTAACGGATTCAAAATCGGTGAAAAACATTTCCCGACCGGATTCGTTTCTCTGCTGTGCTTCGCGTTGACCCGAATAAGTTGTCGGCACCCGCTGAAGAGCATCACGCCTTTCATCTCAACAAGCTGTTTCGGGCGAGATCTTGCCTCGTCCAACGCCGCCCCACTAGAATGTGTGCTGCGAAAGCGCTGACAACTGATCGTACCCCCCACTCTTTTGTCATCTCCACCCCTTAAGGCGGGAACGCCGGGCAAAGGCGCTAACGGCGGCGGAAATTTTTAAGACCCTGGCGGGGAGGAGCTGATGGACGCGGGATAGACGTGGTCATTTCTGCGCACAGGGTGTTTGCATGACGACGCACTCGCCGAAAGAGATCACGCAGCTGCTCGTCGCCTGGGGCGACGGCGACGAGTCGGCCCTCGCCGAGCTAACCTCCCTGGTCTACGAGGAGCTCCACCGCCTTGCGCACCATTACATGAGTGGCGAGCGTACGGGCCACACCCTGCAAACCACTGCCCTCGTTAATGAGGCCTACGTTCGATTGATCGATTGGAAGAACGTGCGCTGGCAGAATCGCGCACACTTCTTCGCCGTCTCGGCACAGCTGATGCGACGCATCCTGGTTGACTTCGCGCGTTCGCGCGGCTACCACAAGCGCGGGGCAGGGGCGCGGCCGGTGACGCTCGACGAAGCGATTATCGTGGCTGACGATAGCGGCACAGATATGGTCGCACTCGATGAGGCACTCAATTCGTTGTCCGAACTCGACTCGCGGCAGAGCAAGGTCGTAGAGTTGCGTTTTTTTGGGGGCCTGACGAACGAAGAGGTCGCGGAGGTCTTGAAGGTTTCGGAAGGCACAGTGAGGCGCGACTGGACCCTCGCCCGCGCCTGGCTCCATCGCGAACTGGCAGAAAAGTGATGAGTGATGAGTTATGAGTGATGAGTTAAAACAGTTATCTTCGCAAGTCGCTCATCACTCATTACTCATAACTCATCAGTCATAACCCATCACTCTTTACTGTTTTTATGACGCCTGAACGTTACCGGCAAATCGGCGAGTTGTTCCACGCTGCGCTTGAGGTTGACACGGGTCAGCGCGCCGCGTTCCTCGAACGCGGTTGCGCGGGCGATATGGAGTTGCGTCATGAGGTGGAGTCGCTCATCAACTCGCACGAGGTGGGGAAAGACTTTATCGCGGCGCCAGCGCTCTCAGTTGCTGCTGAAATGCTTGCCACCGGCGAAGCAAACTCACTAACAGGCCAAACGATCGCACGTTATCGCGTGCTGTCACTTGTCGGGACGGGCGGGATGGGACGCGTTTATCTGGCAGAGGATGCGGCGCTTAACCGCCGCGTGGCCTTGAAGCTCTTGCCCGAACACTTCACGAATGACAAAAACCAGTTGCAGCGTTTTCATCAGGAGGCGCGTGCTGCCTCGGCCCTAAATCACCCCAACATCGTTACGGTCTATGAAGTTGGCGCCTGGCAAGGCCGCGACTTCATCGCTACAGAATTCGTTGAGGGTGTCACACTACGAACTCGCATGCGCGGCAGGGGTCTACCGCTCGGCGCCGCCATAGATATTGTGCTGCAAGTGGCCGGCGCTCTGACAGCGGCGCACGCTGCCGGAATCGTCCATCGCGACATCAAGCCCGAGAACATCATGATTAGGCCCGATGGGCTGGTGAAGATACTGGACTTCGGCATCGCCAAGTACGCCGGGCCGAAAGGGGATCGGGACTCGGAGTCCTGGGTTAAGACGGCAACGGGCGTGGTCATCGGTACGACAGCCTACATGTCTCCTGAGCAGGCACGAGGGCAGGAAGTGGACGCACGCGCTGACATCTGGTCGCTGGGCGTCATCCTTTACGAAATGGTCGCGCGTCGGCTGCCGTTTCTAGGGAAGACACCGACCGACCGCTTGGCTGCCATTCTGCACCACGAGCCCATGCCGCTAAGAAAGCTGCGACGCGGCGTTCCCGCCGAGCTCGAACACGTAGTTAGCCGCGCGCTGGCAAAGGATAAGGGTAACCGATACGCGAAGGCCGCCGACCTCGCAGAAGATTTACGCAAGTTGCGGGTGACGCTCGGCGTTGACAGGCCGTTCCGCTTCGCTCTACCAGCGCCGTCTCGGGCGCGACTCTTGTCCGGCCAGCGCAAATCGGTTGCGCTGGCGGCGCTTCTACTTGTCATCGCCGCCGCCAGCGTTGCCTTGCTTGCTTACTTCCGTGTAGGTGCGAGCAGAAGAGGAGCGCAACTGGGTTCCCACCCGGCCGCGATCGATTCCATCGCCGTGTTGCCGCTGGAGAATCTTTCCGGCGACCCGTCTCAAGAATACTTTGCCGACGGAATGACGGACGCGCTAATCGGCGATCTCGCCAAAATCAGAGGGCTGCAGGTTATTTCGCGAACTTCAGCCATGCACTATAAGGGTTCGAAAAAGTCTCTGCGCGAGATCGCCGACGAGTTAAAGGTTGATGCGTTAGTTGAAGGCACGGTTCAGCGTTCGGGTGACCACGTCGTGGTACGCGCGCAACTGATCCAGGCCGCCACTGACCGCCACATATGGTCGGAAACGTACGATCGTGACTTGCGCGACGTGTTGGCGATGCAGGGCGAAATCGCTGAGGCGGTCGTTCGCGAGATTCAGATCAAGCTTGTGCCCGCCGAGCGAGCGCGCCTGACAACTAATCGCCCAGTCAACCGCAAGGCATTTGATGACTACCTGCAGGGGCGCTTTCTGTATTTCAACAAATACACAGACGAGAATTTGCACAGAGCGATAAGTTTTTACGAAAGCGCAATTAAGGAAGATCCCGGTTATGCTTTGGCTTACGTTGGATTGGCCGAGTGTTACGCAGCTCTCGGCACGGAACAGATAAGCGCGCTGCCACCTAAAGACTCGAGGCGCCAGGCAGAGGAGGCAGCCGGCAAAGCTCTTGCGCTCGATAATGAATTGGCTGAAGCTCACGTCGCTCTTGGCTTTGTTAAGCATTTCAATTGGGAATGGGCGGCGGCTGAGCAAGAGTTCAAACTCGCAATTGAGCTAAATCCCAACAGCGCCTTTGGTCACTTACGCTATGGCGCCCTCCTCGTTTCGGAGGGACGGATGCTGGAAGGAGTTGCTGAGGCGAATCGCGCGCAGGAGTTAGATCCCTTTTCACTATCGATCAGCGCGCTGAGAGGATTTCTACTCGAGAACGCGCGCCGCTATGATGAGGCCATTGAGCAATTGCACAGAGTTATTTCGATGGATCAAAACAATTATTCAGCTCACTGGTACCTGGGTCATACTTATGCTGCCAGCGGGCGATTCCAGGAAGCCATTGCGGCTTCTGAAAAAGCCGTGGCTATATCGAGAACCACGGGAGCGCTCGGATTCCTGGGAATGAATTATGGCCTCGCCGGGCGCAAAGCTGAAGCCAAAAAGATCTTGAATGAGCTGCTGGAACTCAAACGTCATCACTATGTGACGCCGCCAGCTCTCGCAAATGTCTATATTGGCTTAGGCGACAAAGACCAGGCGTTCTTCTGGCTGGAGAAGGCATACCAGGAGCAGTCGAACTACTTGACCTGGCTGAAGGTCTTTCCCGCGGATGATCCGCTGCGTTCAGACCCTCGCTTGGATGACCTATTGCGACGTATTGGGCTCACAGCCAACTGAACGCAGCTGAGCGTCCGTGGAGACATTCGGTACCGCTCGGGACGGTAGACTTCCACAGTAACCAAACCTGCTGAGACGCCGGTTTCGGCCAAAATAGACAACGTAGTCGACATTCAGCAGCCGACATCAACACGAGATGCTGCCCGTTGTCGTGACGCGTAGTCGCTTTGAAGTTTCGCCTGCATACTCCTAAACTGCTGCTAATGATTTCAGTTGCCGAAGCTATCGCGATTGTTACTGCGCAAGTAACGCCTTTACCGTCGGAACGGATTACGCTGGCCCAGGCACGTGGGCGCTATCTAGCCGAGGATGTTGTCGCCGATTCTGATCTACCGCCATTCGATCGCTCGCAGATGGACGACTATGCTCTGCGCGCCAGCGTCGCTGGCGTGACCATGGACAACTGCTCCACTGCGTTCAGACCGAAAATGAGGAAGCGTTGTTGGATTTACAGCATCAACGAACCCGCGATAGCGTCTGGCGCGAAAGCTCCATCGGATTTCGGGTTCTGGTCATCCATTTTGGCTTCAGTATCTACTGTCATTCCGAATGTTATAAAAAGAAGTAAGGACAGCGACAGCAGAGTATCTTCTTCTCAGAATCTACCTCTAGCGAGATGAGGGGAAGATGAGGGGGTTATGTGTTTGTACCAAGCCATACGTAACTTGCTTTAACGGCTGAAACGTCGGTAAATAACACTTGGTAACGCGTAGTAGAATGAGGTAAGTACCCAAGAAACAGACTTATAATCCGTTGACCGAAAGGTCGTGCGGGTTCAACTCCCGCCCTCGGCATCATTTCTAATCTCACTGTTTCAAACAGTTGCAGTTCGTTTCAAAAGTTGTGAATCAACAGCATCAGGAGCCAGGGATGCCGCTAAGATGACATCATGAAACGATCTCTAAAGGGTGTGCCCGGAGGTAATGGCCGCCGCGGTCAGCCAGCGGAGTGACAGCTCCGCCGGCTGACCGCTTTTTGCCGCTAGACGAGACGTCTTACGGCTGCGGTGGGCCGGTGACCTTAGTCCGCGTGCTGAGGTAGAAGTCGTTGCCCCCAAACCCGCCCGCACGACCCGAGAGGAAATAGAGCTCGGTGCCGTCCCAGGAAAGTGCGGGAGCTCCTTCAAGAGCGGTGGTGTTGACGTTGGGCAAGAGCATGGGTATGGACCATGGATCAAACGTGCTGCCTCGCGTCGAAAACCACAAGTCACGACTCGTAGTGCCAAGACCGCCCGGGCGTTCGGTGGAGAGAATCATCTCCAAACCATCGCGACGGCGAATCGCCGTGCGCGTGTCGCGGAAGGGCGTGGTGCTGAGCTCGTTGTCTCGGGCCACCATTCCCCATGTCCCATCTGCTCCCAACGTAGCCGTGTAGATATCGAAGTCCCCCAGCATTGTGGGTTGATCGCTGCGGGTGAAGTACAGCACCGTCACGCCGGTCGCTTCATCCTGAAAGTGGTTGGGGCCGCCATCGGTGTTTGGAGTGTTAACGAGTATAGTGCTGCCTATCGCACCACACAGAAGACTCTCGTCCGGATCGCGCCCGAAGCGGTTGAGGTTACGTGGTGTTTCCCAACCCAGATCATCGCGGCGGTTCTTGCGATGCGTATAGAAGATATCGCCGCCCCCGCAGTTATCGTTTGCGCGGAAGCTGTGGAAGAAGAGTAAGTGCCCATCGGTAGTAAGGTTGGACCCCAGGTCGTTGGCGTTGGAGTTGATAGTGCAGCCAAGGTTGAACGGCGCCTCCCAGGGAGAGTCCACGCTGGCTCGCTGCGATACCCAGATGTCGAAGCCCCCACATCCGCCCGGCCGTTCGGATGAAAAGTAAAGGCTCAGGCCATCCTTCGATATGGCGGGATGATTTTCGTTGACGGCGGAGTTGATGAGTGGCCCGAGGTTAACCGGCGCCGACCAATCAGAGAATTCCTGTGCGGCAGCGGCGGACGCCATGGCTATCACGACGATTAAACTTGCGAGAGCGATGAGAGAGTTCTTGAGCTTGTACATGGTAATTTCTCCTTTTTGAGAATCGATGTTGATTCTTTGCTCTTGTTCTCATTGCCTTGTCCCCAACAGTTCGTTGTTTCGGACCAAAGCGCGGTAGAATTAGAGCCATCCGAGATTCGTGAACTGAGCTTCAATGCACTACACTGAGTTCAATTCTCGGCCAGACTACCTACCGCCTTACGAACACGTCCTTCGGGAAGTCGGAAAGATCTCGGAAAGAAATCGGAAACTTCGGAAAAGCAGTGATTAGCAGGCCAGCCAAATATTTTTACGAATTCGGCCCGTTCCGGTTAGACCCAGCGGAACATACTCTATTGCGCGAAGGGCAGACCGTTCCGCTTACGCCCAAGGTTTTTGACATTCTCAAAGTGCTCGTTGATAACAGCGGACACGTCTTGACAAAGGACGAGCTGATGAAGGTAGTCTGGCCGGACAGTTTTGTTGAGGAAGGTAATCTGACGCGAAATATCTCTACTCTGAGGACTGCGCTCGGCGAAAAGACCGACGAACAATACATCGAGACTGTTCCGAAGCGAGGCTATCGGTTTGTTGCCAGGGTGAAGAAGTTAGAGGGCGACAACGGCGATTTGGTAGTGAAAGAGCACTTCAGGTCACCAGTGGTCGTTGAAGAGCCGCCGCAAGGTATAGACAGCCTGAATCACGCGGAAAGATCTTCCGAACAGGACGCAGACCTTCCAACTCCAGATACGACCGTCGTGAACGCTGGGGCTATGTCTCGCGCTGGGCCTCCCGCATTGGTTAGTCAATCGCCATCTGTTAATGCCAGCGCCGCGCCGCTCCTGAGAGTTACACGAGGCCGTCTAGCAGCGATCCTCATCGGGCTTGCTGGGATCATCGCGGTGCTCGGTTACGCATTTTTCTTTCGCAGCGCCCGACCTACCCGCCAACCGGAAATCAAATCGCTCGCCGTGCTGCCCCTCAAGTCAGTCAACAAAGGTCCAAGCGACGATTATCTTGGATTGCCGCTTGCAGACACAATCATCACGAGGGTCAGTCAAATCAGTGAACTAACCGTGCGCCCCATCAGCGCTGTGCGCAAGTACGCCAACCAGGAAACCAGTTCGTTGGAAGCCGGTCAGCAGTTGAAAGTTGACTCCGTCCTTGACGGAACGGTTCAGCGCGAGGGCGATCGCCTGCGCGTGAACCTGAACCTGCTGAGGGTTTCAGATGGCGCATTACTGTGGAGTGAGAGCTTCAACATGAGCTTCACCGACAGCTTCACGACGCAGGATGAAGTGGCACGGGAGGTAGCGACGCGGTTGCAACTCAAGCTCAAGCCGCCAGGACAGGCGACCCTCTCCAGCCCTCGGAGAGTCAATCCCGAAGTTTACGAATATTACCTGCGCGCTAAATATCACTTCGGCCTCCAAAACAAGGCCGACATGGAGTCCGCCATCGAGCTGCTGGAGCATGCCATTGCAATTGACCCAAACTTCGCGCCGGCCTATGCGGACCTCGCGCACGTTTATCGAAACAAGGCTGTTATTTTCAAGCCGGAAGAGAAAGAGTGGGAAGAGAAAGCTTTTGTCGCAGTTGAGACCGCACTTAAGCTGGATCCGAACCTGGCTGATGCACATCTTTCGCGTGGCTTCCTGCTCTGGACACATTCTAACCATTTTCCACATGAACAAGCGGTGCAGGAATATCGCCGTGCTCTTGAGCTAAATCCGAATTTGGACGAAGCGCATCATCAACTTGCTAATGTCTATAATCATATCGGGCTGCTCGACAAAGGCCTGGAAGAGGTGCGAAGAGCTGTCGCCATTAATCCCGGTAATTCCGGGGCGCGGTTTCGAATCGGAGGGAGTCTTCTTTATCAGCACAAATATCAAGATGCACTCAACGCCTTTGCTGAGGCGAAGGGATTCAATCCTCCGCTTTGGGGTTATCAAACTGCCTGGGCATTGTTTCAACTCGGAAGAGTAGAGGAAGCACGCGCCAGAGTTGAGGAAACCTTGAAGGCCTATCCGCAGGATGAAGGCGGAAGCCTGACGAGCATGCAGGCAATATTCGCTGCAGCAGCAGGTGACAATGACCGGGCTGAGGAAAAAATTAAGAAAGCGGCGCAGATCGGCAAAGGCTACGGCCACTTTCATCATACCGCTTATGCTATAGCTTCCGCCTATGCGTTGATGAACAAGCCGGATCAGGCAATCGTTTGGCTGCGGAATGCGGTAGAGGATGGCTTTCCCTGTTATCCCCTCTTTGCTGGAGATAGCAACCTGGACCGCATCCGCCAGCACCCGAGCTTCATCGCCTTTATGGCCAGGGAAAAGGAGCGATGGGAGCATTACAAGACTGTCTTGTGATCAAAGCGCACAACTCGCCGTGAAGTTTCTCTTGAGTAAGATAATCATTAGAACGCGCATTAGGTTACTCCTGCTCTCTTGCCTCATGTGTCTCTCAAGTATGCCGGTCATGGCTCAAGGCCCGACGACAGGCTGGATAGAGGGCGCTCTCAAGGATCAGAACGGAGCGGTGATCCTCGGCGCGGAAGTGAAGGTACTTAATAAGGCGACTGGAGCTGAACGAACAGTTACGACGGATGCGGAAGGTCACTATGTCGTACCACTCCTATCGCCGGGCATCTATCGAGTGAAAATCACCGCTCCCGGATTCGCTGCAGCTAGTCTCGAGGAAGTTCGTGTAGTCATCACTGAGAGCACAATTGTTAATGTGAGCCTTGCAGTTAGAGAAGCAATTGTTGGGCCGGTGTTTGTTCGCATTGCGCCGCTTATTCAAACAGATGGCCCGCAGCTCGGCCGCGTGGTTGACTCGCGTATGATCGCGGAGCTACCGCTGGCAACGCGCAACTTCACTCAGATTCTAAGCCTCTCCCCGGGCGTGGCGACCTATCTGCCTGACAGCACTGGTGTGGGACGCAACACACAAACGATCTCCGTGAACGGCGCGCGAATGACACAAAACAATGTGCAGATAAACGGGATTGATGCCAATACGATGGGCACAAGGGCTGCCGTTAACCTCGCAATTCCAGCACCCGAGACCATTCAAGAGTTCAAGGTGCAAACTTCTCTTTATGATTCGACGTTTGGACGCTCAGGCGGCGGCAACGTTCAGATCGTTACCAGGAGCGGGGGCAACGACTTTCACGGGAGCGTGTACGAATATTTCCGCAACGACGCGCTTAACGGCAACAATCCGTTTTTGAAAGCGGCAAGTGTGGTGCGACCGGTCTTGAAGCACAATGTCTTTGGCGCCATGCTCGGAGGGCCCATCAAGAAAGAAAAAGTATTTTTCTTCATCTCGTATCAGGGAACGCGCGAGAGCAACGGAGCGTCGACCCTGAACAGTATTTCCTCCAGTATCCTCATCGCGCCGGGACTGACAGATGATCGCTCTGAACAGACGTTACTGCAAACATTCAAACCGACACTGACAAATGGACAGTCAGCGACCTCGATTAACCGCGTGACGCTGGCTCTTTTGAATGTGAGACTACCAACCGGCCATTTCCTAATCCCGACGCCGCAGACGAACGGCCGCTATTCCGGTTCCGCCATCTCACACTTTCGCGAGGACCAGTTCAACGCAAACTTAGATTATCGCGTCAATGAGAAAGACTGGCTGGCGCTGAAGTTCTTCTTTGCGAACGGGCCTTCAAGCATCGCACTGCCTAGTTTCCGTGGTACTGGCCCAAACGTTCCGGGCTTTGGCACAAGTGAAGCAAATAATGTAAGGGTCCTTGCTTTCCAGGAGGTGCACAGTTTCAGCCCGGGAACTTTCAATGAACTACGTTTCGGTTACAACCTGCATCGGAATCTCATTTCGCCGTCCGAACCGGTTAAAGACTCGGATCTCGGCATCAAAAGATCCAATGCCGATGTGTTTCCCGGTTTGGGCCTGATCCGCGTCTCCGCCGCCGCTGGCGGAGTAATTGTGGGAACCCAAACTAACATAAATCCTGCATCCGGATGGGTGGCGACCATAGCCGACACGTTGGCCATCACGCACGGCAAGCAACTTATCCGAGCAGGTGGCGAGTTTCGTTTCAATGAAGTCGACTTTGCGCAACAGCAGTTCACTCGTGGTCAGATAGATTTCTCGAGCTTCAATAACTTCCTGATCGGCATTGCTTCTACCTCGACCTACGGAAACGGTATAGGTGACCGTAAACAGCGCGCCATCGATCACAATCTCTTCGTCCAGGACGACTGGAAAATCTCGAGTCGCTTGACGCTCAACCTGGGGCTGCGTTACGAGTTGGACCTACCGCCCTATGACACGCGCGGCCGGCTCTCGACCTTCGACCCTTCGCTTTACAAACCTCGCACGCAAGTGGATAGTAATGGACTTCCCATTGGTCCACCCGGCGGCGGATTTGTTCAAGCCGGAAATGTGATTCCTCAGTATGACCTGCCCGAAGTGCCAAATGTCGGCAAGTATGTAGTCAGAAGCATTGATCCGAATAACTTCGGCCCGCGCGTTGGCTTCGCTTACTCGCCGTTTACCTCAAGCCGCCTGGTTTTGCGTGGCGGCTATGGCATCTTCTACTCGCGCGCGACCTTTCAATATATATCGACCTCAGTCACTACGCCTCCAACCTATCTAATCGGTAGAAGAATAAACAGGCCGCTGGATGATCCCTTCTTTCCTGTGCCCTCTCAAGGCCGGTTCCCCATCTTTGTTCAAGGCGTCGCCCTTTCCGGCACGGTTCTCGATCGCAACATTCGCACGCCTTACTTCCAGCAATACAACGCCAGCGTGCAGTACGTAGTGTCCAGGAACACGGTGCTTGAAGTTGCCTGCGTCGGCACACGCGGATCGAATCTATTCAGACAGGTGGCAATCAACCAGGCGCGGCTCGCCAGTCCGCAGCATCCGATCATTAATGATGTCACCCGGGAAGTAATCACAACCAACACCCCTTCGAATGCCCCATTTCGAGCGCCATTTCAGGGCGTTGATATCAACGGGTTCTTTCAAAACCAGACCACTGCGCAGTCCTCATACAATTCGCTGCAGTTGAGCTTGACCAGACGGCTGGCGCGCGGCTTACAGTTTCTCGGTTCGTACACTTTTGCGAGGTCACTTGATAACGCTTCGGGCACAGGCGGCGGTGCAGGTCTTGTTGGCCTGGTAAATCCAGGAGGTATCGGTGATACAAGCATCGTTCTCGGCAACCAGCATGATAATCACGCCAACCGCGGCGTCTCGGACTTCGACCGCACGCACCGCCTCGTCCTCAGCTACTTGTGGGACCTGCCGCGCCCGGCTTTCGCGTGGGGGTCAACCGCCGGGCGGCTGCTGCTCTCCGGCTGGCAGGTGGCGGGCATCGTCACCGCGATGTCCGGTCTGCCGATTGACATCGTGGATACAGGCGCAGGCTCATTCTATTTCGGGCCAAACAGCGGACTCTCCCGGCCGAGTTGGGCACCCGGGGCGACACGTCGCACGGCGATCAGTAATGTCCCAGCGGGATACTTTTTAAACCCGCTCGCGTTTGTTCGGCCCATCGTACAGGATGGTCAACTGATCCCAAGCTCAAACGGCGCGGCCGTCGCGGGCGCGCAGGGCACAGACATCGGCAACGTCGGGCGCAACGTTCTACGCGGGCCGCGGCAAGCGAACATTGACTTCTCTATTACCAGGCGCTTTACATTTAACGAACTCAAGAACCTGGAGTTTCGCACCGAAGTTTTTAATCTTTTCAACCATGTCAATCTTGCCAACCCAATCAGCGACCTCAATTCCATTCCTTCATCGGGAATTGATTCGAACAGCGGCCAAATCATCTCGCCGGGTATATTCGGTCGAATCATCTCGACTAGTAATAACCCACGCATCATTCAATTCGCCTTGAAGCTCAATTTCTGAATCCAGGATCTATTTTTCAAGGGCCAATCAGCGCGGATGAGGTTTGGTCGGCGCCGGTGATTCTCTTTATCTTAGGATGACGCTAAGATGACGACCTTTCGTCGCGATATCTAACCGGACTACGCATGACTTTGACGGCTGCGAGTCCGGTAAATATTGGTTCATCTCGTTTCATAAGATACGGTAAGATGCCTTCGAACGGACTTAAAATCCGTTGGCCGAAAGGTCGTGCGGGTTCAACTCCCGCCCTCGGCACCATTACTAATCTCACTGTTTCAAACAGTTGCAGTTCGTTTCTAGTTCCGTCGTGCTAAATGAATAGAATGAATCCTAAGGTTGACGCATATTTAAGTAGAGCCAAAAAGTGGCAGGAAGAATTTGAGAAATTGAGAATGATCATTCTTGGCTGCGGGCTGACCGAAGAATTGAAGTGGGGTGTTCCTTGTTACACGTTTGAGAAAAGAAACATAGTTTTAATACATGGATTTAAAGAATACTGTGCGCTTCTGTTTTTCAAAGGTGCCTTGTTAAAGGATGGCAAGGGTATTCTCATCCAACAAACAGAGAATGTGCAGGCGGCGCGCCAGATTCGGTTCACCAATGTTCGGGAAATAGTTGAGATGAAACCCATCTTGAAAGCCTATATTTATGAAGCCATCGAAGTGGAAAAAGCCGGTTTGAAAGTGAATTTTAAAAAGACTTCAGAATTCAAGATTCCTGAAGAATTTCAAAATAAATTAGATAAAACCCCTGCCTTGAAAACTGCTTTTGATGCATTGACGCCAGGACGGCAAAGAGCATACATTTTTTATTTTTCTGCACCCAAACAATCCAAAACTCGGGAGTCCAGGGTTGAAAAATGTATGCGGCAAATTCTCAATGGAAAGGGATTGGATGATCAGTAATGCCACCAAACGCTGTGTTATTGGAAGGCGGCTGTCGAGTAACTGGGATCAGAGACGGCGAGCCAACTATAAATGGAACATTAAGTGTTTGGCCTCAGATTGGGCGGGCCAACGGCGCATCGGCGATCTCTCTCCGCACGATGGAGTTCGCCCCTGGCTTGTCACCCGGTTTTCGCAATCAGGAATGTGACGAGATCATTTACGTCCTGCAAGGAGTTGCCACCATCTTGATAGACGGGTGGCCTTACCCGGTGCAGCCGGAGACTGGCGTCTATCTACGACCCGGCGCGATCCTTACTGTGGACAATCCTGGTCCAGAACCGTTTGTTCTCATCAGTTCGCAATGCCCGGAGCCGCCAGCAACGACAGAGAGTTTGCCGCCGCTTACTTCTCCTCAATCGTCGGCGACATCGCCACTACAACAACCGCCCATCGTACGCCTCGCCGATCGTGAAGCCGTTCCGACCGCAAATCGCTGGTATCGAGTGCTCGTCGACGATGAAGTCGGCAGCACGCAGGCGACGCAGTTT
>DATBRN010000220.1:0-6064 GCA_036560225.1 Pyrinomonadaceae bacterium | reverse complement strand
TGAAAAATGTGATATGACAAACGGAAAATCTGATCTTTCTGCTTTCTGCTCCTCCTCTTAGCCTCTGCGCTTACCGCTGGCGTGGTTCCTGCATCACCTTGAGTAACTGGTTGACGGCGTCAATTTCTTCTTCATCAGGTTGGCGCAGTTGCTTGTAGGTCTCCAGGGCCTTCAGGGCACCGGCAAGATCGCTCAGCTTGTAATGGACCAGTGCGAGGTTAAAGTAGACCAGAGAAAACCCGGGCTCGATTTGCGCCGCAGCTTCGTAGTGAAGCCGCGCCAGAGGAAGTTCGCCTGCGTCGAAGTAAAGATTGCCCAGGTTGTAATGCGCTTCGACGTGGCGTGGCTCATGTTTGAGCGACAGCGTAAAGTTGTCCAACGCTTTCGCAATTTCACCCAGGTCCTTATTGATGATTCCGAGATTGCAATAAGCTTCCGCGACATTATCGCCTTCTGTTATTGCCTGCTGATACGACTCCGCGGCTTTCGCGTCGCCCTGCTCATGCAGCAGCAACGCTTCCTCAAATGGTGTCAGCAGCCGCGAAAGCTTTCCACGTCCAACACCCAGGAACAGGTTTAGCTGCCCCTGGAGTTCAGCTTCAATCTGACGAATGCTTTGACCTTGCGAGCGCAACTGGCGCACTCGCCGAAACTGCGTCAGCGCCTGGAAGTCGTAGACGTAATCGTTGCCTTCCTTCGCCGGCGTACCTTGAATGATGCCTTGTTCGGTCCAGCGGCGAATTGTGCGTTCGCTCAAGCCGAAGAGCTCTTTAATCTCGCGAATGGAATAGTTTGATTTTACGCGCTGATAGTCAGCCTTCGCGGGAACACGTGAGGGGAAGGACAGAACCTTATTGCTGTTTTCTTTCATCTATAACGAAAGACGTAACGCAAACCGGACTTCGCTGTTCTCAACCCAAACAGTTTGCGTGACAAAAGCTCGCCTAAGAAGCCTTCCGTCTCTTGACGGCCTTCGGTTTAGCTTCCGGCTTCACCAGAGTAAGCGACTTCTTCTTTGCTGCCGGAGTTGTCGCCTTCACCATTGGTTTCCGGCTTGACTGCTGCAAGCTCTTCTTCAACGCGCTCATGATATCAAGTCTGGGAAGTTCTTCAACCTCAAATTCAACGACCTTCTTGCCTTTGATCTTCGAGTCAATCAGTTTCCTGAGAGCCTGGTTATACTGATCGACCATATCAATTTCCGGCAAGGTGGTGACCATTTGTTCGACGAGTGTCGTCGCCAGCTTCAATTCATTCTTGTCGAGTTTCGTTGCAGCCTCGAGCTCAGGCACATCCTTCATGCTGCGGATCTCATTTGGGTAATGAAGCTTCTGCATCACCAGACCGTCCTCGTGTGGGAAGACCGCAACAAGGTCTTCGCGATCTCTGAGGACAACTTTGCCGATACCGATCTTGCCTGTTTGCTTCATCACCTCACGCAACAAAGCGTAAGGCTTCTCCGACACCGGGCCGTCTGGTCCCGCGTAGTAAGGAGCGTCGTAGAACGTGGTGGGAATCTCAGATCTGTCGACGAATCCGATGATGTCTACGGCCTTGGTGGTTTTGATCTTGACCTTCGCGATGTCCTCCGGCTCGACAATCGCATAGCGGTCCGGCTCATACTGGTAGCCCTTGGTTATCTGATCATTCGACACGACCTGACTGCATTTCTTGCAGCGCTTGTCATAGCCTATCGGTCCGTAGTCCTCGCGGTGAAGCTGATTGAACTGAATCTTCTCAGCCGTCTCGATCGCGTTATAGATGCGAACAGGAATAGCTACCAACAGGAACCGTATGTGGCCTTTCCAGATTGATCTCATGGCGAATGTCTCCAGGGGTAACGTTCGGCAAACTTCGGGCTTGTCGAACCGGAGGCGCGACACGCGTCACGCCTCTAGACTGGTTCACCGGCGCTGGGCCGGTGAAGCGGTCGTATTATGCTGCCCTCTCAGGGGTTAAGTAAAGCCTTATTTTATAGGGCTTTCGGCCCAATGGAAGACGATCGTCCGGCAAGGGGGACGTTAATTCTCAAACTTTGTTCGCCAAAAGGTACCTTCCTACCGGTAGTGATGCATTTTTAACGTTGAACCTCCCCGATCTCACTTTTAAACTGCCGTCAAACAGCTATTGTGCGTTAGTCGATTCTCCAGTAAAAGGATTGCAGAAATTCCACGAGTTCTGGTGTTGCGATGACTGACCCGTTGCGAATCCGCATTCGTTCCGATTGGGACGCCGCCCTAACTTACGATTCACTCGACGAGGCGCCGGAAGCTCGCGCGGTGTTTGTCGGAAGAGAAACTCTCATAGCACCGCTGGTCGCAGAAATCGTTGAGCCGAACAAGCGCGGGACCTACCTCATTAGCGGCTACCGCGGCACCGGTAAGACCACCTTGTTGATCGAGGCGCTCAGTCGTGCACAAAAGCGACTACCCAAGGGCTATCGATTGTTTCCTCTGGTTCTGAACGTATCCGAAGTTTCGGCTTCGCTGGGCAATGCAACCACGGCCGCGGAACGACTGGACATCGATCCGCGTCGCCTGTTGATCGCTTTGTTGCGTACGATTGCACATCGCATCAGTAGCATGGCCGAGAAAGATTCGTCCCTCGAGCCGCTCGTCGAGCAAGCGCATAACGCGTACGAGAAAGCTACCGCCGCAAAGTTTGCGCAAACGCGCACTCGCGCACAGGAAAGCACGCGCACGCGTTCACGCGAATTCGCGCTGGCGCTTGAAGATAAGAACGTATTGAAAACCCTCGCCTGGGCCGCCGGCGCAGCGGCGGTCGGGTTTGAGGCGGCCGCTCTGGTCGGGCCGACTCTCGGCTGGTTGCACGGAGCAGCGCTGGCATTGGCGGTCGCGTTTGGCGTTAGTCTAACCGCCTCGTACCGCCGCAGCAGTAGCGAGCAGCAAAAGTCTGGAAACCAAACAGCCGTCGAGCACGACAACTCACTGCAGCAACTAGAAACCGATCTGAAAGATATCCTGACTACCCTAAAGCAAAACAAGTTGCGGACGGTGGTGGTGATGGAAGAGCTCGACAAGCTCGATGACCCAGGAGGACTCCAGCTCGCCGCCGTGATTCGTTACTTCAAGAACCTCTTCACACAGGCGCCGGCGCTGTTCTTTTTCGTCACTGATAAGAGTTACTTCGATATTGTTGCTAGCGCTATCAAACGGGCCCGCCGCGGCCGGTCTTATGCGGTCGAGCACACTTTCTTCACGCACCGGCTGTTCGTTGGGCGTGCAACCACTGAGGAAAGCCTGCAGTTCATCAGTGCGGTTGCCCAGGACGAATCCGTCCGCAACGCACTCAAGGAGGTTGCGGAAACACTCGGTAAGCCGGGACGCATCGACGAGGCTGATAGGCTGGGGCGGTTTGTGCGTGTGGTGCTGTTCAGCGCTGCCAACCACCTGTTTGACCTGAAAAACGAGCTGCGCCGTTTCGTGCGCAACGAAGAAGCGCAGCACAATGGTCAACGCGTCAGCAGTTTTTTGATCGATGACCAGACACTACCACCTGAAGAAGCCGCCCTGGCAGTGTTTCAGGACCTGATCGTGGAGAAGACCCGCTCATTTGAAATCAAAGGCGGTCGCACCTACGCCAACGAAACGCTCGCCGACAGTCTATACGCAGTCTTCAATGAACTTGGCTCCAACCGACCGCAGGATGTCGCTTCCTTCATGCCGCTTTCCAACGAGGATCCGGATCAAGGCTTGCTGCTCGACGAACAGCTGGACCTTAATGAGGCAGCTCGAGTGCGCGAGGCGGTGCACTCTTTGATCGGCGATCTGGAACGCGGGCGCGCTTTGACGCGAAACCCGACGGGCGACTCATTCACCTGGCGGACTGACGCGGCGCGCGCATTCCGCTATGTACGACAGCTTGAGAAACATGAGGAAAGCCTGGTAGCTGAACTACAACGCTATTCTGCATTGGCAGCTCCTTTGATTCCGTTGTTGGAGCCAGTTCTGGGGTTCGAGCCTCAGTCTCTCGACCTGGAGAAACGACTGAGCGAGGTGCGGGAAGCGCGCGAGCCGATGAGCGCCGACGCTGCTGCAGAGGAGCTGCGTGGCGTGTTAGATCGCTATGGGGTGAGGCTGAACATTGTGTTCGATCGGTTAATGCAAGAATTGACAGGCTTTGGCTTCATATTAGATCCAGTGGCGGCAGGACTGGTTGGGTTGCTCAGCTTCGTCAAACCGAATTCTGGCGATCCGCGATTAACTCCCGTACATCCCAAGGGAGGAGTCCTGATCGCCTTTGGCGAAAATGAAACTCTGGTCAACGACGTGTGGTCATTTATGCGGCCGGAAGCTACGGAGACTCTCAGGCCGCTAGACCGCGCAGCTCTGGTACACGTGGTCCATGTTACTGGTAACATCGAAGTTGAAATCGAGAATCGACTTAAGCAATGGCAGAAGGAGTTGGCAGAGCGCGCAGGCCCGAAGTCCGAGTTTCGTTACTCGGTCGATGTTGTTGCCCTGGTCGATCCAGACCGGGATCCAAACCTGAACACCCAGCAACAAATTGCAGCGGTCCTGGCTGGCTTCGGCGCCTGGTCGCGCCCCGAAGTACGAGCCATTGAGCCGTTACCCCAGGAAACGCCCCCCTTGACTGAGGCAATCAAGGATTGGATTGAATCGGATGTCCAGTTGTTGCAGATTGTCCTTCCACCTCAGGGCAACACCTCGCGTTTTTTCTACGAGCGCGACAGTTTCGAACAGGCTGGACGGGTCTTGTTGAGTCTGAGCGGCGTGTTGAAGACAGGTGGCGAGTCGCTCTTTGCCCGCGTTGCCGGCACTTGCTTGTTGAACGGATTCGATCAGTCTGTCACCAGCCCGGATTTGCGTGATCTCATCGGTCGGTGGCTGCTGTCCGAAGAGCGCGTGATTCTGTTCGCGTTATCGGGTTTTTCAGGTCAATGGACGGGAGCAGACATCGCTGAGGCGCTTGAGGCCGGAGCCCGAGTAATCTTCGCGACGCCGGAGCCATTACCCACCGAGCTCCAGGCTTTCTCGACCACAATCTTTCCTCCACCCTGACTCTGATACGGTCTCTCCTAATTAAATGGCGAATAGGTTTAGCACCGAAACAACTATTGGTGGGGCTCATTAAGCCAAAGTCACTTCAAATCTGATTGTTGCTGGTCAACGCTTGCCTGGTCTACGCGGCAATATGCGAACGCTCCGGAAATAGCTAGTGGCGTCAAATGGAATTTTGCGCTTTGCCCAAGATCCTGACTCGGTAGGATCATGTGTGCCGGCGGTGCAGAACAGAGTGCCATTCGAGCCATCGTATGTTGGGTTTCCGCGTCAACACACAACTGGCGATTGGAGTAGAAAAGGACCTCTGGCCCAATATCAATATCCGGGGATACTCCCAACCTGCCGCTGTCCCGGCTCGCCTTGATACTCAATTCCGCTATGGATGCGTGTGCAGCCTTAAGATCTTGCAGGCGAGTCTGATTAACAAAGGTAACGCCGATGCTGAGGACTATCACAAACACATAAACCCACAGGCGCAACGCTATGCCCCGGGCAGGCGCGACCAGAATGCTGAGGAATGGTAATGCTGGAACGATGTACCAGGCGTGCTTCGTCGAAATCAATGTGTAGAACAAAAGAATTGAGAGGCAAAGGATGGGAATTACCAGCGGCACATCCTTTTCCTTCCACAGCCTGTAAAGGCCGAAAGGCAGTAAGGGAAGGAAAACGCCGAGCGCCGGAAGATAAAAGAAGATTCCCTGATGAGCTTCGTCTACTCCACTAACCGCGCGGGCCAATACATGCTGACCCAGATAGTCGCTTAGAAAAGCCTTTCCATATAGATAGATCATTACGAAGTGCCAGGTCCCTCCGACGATAATGAACAGGACCAGACCGGCGCCGAGCTCGCGACCGAATTGTTTTCGATCCCAGAGTGCCGCAAACACGAGCGCGGCAAGAAGCGGTAGTGCTGCTGCCCCTTTAGTCATCACTGCGAGGCCGCAACCGAGACCAACAACCAGCCACCAGCGCGCATTATCAGTCGTCTTCACGTAGGCATATACCGCGAGCAGAATAAA
>DATBRN010000219.1:0-20069 GCA_036560225.1 Pyrinomonadaceae bacterium | reverse complement strand
CATTGGGCGAAACGGCGCGGGTAAATCCACGTTATTCAAAGTCCTTTCGCGCATTACGGAACCGACTACCGGTCGCGTGGAATTGTATGGCCGTGTCGCCAGCTTGCTCGAAGTTGGCACCGGCTTCCATCCCGAACTTACGGGTCGCGAGAACATATTCCTGAATGGGGCTATCCTCGGGATGAAACGGGAAGAGATCGCGCGCAAGTTCGATGAGATTGTCGCCTTTGCCGAGTTGGACAGATTTATTGACACACCGGTGAAACGCTACAGCAGCGGCATGTACGTGCGTCTCGCTTTTGCAGTGGCCGCCCATCTGGAACCGGAGATTTTGCTGGTAGATGAGGTGTTGGCGGTTGGTGACAGCCGCTTCCAAAAAAAATGTCTCGACAAGATGCGCAGTGTTGGCCATCAAGGGCGAACCGTGGTCTTCGTGTCGCACAACATGCCCGCGATAACGCGGCTCTGCTCACGAGCAATCCTGCTTGATAATGGCGAGGTCGTGCTGGACGGTCCGGTACATAAGGTTGTGAACCGTTATCTAAATTCTCACTTGGGGACAACTGCCGTGCGCGAGTGGTCCGACTTAAGCAGGGCGCCGGGCAATGAGATAGTACGGCTACGCTCTGTCCGGGTGAGCAATGATGCTGGAGAAGTTTCTGAAGCTGTTGATATTCGGCGACCAGTTCGGATTATAACTGAATATGAGGTTCTTCAATCCGGTTACGAACTGCTACCTGACTGCCAGATTTCTAACGCCGAAGGCTTGTTGCTTTTTGTTACGGGGGATCAAAGATCTTCATGGGGACGGCGACCCAAACCGCTGGGACGGTACCGGAGCACGGTAGTGATCCCGGGAAATTTTCTGGCTGAAGGAACAATGATTGTGGCCGTGGCCATGAACACTCTTGAGCCCGCGCAACTACATTATATGGAGCGCGAGGCTGTAGCCTTTGAAGTTATTGACACTTTAGATGGCGACTCAGCGCGTGGTGATTACGCCGGACCGGTTGGCGGCGTTGTGCGACCTATCTTGCCTTGGGAGACCGAGCAGATCTCAATCTATTCCGAAACTGAGGTCTCGGAGATGCAAACTTCATGAAAGTCGCAATTCTAGCCGGCGGGCAGGGAAGCCGGCTCGCCGAGGAAACCGAACTGAAGCCAAAGCCGATGGTGGAGATTGGCGGCCGTCCCATCCTCTGGCACATCATGAAGCATTACTCCCACTATGGATTCAATGAGTTTTTCATCGCGGTCGGCTATAAGGGCGAACTTATCAAGCGCTACTTCCTCGACTATCACAATCTGAGCGGCAACATGACGCTGAGTCTGGCGAATGGCAAGGTTGAGACGCATTCGCGTAAGTGTGAAGATTGGACTATCCATTTGATAGACACCGGGGAGACCAACACGGGTGGCCGCGTCAAGCGCCTGGAACCCTGGCTCAAGGACTCGACATTCATGGCCACCTATGGCGACGGCGTTTCTAATCTCAACATTCAGGAGCTGCTCAAGTTTCATCGCGCGCATGGCAAGATCGCCACGGTAACCGCCGTGCGGCCGCCGTCTCGGTTTGGCGGCCTCATCTTTAATGGCGATCTAGTCGCTGAGTTCACCGAGAAGCCTCAAATTGGCGAGGGCTGGATCAACGGCGGCTTTCTGATATTCGAGCCGGGGGTCTTTGACTATTTGAGCGGCGATGAGAGCAGTCTTGAGGCTAATGCGCTCGAGCAATTGGCAATCGATAAGCAGCTCGTGGCTTATCGCCACGAAGAGTTCTGGCAATGCATGGACACGATGCGCGACATGCGTCTGCTTCAGAGTCTTTGGCAAAGCGGTAACGCTCCCTGGAAAGTATGGAATTGACCGCAGCAGCGAACCGAGAGTTTTGGAGAGATCGCCCGACTCTGGTGACGGGAGGAACGGGACTGCTTGGCGGTTGGCTGGTTCGCTTCCTAGTCGACGGCGGCGCCGATCTCGTTTGTCTGGTACGCGATTGGGTGCCACAGAGTGCTTTGGTTCGAGATCGGCTGATTGACAAAGTCAAAGTGGTTCGCGGCGAGGTGGAAGATCAGGGGCTGCTCGAAAGAATTCTTGGTGAGTATGAAGTCGATACCGTCTTTCATCTGGCGGCGCAAACAATCGTCGGCATAGCCAATCGCAATCCGGTTTCAACCTTCGAAACGAATATCGCCGGCACCTGGGCGCTGCTGGAAGCTTGTCGCCGCAGCCCGCTAGTGAAACAAATCGTGCTCGCATCTTCCGACAAGGCCTATGGTGATCACGACAAACTGCCGTATGACGAAGACATGCCGCTTAACGGCCAACATCCGTATGATGTGAGCAAGTCGTGTGCTGATCTGATAGCGCGAACGTATGCGGTCACCTACGATCTTCCCGTGGTAACAACCCGCTGCGGAAATTTTTATGGCGGCGGCGATCTGAATTGGAACCGGCTCGTGCCCGGCACAATCCGCTCGGTATTGAGAAACCAGCGCCCGGTTATTCGTTCCGATGGAACGTACATAAGAGACTACTTCTATGTCGAGGACGGGGCGGCGGCCAACGTCCTGCTGGCTGAGAAACTGGCTGAGACGCCATCGCTACGCGGTCACGCATTCAATTTCTCAAACGAGCTGCAGCTCACCGTCTCAGAGATGGTCAAAAAAATTATGTCGTTGATGGAATCCAACATGGAACCTGAGAAATTGAACCTGGCGAGCAACGAGATTCATCATCAGTATCTCAGCGCCGAGAAAGCCCGCCAGATGTTGAGTTGGAGTCCACTTTTCACTCTTGACGCAGGTTTACAAAAGACCATTGGTTGGTACCGAGATTTCCTGGAGGGCGGCTACTGAATGAGTGCCTCGCTGCAATGCCGGTCCTGTGGCCAGCCGGGTTTGGAATTGATTCTGTCATTAGGCAATACGCCTTTGGCAAATTCGCTGATTGCCGAGGAAGATCTCGATCTACCTGAGTCTGCTTATCCGCTCGATCTTGCGTTCTGTTCGAGATGCAGTTTGGTCCAAATCACTAAGACCGTCCCGCCGGAAAAACTGTTTCGCGAGTATCTTTATTTCTCCTCGTTCTCTGAAACAATGCTTCGCCACGCTAAAGCAGTTGTCGAACAGATCGTGACCTCGCGGAATTTCGGTTCGAACAGCCTGGCTGTCGAGATCGCCAGCAACGATGGCTACCTGTTGCAGTATTACAAAGAGGCTGGTGTCCAGGTGCTGGGCATTGAACCGGCAGTCAACATCGCGCGAGTCGCGCAGAACGAGCGGGGGATACGGACGCTAACGGAATTTTTCGACAGCGACGTGGCGCGCCGATTAGTGGAACAAGGCGAACGAGCAGATGTGATTCACGCCCATAACGTGCTTGCGCATGTTGCCGATCTTAATGGTTTTGTGGACGGGCTCAGGTTGCTGCTGAAGGATAATGGCATTGCGGTCATCGAGGTGCCTTACGTCAAGGACCTGATCGACCGGTGTGAATTCGACACCATCTACCACGAACACCTTTGTTACTTTTCACTGACCGCGATGAATCGGCTCTTCGAGCGTCACGGTTTGACGATTCAGAATGTCGAGCGGCAGGCTATTCACGGCGGCTCGCTGCGTGTGTTCGTTGCTACCGGTGGCGAGCAGAGTTCGGCGGTCCAGGAACTACTCGAGGAAGAAGCCGCGTGGGGTGTGGGATCACTCGATTTCTATCGCGGCTTCGCCGACCGGGTGGAAGAGCTAAAGCATACGCTAAGGAAGTTCATTGCCACGCTGAAGCAGCGAAAGGAGCGTCTGGCAGCTTACGGGGCGGCCGCGAAAGGCAGCACGCTACTTAACTATTTTCAGATCGGCCGTGACGAGTTGGACTTCGTGGCCGATCGCAGCCCTTATAAGCAGGGACGTTACATGCCCGGAGTGCATCTGCCTATCTGCCCGCCCGCGAGATTATTAGAGGAAATGCCATCGCACGTGCTCTTGCTGACCTGGAATTTTGCAGACGAGATTCTGTCACAACAGGCGGAATATCGGCGACGGGGCGGCAAATTCATAATTCCGATTCCGGAGCTACGAGTCGTATAGCAACCAACACTCCACGATGATCTTCACGGAAACCAAATTGCACGGTGCTTACATTATCGAACCTGAACTGATTGAGGATGAGCGCGGCTTTTTTGTGCGGACCTGGAGCCGGGAGGAGTTTGCCGCGCACGGTTTGAATCCGAAAGTGGTGCAGTGTAATACCTCCTTCAATAAGGAGCAGGGCACGCTGCGAGGAATGCACTATCAAATTCCGCCTCACGAAGAGGCAAAGCTGGTGCGATGCACGGCAGGCACGATCTACGATGTGATCATCGACCTGCGCGAGGATTCGCCGACCCGCTCCAAATGGATCAGTGTAGAGCTGAGCGCCAGCAACCGGCTGATGGTCTATGTGCCCGAAGGTTTTGCCCACGGCTTTCAAACGCTTGAAGATGAAACGGAAGTCTTTTATCAGGTGTCCGCGTACTATCATTCTGAATCGGCGCGCGGAGTCTGCTGGAATGATCCGGCGTTTGGCATCGATTGGCCTCTGGCGATCAGCGTAATTTCAGAAAGAGATCGCACTCATCCGTTCATCGACGCCGCTCGGAAGGAATCATAGCTAAGGAACCCATGGATCCGATTAGCAAAGCACTGGCGGAGCACTACTCGGAAAAGTTTTCCCTGCATGGCCCATCTTCGGAGGGAGTGGATTGGGGTGCAGATGAAGCCAGGATGTTTTTGCGTTACGACAAGATGCTGGGCGTTGCGGATTTCGCGGCCGGGAAGCGGCAGTTGCTGTTGGATGTCGGCTGTGGGTATGGCGGATTGCAGCGGTTTGCCGCGAGCAAGAACATCGATCTGGATTACACCGGGATCGACGTGGCCGAGAATATGATCGAGTGGGCCAGGGTAAACCTACCTTCAGGAAAATTTGTTCATGGCGACATATTGGATTACAAATTCGATCGGCAATTTGATTATGTTGTGTGCAACGGGATTCTGACGCAAAAACTCGAAGCTGCCGGCCTGGAGATGGATCAATTTGCCAACGAATTAATTCGCCGAATGTTTTCGCTGTGCACGATCGGAATTGCTTTCAACGTCATGACGACTAAAGTGAATTACTATTCCAACAATCTTTATTACCGCAATCCGGCAGAGCTATTGTCCTGGTGCTTGAGCGAGATTACGCCGCACCTAAAACTGGATCATTCCTATCCGTTGTATGAATACACGATCTACCTATATCGCAACCCGGTTTAGACCCGAAGTGAGTACCTACGCGCGACAAAGGGGACGCTGTTGAAGAAACTGATCATTTATGGCACCGGACTGGTCGCTGAGGTAGCTGAATTCTACTTCAGCGCTGACACCGATTATCAGATCAGTGCATTCACAAATGCTGCCGAGTTTATTAATGAGGCGCAGTTCAATGGGAAGCCGCTGGTTCCCTTTGAGAGTCTGGAAAAAACTTATTCGCCGGATGAATACGACATCTTCATCGCGCTCGGCTATAACAAGACCAACCAGATCAGGCAGGCGCGCTATTTTGAGGCCAAAGAGAAAGGCTACACCTGCGCGACCTACATCAGTCCGAGGGCGAGCTATTACAACACTCCTGTGGGCGATAATTGTTTTATTCTCGAAGACAACACCATTCAGCCGTTCGTCACCATTGGCAACAACGTCGTCGTCTGGTCGGGCAATCACATTGGCCACCATTCCACGATCAGAGATCACTGCTTCATTAGCTCTCACGTGGTTGTGTCTGGTAACTGCGATATTGGCGAGAATTGTTTTCTGGGCGTCAATGCCACCTTAAGAGATAATATCAAGTTGGATCGTTTTGTGGTGGTGGGTTCGGGGGCAATCGTGATGAAGGATTGTCCCGAGCGCACCCTGGTTAGGCCGGCGCAGTCGATCCAGACGCTTGTCGATCGCGACCTCATCTAACAATTCCTATGACAGCTAAGATCAATTGGCAAAAGAAGGGTCTGATCTATTGCCCCGATGGCGCCGGGTTCTTTAAGACGCATGCCACTCGGCCGGTACCATATCGACTGAATGAAGATACCCTGAGACTATTCTTTTGTTCGAGAGATTCTGACGACCGGATGCTGCCAACATTTATTGATGTCGAGGTTCAGGAGCCGTCAAGAATAATCAAAATATGTGATTACCCGATTGTCGACCTGGGAGAGCCCGGCACTTTTGATGATTCCGGCCTGGCTCCGGGCAGCATCGTTGAATCCGGCAATCGAGTGTTCATATATTACGGTGGCTGGAAAAGAAGACGCGTTGTCAGCTTTGAACTTTCAATCGGCATCATCTCATGGGACAAGCACAGCGACACCTTCAGTCGTCTATTTCAAGGCCCTATCCTCGCGCAAGACAAGAATCACCCGTTGCTGGTCGGTGGGCCCTTTGTAATCCAGGAGGGCGATCGCTTCAAAATGTGGTACTGCTCCGGCACTGACTGGAAATTTCCCAATGGTAATCCGGAACCTATCTACACGGTTTTTTATGCCGAATCGGATGATGGAATAAACTGGGAGCCATACAACCAACCCGTGATTGAATACAAGTTCGCCGGCGAAGTTGTTTCGGCGCCGTGGGTTTTGAAGTCAAACGACAAATATTTGATGTGGTATTCGACGCGTGGCCATGAGACGAAGCTTGCGAAAAGCTATACCATCGGTTTTGCTGAATCCAGCGATGGGATTTCCTGGACGAGATTGGACGAGCAAGCCGGCATCTCCAGATCGGAAAGCGGTTGGGACTCCGAAATGATTTGCTATCCGGCGTTTTATCCTTACCAGGATAAAATCTATATGTTCTATTCCGGCAATGGCGTCGGTCGAGGCGGTGTTGGCTATGCAGTCGCGAAGAATTTTCTGAGTTAAGTTATTCGATGGCGCGTACACTCGTAGTTTCACAGCCGATGTTTCTGCCGTGGGTGGGACTGTTCGAGCAGATACGATTGGCTGATGTGTTTATTCATTATGACGACGTGCAGTTTCCGCAGGGCAGAAGTTTTATGTCGCGGGTGCAGCTCAAATCCGCCAATGGTGTTTCCTGGCTAACTGTCCCCATCGATCATGGAAAGTCAGGCAAACTGCTCAACGAGGTGGTGCTGTTGGAACCGGAGGGGTGGCGCGAAAAACACTTGCGAACGATTCGCCATGCCTATGCCCGGAGACCTTACTTCAATTTGATGTTTGAGCTGATTGAAAAAATATATAGCCAGCCGACTGCCCATTTGGCGGAGTTTAATATCACTGCGATCGAGCAGATTGCGCAGTGGTTGGCGCTCTCGCCTCGGTTCATCCGCTCGTCGGCGATGGGCGTCAAGGGGGCGAGCACCGAGCGGCTGGTTGCTCTGTGCGAGGCCGTAGACTGTGATGTCTACGTCACCGGACATGGTGCGCTAAGATACCTGAATCATCAACAATTTGAGGACAAGGGCGTTTCTGTCTGCTATATGGATTACAAGAAGGTGCCATATGAGCAGGGACATGGAGAGTTTACTCCTTATATTTCGATTCTTGACGCGATAGCCAACTGCGGTGAACGCGCGCGCGATTTGCTATGCTCCGCGCCTGTCTATTGGAGAGACTTTACTGTCAGTTGATAAGGTGTCCGACGAAATCTAGTTTGTCGTGGTAGTGATTTGGCAGCAGGGAAATCGACAAGCTAAAGCTTATCGGACAACAAAAGGATTAATCCATGGAACGTATACCCGTCGCTGGGCCATCTATTACTCAAAAGGAAATAGATTACGTCACCGATGCGGTGACCAATGCCTGGTACGGTAACGCCAACATCTATCACGAGCGTTTTGAGAAAGCCTTCGCCGAATATCTTGGCGTTCGTTACGCGATTTCTCTTCCTTCGTGCACTTCAGCGATTCATCTTTCGCTCCTGGCACTGGGCGTAGGACCGGGCGATGAAGTAATCGTGCCTGACGCCACCTGGATTGCCTCGGCGGCGCCGGTTACTTATGTCGGAGCGACTCCTGTTTTTGCGGACATCGATGAAAAGACATGGTGCTTGTCAGCAAAATCATTTGAAGAATGCATCACACCGAAAACGAAGGCGGTAATTCCGGTCGATCTCTACGGGAACATGCCGGACATGGATGCGATTAGAGAGGTTGCGCGGGGGCGCGGAGTCGGCATTGTCGAAGACGCTGCCGAAGCGATTGGGTCGGAGTATAAAGGACGAAGGGCCGGGAGTTTTGGCGATGTGGGCGCTTTCAGCTTTCACGGCTCAAAGACGCTGACAACGGGTGAGGGCGGCATGCTGGTCACTGATAATGACAAGCTTTTCGAACGCGCGCGGTTCCTCCGTGACCATGGTCGCAAACCGGGCGATAAGATGTTCTTCAACCAAGAGGTGGCCTACAAATACAAGATGAGCAGCATGCAGGCGGCGCTCGGTCTCGCGCAGCTCGAACGCATAGAAGAGTTGCTGGAGCAGAAACGGCGAATTTTCAGGTGGTACCAGGAAGAGTTGAACGGAGTCGAGGGCATTACTCTGAATCACGGACTCCCGGATACGAACTCCGTCTACTGGATGGTGACCGTCGTGCTTGATTCGAAGTTCGCGCTGAAAAAGGAATGTCTTATGGAAAAGATGGGCGAGCACAATATTGACTGCCGCCCATTCTTTCATCCATTGAGCTCTATTCCGGCTTACCGTGACGCGGAGCAGGCGCGCGCGGCGCGAACGCGCAATCAGGTTAGTTACCGCATTGCTCCTTACGGCCTCAACCTTCCCTCGGCACTGAATATGACGGAAGAGAAGGTCCGGATTGTGTGTGAGGCGCTGCGGGAAATCCTGCAAGGCGGTGTGCCTGCCGCGCGCGGCGCCGAACTGCGGTAAACTGCGACAAGTGGAAACGTTGGCACTGAAAGTACCAAAGGATTTGCGCCCCGGCCTGGTTAGCATCGGGTTGCCGGTCTACAACGGCGCACGCTATCTACGATCCGCGTTGGACTCTCTGGTCGCGCAGGACTACGGAGACCTGGAGATTATCATCTCGGACAATGCCTCCGAAGATGAAACGGAAGCAATCTGCCGCGAATACGCCGCTCGCGATGCGCGCATTCGCTATTATCGCGCCGAACAAAATATGGGCCCGGTCTGGAACGCCGTCCGCACTTACGAGTCAGCGCGCGGAGAATACTTTCTGTTTACGGCGCACGACGATCTGCGTCATCCACAATATCTGAGTCGCTGTGTCGCCGCGCTCGAGCGCAACCCGCGCGCGCTGTTTTGTTGCACCGGCGTGAATTTCATCGACGTTGACGGCCACGATATCACCGACGTTATTCCCATCCGCAGTCTCCGTCCCGTCGGCGCTACACCACGGGAACGGCTGCGGGGGCTGGCGCGCTCGACCTACTGGGTTGATGTCTATTCATTGATACGCACGCCTGCACTTCAGGAAACAACATTTGGTCAGGAGTTATGGGGTGGAGACGTGCTAATTACTGCCGCGCTTTGTTTGCGCGGTGAGGTCGCCGAAGTTCCGGAGCGGTCACTTTCGTATCGTGTGTTTTTTGATAAACGCGCCGAGGACGTGGCGCAGGTCATAGATCCTAAGGGCAACGTCACCGTGAGCTGGATTCGTTTCACGCAAGAGATGTTGAAATGTATCTGGCGCGCGCCACTCGGTGTGACCGAGCGTGCCAGCTTGTCGTTGATGTTCGTTACTGAGTTTTGTATTCGTAACGCCACCATCAACGGCTACATCCGCAAAGAGGGCCTGGGCGGGGCGCGTCACGCACTGTCACGCGGCCGCTACGGCAGCGCTTTGGCTCTTGCCGCGCTCGCGATACCAATCCTACTGAGGACTTACATCAGACGCTTGGGGGCTTCACTCGGGTATCGTTTCGGCCGCGCAAAAATGAGACTCGGGAATGCTGGGTGACGCGCGATGAAGTGGCCCCAAATGCCGCGGTAGCACGCGTTGTTAATGGATCACGCTTTTGTCGATAGAGAAGAGACTTTTACGTGAGCACGCCTGAAGAAAAATTTGATTGGAAGGACAAGCGCGTTATCGTAACGGGTGGCGCGGGATTCCTCGGATCGTTTGTGGTTGAGAAGCTGCGCGCTCGCGGATGCCCGAACGTGTTTGTACCACGCTCGGCAGAATATGACTTGCGAAGGCGCGAGAACATTGAGCGCCTCTACACGGAAAGCAAAAACCACACATCGTGGTTCACCTGGCGGCGATCGTGGGAGGGATTGGCGCGAACCAGGCGAATCCTTCTACGACAACGCGATTATGGACATTCAGCTCATGGAGTGCGCCCGCCTGTTCGGCGTCGAAAAGTTCATCTCGCTGGGTACAATCTGTTCGTATCCAAAATTCGCGCTCATTCCCCTAGGGAGCTAATCGCTAGAGAAGGCTTCATGCCTGGTAAGTTTGGCGAGCCGTTCGAAAGCGATGGTGAATATAAGAAATTGACACCATCTGAAGAAGCCGCTTTCTTGCTGGATTTACAATTGCCGTTGGTCAATGTGTAGGAGATAAAAGTGGGTAACAAACAAGAATCCGTTAACTTGCCATATTTTAACGTTGAGCGCATCCCGACTTCAGTCAAACGACTAGTTCCCAATCGCATTAAGGCAAGGGCCAGGAACTACCTTGCGGAGCGTCAGAAACGACGCCTATTCGGTGATCTCGCCCCACTTGTTCCGCCGGTGGATCTGATGTTTGACGGGCCGCAAAGCCTGGAGGAATTCAAAGCAAACGGAGAAGAATTCCTTCAAATTTATGAGGAACTCTGCGGTCTTCAACCTGACGAAAAGATGCTGGACGTGGGCTGCGGAATCGGCAGAAAAGTATTGCCTTTGACGCGCTATTTCTCTAAGCGCGCGTCCTACCGTGGGATCGACATAACAAAAACGGGAATTGACTGGTGCCGAGAAAAAATAACTCCGCGGTTCCCGAACTTCACTTTCCAGCAAATTGACGTTTACAACAGGCATTACAACGCCCAAGGCAAGCACAAAGCGTCGGAGTATGTATTCCCATTTGAAAATGGATCTTTTAGCTTTGTGATGGCCGGCTCAGTTTTTACTCATATGCTACCCGACGATGTTCAGAATTATCTTGGTGAAATTTATCGCGTGCTAACAAATGGTGGCCGATGTTTGATTACTTACTTCCTGCTTAATGAATCGCTGGAACTTATAGCAAGAGGTAAAAGCACCCTCGATTTTAAGTACGCGCTAGATGGGTATCGAACCATTTCGGCCGACGTTCCGGAGGCCGCAATCGCGTTTGATGAGAGTTGGATAAGAGATCGATACGAAAAGCTGGGCCTGAAGATCAGCCGCGTTGACTACGGCTCATGGTGCGGGCGAAAAAACAATTTGAGTTACCAGGATTTGGTTTTGGCCACTAAAATGTAATGCCCAAAGCCCGCCAATTGCGCGACGAATTTCCATTTCCGCGAAAGAACAACCCGTGAAGCCAACGCGTAGCCGCCAACGTGTCAAATACATCATCTCTTCAGTCCTTCCGCTGCCTGCAAAGGAGCGCGCGTACGACGTGCTCAAGTTTCTTAAGCGGAAGCGCGTCGTTCTTGGCCGTAAGCTTTCCCCACTGAAACGATGGATGGTGCGACGCTTCGGCGCAGGCGCGCGACCGCTAGGCGTCAATCTTGTTGCCTATATCCGAGCGGAAATGGGATTGGGCGAAGCAGCGCGTGGATTAGCAAGCGCGCTCGAAGCCGCTGACATTGACTTCGGAATCGTGAATATTGAGAAAGGAAACGACGCGCGACATGGAGACCTATCGTGGGCGAGAAAAGAAATGACCAATCCGCCCTACGATGTGACGGTCATCAGCATAAATCCGGACAATCACGAGAGTGTTCTCGAGTGTGCGCCCGCTGCGGTCCTCGGGGCGCGGTATGTCGTTGGCAACTGGTACTGGGAGCTATCGGAGTTCCCGGACAAATGGTCCTCAGTGTTTACCTTCTTTGACGAGATTTGGGCCCCGAGCCAATTCATAAAGAATGCGATCTCTAGCAAGTCGCCAGTGCCTGTCGTGCGAATACCGCCGGTCGTGAAAGTTTATGTGACGGCGCCAGTTCGCAGGACGTTGCGTTTGCCTGAGCACCGCTTTCTCTTTCTCACGATGTTCGATGTGAAAAGCATACCCGAGCGGAAGAATCCGATCGACGCCGTACGCGCTTACAAGCAGGCGTTCCCGTGTGTTGGTGATCGGGTGGGTTTCGTGCTGAAGGTCAGTGGTAACGAACCTGACCACCCGTTCATGCAACTGCTGCGGGAGCAGCTCGATGGCCGGCCTGACATTTTCATTCGTGCGGAGATGTTGAGTCGCGCCGAGGTCAATTCGCTGGTCGCGAGCTGCGATTGCTTCGTATCGTTACATCGCTCAGAGGGATTCGGACTCGGGCCGGCAGAAGCAATGTACCTGGGGAAGCCAGTGATCGCAACCAATTGGTCCGGCAACACAGACTACATGGACAGCGACAATTCGATCGGTATCAGTTATCGGTTGACAACGCTCGGTCGCGATTACGGTCCGTACCCAGCGCATCAGCAATGGGCAGAACCGAACATTGACGAAGCCGCGTATTGGATGGCGCGCATTTCGCGAGACGAGCAGTTGGCGAGGAAAATCGGAGAGAACGGGCGGGCGACCATCGTGGCCGAGTATTCTCCTGAAGCTGTCGGAAAGGTCATTCGTGAAAGGCTCAATGCGATTTGGCGGTATATGTAGCCAGAATCGGACCGAGATGATCATCAAGGCAAGTCTCTACCGCGCCAACATCGCCGAGGTGCATATCACGCTGCACCCTGATGGGCGCAAGGTGAAGTGTCCCCAGCGACAGGACGCACAAGATCATGGCAGAGAAAATATCTGTAGCAATGTGTACTTACAACGGCGCCCGCTACCTGCGCGAGCAACTCGAGAGCATTTCCTCTCAAAGCCGTTGCCCTGACGAACTGGTGATCTGTGACGACCGTTCTACCGACGACACAGCCGCGATCGTTCGTGAATTTGCTGCGCGTGCGCCCTTCGCCGTGCGACTGCACATTAACGAGACAAACCTCGGCTCGACCAGGAACTTTGAGAAGGCTATTGGACTCTGCAATGGAGATATTATCGCCCTCTCAGATCAAGACGACATTTGGTTGCCGGCTAAACTGGCGCGGATGGAAGTGGAGTTCGCGCGCTCGCCCGCGGTGGGACTGGTCTTTACGAACGCAGAGGTTGTGGACGAGGGCCTGCGCCCACTTGGTTACACCATTTGGCGCACCATTAATTTCGACCAGCGTAAACAAGAGATGGTCAGCCGGGGCGCGGCCTTCGAGGTGGAGTTGATGGGGAACGTTGTAACCGGCGCCGCGATGGCGTTCCGATCCCGCTTCAGAAGTCTTGTGCTACCCCTATACGAGACGGCTGTGCGCCGCTATGGGGAGACGGAGTGGAACTTGATTCACGATGGCTGGATCGCACTGCTGGTCGCCGCCACCGCTGATCTGGTTCCTATCGACGAACCCCTCATCAGGTATCGCCAACACTCACGCCAGCAATTCGGTGTTCGCTTGCCGGTGCCCAAGCGGTACAAGCCAATGACAGCGCGCGCACGTGCCGCCGAGCAGTATAAGAAGTTCTTCGAGGACGAGTTGCGACTACTCAAAGTCATCCGCGACCGGCTTGCAGCCAAGCGCGGCGCCTTCGACTGCGAGGCTGCGCTTGCGGAGTTGGAGGCGAGAATAAGGCATTGGCGCACGCGCGCAAGCATGCCGGAGAACCGGCTCGGGCGCGTTCCCCTCGCCCTCACAGAGTTGTTGTCGCTGCGCTACTTCCGCTACTCTAACGGGGTATTCAGCGCAGCGAAGGATCTTTTGCTCTGACGGCGCGGATAAGGCAGAGATAAGTTTAATTAACTTAATCCAACGCGAAAACCTATCTTGAGTAACGGTTAAATGCGAATTCCGATAGTTTACGTGGTCCTACTCAATTGGAATGGCTTGACGGAAACGCTGGAATGTTTGGCGTCGCTAAGAAAGCAGGACCATCCGTCCGTTAAGACCGTCGTGGTGGACAATGGTTCGGCAAACGCTGAAGCATCGATAATCGAGCGTGAGTACCCGGAAGTTAAAGTGCTGAGACAGGCCGAGAATCAGGGCTTTTGCGGAGGTAATAATATTGGCATCAGGCAGGCGCTCGCCGACGGGGCCGACTATGTTTTGATCCTCAATAATGACACTATCGCTCCGCCTCAATTGATATCCGAACTAGTGCGCGCGAGCGAACGTCTCGAACATGTGGGCGCGGTCAGCCCCCTGATTCTATGTCATCCACAGACCGACTTGATCTGGTATGCCGGTTCAGTTTGGGAAGCTGAAACGGCACGCCTTCGACAGCTGCTCGAGTATCAATCGCGAAACAAGCTGAACGTCAGTAAGCCCTTTCCCACAGCATACGCCTGCGGGTGTGGTTTGCTTGTCAGCGCATCCGTGCTGCGTCAGGTCGGTCTGATGGATGAGCGTTACTTTGCCTTCTACGACGAAGTCGACTGGTCCTCGCGCATGAAAAAAGCCGGCCTTGAGTGTTATGTGATCCCCACGGCTATTCTTTACCACAAGGTGTCAAAGACGACTCCAAGACTGATTGCCACCTATTTGATGGCCCGTAATCGACTGCTCTGGATGAAGGACCATCTTTCCTGGCGTGAGCGCGTCCGATCCTATCCTTACTTGTTCAAGGAAGTCGCCTGGAACCTTTGTAACATCAGCGGCGTTCGCCTGAATAAGCATGGGCTCTCAAAGATCGAAAGCAAAGCCATGCTAATGGCTGTGCGCGACTTTCTCTGCAGAAGATTCGGAGCAACGCCGGCTAGTATTATTCAACTCATTAGCAAAGCCAACGAAAAGCAAGCCGTTTAGACGCGGTATTGGTTGCTAAACTCACGGATGAATATTGTATTCATAGACAACTTACTTATGATTCCGCCGACGGGAGGCGCTCATACCTTCCTCGTTGAGTTATGCGATTCGCTGGTAAGGTTGGGACACCGTGTTTCAGTTGTTACGCAGCCTGGACCGGAACAAAGTCTGACGAGAGCCCTGACGGACTCTGGAACCGAGGTTCTCACCACTGTCTGGCGGGCTTGGCACCTGCCCGATGAGCGCGGGCGCGCGCTCGCCGCGTGGGTCAACTCCGAGAGACCGGACGTGTACGTCATCTCCGTCTCGCCTGATGCGGGCTGGGTCGCGTTGCCTTTACTTGACTCTTCGATTGCCACGGTATCAATTGCGCACAACGATGTCTCAGCCTTCTACACGCCTCTGCAACATTACGGCCCGTTCGTTGATTGCGCGGTCGGCGTTAGCAAGATCCTCCGTGACAAAATAATCGGTGTCTGTTCCATCCCGGCGGACCGCGCGCGTTACATACCATATGGCGTTACGTCTTTGTCGCCTTCACAAATTGAGGGGCTTGCTCAGCATTCCTCCGCGCCCGATCAAACTCTTCGCATTGGATATGCTGGCCGGCTGGTGCAAGCACAAAAGCGAATAATGGAATTCGTCCCGCTGGCGGAGCAGCTCGTCAAATACAAGCTTGACTTTGAGCTTCATTTCATTGGAGAGGGAAGCGAGCGGTCAGACCTCGAAGCTGCATTCAAACGCGCGGGCCTCGAACAGCACGTAAGGATGTGGGGCTGGCTTAGTCCTGATCAGATGCGGCAACAACTCCTCCAGTTGGACGTGTTTGTCTTGCTATCTGACTACGAAGGTCTGCCCGTTGCTCTCCTTGAAGCGATGGGCCATGGGTTAGTGCCAATCGTTACTCAAATCGATAGCGGGAACACGCAGCTTGTTGGAAATACTGAAAATGGCTTTGTGGTTCCGGTGGGAGACATCCAGGGTTGCGCTACAGCGCTTCAAACTTTGGCTAAGGATCGCAACATGCTACTCCAACTGAAGAGGGCGGCTTGGGAATCCGTTCAAGAATACTCAGTGCAACGTTCAACTGATGACTACGTGGACTGTTTCGCGGAACTTGTTCGAGCCTCGAAGAGGAGGGAGCACCGCAAGAATCTTCCTGAACCATTCCCAATCATGCCTTCTTGCCACTCAAAATATCCACACTGGCTGCGGAAGACAAAAGCGCGATTGCTTTCATTCAGGCCGGCATTCGTCTGGAAGTAAAATTGTCGCGCGTCTCAATTTGGGGAAGGGACGCGAGTCATGTAACCCGTCGGGTCGTGAGTCTCTCTTTCGTGGCCTCAACTATTTCTTTGATGATTAGCTTGAGGTCATACTTGTAATCCCACTCAGGATAATCTCGCTGAAACTTGCGCACGTCGCTGATCCACCAGATGTGATCGCCCGAACGGGCCTCGTCTGACATCCTGTAGCTCATTCGTTTGGTGTTTAGTTCTTGCGTGTAGGCGATCGCTTCCAGCATCGAACAGTTGCTATGACGCGAACCGCCGATGTTATAGACGGCGCCGGGGATTGGTTTCTGAAAGTACTGCCAGAAGGCCGTCACCAAGTCGTAAGAATGGATATTGTCGCGAACCTGTTTTCCTTTGTAGCCATAAACCGTGTACGGCTTTTCAGTCAACGCGCACTTCACCAGATAAGCCAGAAAGCCATGCAGCTCCGCGCCTGAGTGTGCCGGCCCAGTAAGACATCCTCCGCGAAACGTTCCGGTCTTGAGTCCGAAGTAGCGGCCGTATTCCTGCGTCAGAACATCAGCCGCAACTTTGCTGACGCCGAACAGGCTGTGTTTTGACTGATCGATGCTCATCTGCTCGTCGATGCCGAACTCGTAATAAGGATGCGACTCGTCAACTTCCCATCGCGTCTCTTTTTCCACGAGCGGCAGAAAGTTCGGCGCATCGCCGTAAACTTTGTTCGTCGAAGTGAAGATGAAGGTCGCGTCCGGCGCAAAGCGGCGCGTCGCTTCGAGCATGATCAGCGTCCCGTTCGCGTTTACCGTAAAGTCAGTCGACGGTTCGCGAGCAGCCCAGTCGTGGCTCGGTTGGGACGCGGCGTGAACGATCAGGCTCACTGAACTTCTCAAATCGGAAAACAACTTGTTGATTGACTCTTCATCGCGAATATCGATCGCGTGATGGGTGAAGTTTTTGAGGTCCTTCTTGAGTTGCTCAGTGTTCCATTCAGTCGAAGCCTCCTCGCCGAAAAAGTACGCCCGCATGTTGTTGTCGATTCCGACAATCTCCATCCCCTGCGCGTGAAGAAACTTGGCGGTCTCGCTGCCGATGAGACCTGACGAACCCGTGATAACCGCTACGGACATGAAAGCTTAGAACCTTCTAAAAGAAGAGGTGTGTTAGAGTACCAACTTCAGTTGGGCCTTTCGATTCGCAAGAAACCGCCCGACTAAAGTCGGTACTCTAAACACCTGTAATCAAAGTACTATGACCAAATGTAGCACACTTTGTGCGCCGTAACTCATGTAGTACCATGGCGCCAGAAATTGATGACCACGACCGAATCACCCTCAAAAAAATCGCAACCGCTCGTTTCAGTCGTAACGCCAACCTACAATCAGGCGGCATTTCTGCGCGACACGATTGAGAGCGTGCTGGGGCAGGACTATCCAGCAATCGAATATCAAATTATCGATGACGGTTCGACCGACGAAACGCCAGAGATCTTGAAGGAATATGATGGACGCGCGTGGATCGAGCGGCATGAAAACCGCGGCCAGACTCCGACTATCAACAAAGGCTGGGCGCGGGCGAAAGGCGAGATCTTAACCTGGCTTAACTCGGATGACACGTTTCTGCCCGGCGCGGTCACTACTGCCGTTGCTTACTTGGAAAAGAACCCGGATGTCGGCGTTGTCTTTGGCGACACGTTGTTTACGAATCCGGATGGAAGTCCGATCGAGCGCTCGCAACATCGATCCGGTTTCGATTACGAGTGGTTCGTGCGTGAATGCGTAAATCCGATTCCGCAACCGTCGGCTTTCATCCGGCGTTCGGTGATCGAAGACATAGGGATGCTCGATCCCGAGTACTACTACTTCATGGATTGGGATTTCTGGCTGCGCGCCGGCATCCGTCATCGCATCGTTTATTTTCCCGAGTTGCTTTCGACCTACCGCCTGCATGCTGAGTCGAAAACCGTGGCCCAGGCGAACAAAGCCGCGCCCGAGTTGGAGTACATGTACCGGAATTTCTTCGCACGCACTGATCTGCCGCCAAACATTCGCGCCCTCGAGAAGGAAGCCACTGTCAACATGCTGTTTACGACCGGCGGTTATTACCTGACGGCGGGAAATCGCAAGGCAGCAGCCAGGGTCGGGATACGAGCGCTGCGCCAGGCGCCGGGACTGTTCTATCGCCCTTCATTAATCCACAAGCTTTTCTATTGCCTTTACGGTGAGAGCTCGTGGTATAAGCGCGGCCGGCAGACTTATCATCGGAGCCGCACCGCCGTGGCCAGTCTGATCCAGAGATTTCCCGCCAGCCCAAGCGCGAGGACATCGAGTGACGGGCAGTAATGAGAATGTGTATCCGCCGATGTCAACGATGCTCCAAGGACTCGGCATCGGGATCATGAATGGTTATGACGCCTCTCATCTCAATTCCACGCCCGATTGCGTCGTCGTCGGCAATGCGTTTCCGCGCGGCAACCCGAAAGCGAGGAAACACTGAAAAGGCGAATCGTCTATCGTTCGCTCCCGGACGTTTTGAAAAAGAATTTACTCGCGGGCGCTCCCCCGCCATCAAGTAGTAACGAATCTGCTGGCCTCGACGTTTTTATTCTCGTTGCAATGTAGCGAAGCGCGGACGGCCGAGACTTAGACAGCCTTTGTGCCTTGCCGTAAAATCAGATACTGTAAACGAACGGTTCAGCAGCGCTGCACGCGCCGAACAATTACACGACAGTAACGCCACTGATTACCCAAGCTCGACGAAAGAAAACCAGGGAGGAAATCCATTTTGAAAGGCGTAGTGCTTGCCGGCGGATCGGGCAGCCGGTTACGGCCGCTGACATCGGTGACTAACAAACACCTGTTGCCGGTTTACGACCAGCCGATGATTTATTATCCGATTCAGACGCTGGTTAACGCCGCATGAACGACATTATGATCGTCACCGGCGGCAACTCTGCCGGTGACTTCCTAAAATTGCTTGGCAACGGGAAAGCTTTCGGCCTGAAGCATCTGAACTATACCTATCAGGAAGGCGAGGGTGGTATTGCGCACGCCCTTTGACTGGTAGAGCACTTCTCCGACGATGGGCCAATTTGCGTGGTGCTCGGCGACAACATCATTCAGGGAAATATTCGATCGGCCGCAGATGCTTACCGGCAGCAAGCGCGTGGGGCGAAGACACTCCTGAAGCGAGTTCCGGATCCGCAACGTTTTGGCGTTCCGGACTCGATGGTAAACGCGTCGTACGAATTGAGGAAAAACCGGCGCGTCCCAAATCTGAATATGCTGTTATCGGAATCTACATGTATGACCATCGCGTCTTCGATATTATTCGCACGCTCAAACCGTCCGGGCGCGGTGAGTTGGAGATTACCGACGTTAATAATGCTTACATCGAACGAGAAGAGATGACTTGGGACGAACTGCAAGCTGGTGGACAGACGCCGGAACTTTTGAGAGTTTTTTGCGCGCGTCAAATTTTTAATCCGCCGGCAATTCTATATGGCAAACCTCGCAGGGTTCCGCATGGAAAATATTAAGTCCCAGTTCCCTTATCGAAGAATTGTCGTTACTGGCGGCGCCGGTTTTCTCGGACGTTTCATAGTTAACCGGCTGAATACGTTTCCGGATGTCGAAATTGTTGTGCCGCGCAGAAGTGAAATCAATCTCGTGAAAGGCGAAGACGTCCGCCGCCTTTTGTCCAGCGCTCGGCCCGATCTCGTCATTCACTTGGCTGCGATTGTCGGCGGCATAGGAGCGAATCAGAAGAATCCCGGGACTTTCTTCTACGAAAACCTGATGATGGGGGCGCAACTGATGGAAGAGTCGCGTCTGTTCGGCGTGCAGAA
>DATBRN010000218.1:0-7772 GCA_036560225.1 Pyrinomonadaceae bacterium | reverse complement strand
ACGTAACAGAGACCAGGGTTGCCGCGTTGCGCGGCTACCCTGGGAAAAAGAATGTTCGAACGTCTCAATCCCAAAGCGGTTCTGACCGGTTCGTTGAAGATGCAACCCTTTCAGGGTTATGAACTCCAATAAACTCCTTTCCCAGGGTAGCCGCGCAGCGCGGCAACCCTGGTCTCTGTTACGTAACCGCTTTGCGGTAGAAAAGCTAGGAATCCTTCTTCAAATCCTCATTTCACCTCACCAAATCTGGCAGCGATCCTTATCTGCGCGCACCATGGGATCGCCCACCTTGCATTGAAAAGCCTCGGCAAACGCGGGGAAGTTTGCCAGCGGCCCATTGACACGGAACTTCGGCAGGGGGTGCGGATTAGTTTGCACCATCAGGCGAGCAAACTCGGGCCGTACATTGGTGGCCCAGGAAAAGGCATAGCCAAGAAAAAATCGTTGCTCGGGTGTAAAGCCATCAATGTCGGCAGGGCGTGGTTTGCCTTCCATCGATTTCTGAAAAGCAGCGTAAGCAATAACTAATCCGCCAAGGTCTGCAATCGATTCACCAACCACCAGCTTGCCGTTCTCGAAGAGGCCCTTCTCGACTTCGAAACTGTCAAACTGCTGGATGACACACTCAGCTCGTTCCTTAAACTTCGCCATGTCCGCATCGGTCCACCAGTTGGCAAGATTGCCCGCAGCATCATACTGCCGGCCCTGGTCGTCGAATCCGTGTGTCATCTCGTGGCCGATGACGGATCCCATCGCTCCATAGTTGATGGCGTCGTCAAAACTGGCGGAGAAGAAAGGCGGTTGCATTATGCCTGCGGGAAAGACGATTTCGTTGATCGCGGGATTGTAGTAAGCATTGACAGTAGGCGGCGTCATTCCCCACTCGGTCTTGTCGACTGGCCTGCCAACCTTACGCAGATCTCGTCGCGTTTCAAAACTGTCGGCACGCATCACGTTGTTGACGTAAGGGCCACGATCGATAGCGAGTGCTGAGTAGTCGCGCCACTTGTCGGGATAACCGATCTTTCTGATAAAGGCTTCGAGCTTGGTGATGGCCTGCTTGCGCGTAGGTTCGCTCATCCAACTCAGCGTTGAGATGTCGCTTTTGAGGGCTGCCACCAAATTGGCAACCATCTCCAGCGCGCGGCGCTTCGCTTCCGGGGGAAAAGCCTTTTTCACGTAGACCTCGCCGAGGGCCTCGCCCATTTCGTTATCAGCGGCCGCAACACAGCGTTTCCAACGCGGCAGAATCTCGGTTGTGCCGGTGAGCACGCGGCCCTTGAAATCGAAGTCCTCTTCGACGAATTTCCTGGACAGGCTCGCAGCTGTGCTGTTGATCAAACGCCAGCGCAGATAGGTTTTCCAGTCGGAGAGCGGTATTGCGGAAAACTGCTGATTGACCCGCTCAACAAACTTCGGTTGCCCGATGTTCACGTCGGTACGCTGCATGAGTCCGATGTTTTTCAGATAACCGGACCAATCGAAGTTGGGAGCAATCGTTTTCAGTTGGGCGAGCGTCTTGCGATTGTAGACTTTTTGCGGATCACGACGATCGACGCGCGACATCCAGGCCTCGGCTAGCTTGGTCTCAAAGTTCATGACTGATTGAGATTCAGCTGACGCCTTCGCCGGTTCATCACCCATTAATTCAAACATCTTCGTTACGTGCTTGACGTAGGCCTCGCGAATCTCTTTCGACTTGTCGTCAGTTTTGAAATAGTACTCGCCTTCGGGCAGGCCAAGACCACCCTGCCAAATTTCGACAATTACCTCAGCGCTGTTCTTCGCGTCTTGTTTCGATCCTACGAGAAACAATGCATTGATGCCGTTTGCATGCAGGTGCGCGATCTCTTCCTGCAAGCTGCGTTGATCCTTGATGCGGTCGATGCGAGCCAGTTCGGGTGCGAGGGATGTTATGCCGTCAGCCTCAATCTTTGCTTCGTTCATGCAACTGGCGTAAAAGTCGCCGACTTTCTGCTCGCTGCTTCCTTTCGCCGCATTCGTATTCTGAGCCGCAGCCTCAAGGATTTCGCGGAGCATGTCTCGGTTTTGTTCAGACAACACGCTGTCCACGCCCCAGGTTGGGAAAGCGGCCGGAATTGGATTTCGAGCCAGCCAGCCGCCGGTGGCGTACTGGTAGAAGTCTGTGCAAGACGGCGTGTTCTTATCGAGATTTGCCAAATCAAAACCGGGAACTGACTGACCAAAGATGGTTGCCATCGCGAGCGATAAGAGCACTGCGCAGGCTGCAAAATATTTAATATTCATGATTAGGGTTGGATCTCCATTATTAGAACTCTTAACTGGACCCTTTCTTACTGGGACCGTTATTACTGGGACCGCGGGCGTCTCGCCCGCACTGAGCGCGTAGCGCGAACAACCCGGTGGTTACTTGCTAGTAACGATAGTAGGTTCTATGTGCAATCTCAGCTAGCGTGCTCGTTGCGGGCGAGATGCCCGCAATCTGGTAATTGTTCAAGTTACGTTCGCCACGTCGGGGAAACTTGCCCACATAGCGCCACTATCGTTGCTAGCAAGTAGCGATAGCGTCGTTCGCGCTACGCGCTCAGTGCGGGCGAGACGCCCGCGGTCCCAGTATTAACTACCAAATCTGGCAACGCTGCGATTCCTCACGCACCATCGCATCGCCGGCTTTGCATTGAAACGCCTCGGCAAACTTCGGCATATTTGAGAGCGGACCGTTGACGCGGAAACGCGAGAGCGGATGCGGATCCGCCTGTGCCTGGAGCCGCGCGGCCTCAGGTGTATCCTTTTCTGCCCAGACCTGCGCCCAACCAAGGAAGAAGCGTTGCTCCGGAGTGAAGCCGTCAATGTCTGCCGGACGCGGCTTTCCTTGAAGCGATTTCATGAAAGCGTCGTAAGCGACATAGAGCCCGCCGAGATCCGCAATGGATTCACCAGAAACGAGTTTGCCCTGGAGCTGCAAGCCTGGTTCTGCTTCAAAACTATTGAACTGGTTGACGATGCATTCGGCGCGTTCGTCGAAGTTTTTCTTATCGCTCTCAGTCCACCAGTTTTTCAGGTTTCCGCCGGCGTCGAATTCGCTGCCCTGATCGTCGTAGCCGTGGGTGATCTCGTGACCAATCACGGCGCCGATAGCGCCATAATTGATCGCATCGTCGGCATCGCTATTAAAGAAAGGCGCTTGCAATATCCCCGCGGGAAACGAGATGTCGTTGTTGAGTGGGTTATAGCCGGCGTTGACAGTTGGCGGCGTCATGCCCCACTCGGTCCTATCAACCGGTTTGTTGATCTTATTGAAGTCACGCATCTGCTCAAACTCGCTGGCGCGCAGCACATTGGCGAGGTAAGAGTCGCGGTTGATGTTCAGAGCCGAGTAGTCGATCCACTTGTCAGGGTAGCCGATCTTCTGACCGAAGGCGTTCAGCTTGGCAATGGCCTGCTTGCGCGTCTCATCGCTCATCCAGGCGAGCTTTAGCAGCCGTTCGCGAAATGCCGTGATCAGATTGTTAACCATCGTCTTCATGCGCGCTTTCGACTCAGGCGTGAAGGCGCGAGCAACGTACACCTGGCCCAACGCCTCGCCGAGACTGCCGTCAGTCGCGGAAACACAGCGACGCCAGCGCGGCAGTTGTTCTTTTCTCCCTTCGAGTGTCTTGCCAAAGAAGTTGAAGTTTTCGATCTCAAACTTAGACGAGAGACTCGGCGCGGCAGCGGTAATCAGATGCCAGCGCAGATACGTCTTCCAGTCAGCGACCGGTACGTCGGCGAACATCTTGTTGACGGCTTGGAAAAACTCGGGATGCGCCACGTTGATGTCCCCGGTCGTGGGCGCACCCGCACCGCGGCGGTAGTCATCCCAGGAGAAATTTGGCGTCAACTCCTGCAGCTGTGTCGGATTCATCATGTGATACTGCGTCGTTGGATCGCGCAGTTCGATAGGCGTCCGGGAATTCTGCGCGAGCCGCGTTTGTAACGCGAGCACAGTCTGTGCGTCCTTAGTTGCCTCGTCGGGTGTCTCGCCCACCAACTGGAACATGTTGGCGACGTGCTTCACAAACTCTTCACGCAGCTTGACGGATTTTTCGTCTGTCTTTGTGTAATAGTCGCGGTTGGGCAGACTCAAGCCGCCCTGTCCGGCGAACCCCATCACCATCGAACTGTTCTTCAAATCAGGCAACGAGCCGAAACCGAAAAGTGTGGGAACGCCGTGACGGTGCATGTAGGCAATCTGCGCCTGTACTTCTTTTACCGTTTTAATTCTGTCTATGCGGGCGAGCTCCGGCACAAGCGGCTTCATTCCTTCAGCTTCGCGTTTGGCCTCATCTAAACAGCTGGCGTAGAAGTCGCCGATCTTTTGTTCGTTGCTGCCCTTGACCGGGTTAGTTTTCCTTGCCGCCTCTTCCAGAATGTCGTGCAGCGTTTTGCGATTGTTCTCGGCGAGAATATTGAAGCTGCCCCACGACGAATAGGCCGCCGGGATCTCCATGTTCTTTAAGTACGTGCCATTGGCAAACTGATAAAAATCCGTGCAGGCAGCAGTGCTCTTGTCCATGCTGGCCGGATCATACCCGCGGTGTGTTTGACCAAAGACAGTTGCGATACTCAAAGCCATAAGCAGGGCCAAGGCGACAAAAGATTTTTGCGATTTCGTCATTACGATTCTCCATAAATTTGGTTGGAATACGAACTCTAACGCCGAAACGGAAGACAAAACTTTATCATGAGAGCTGGGCGTGTGCCGTGTTCGGTTACTACGTAGGTCAGAGCAATTAGTTTCGATAAGTCTCGGGAAAGTTTGCTTCACTCGGGAAAACTATTTGCCATTCCGGAGTCTCGGTAGAAATCCAAATTCTCGGAAAGGCGATCGGCTAGCGATTGGCACGTTCGTACTAGGCCCAGTGTTGTTCGGCAGAAGCTTTGCTCGGTTGCTCAAGTTCATGCTAAAAGAAAGGCGCAATCATCCGTCCTGGAGGAGCCACCCACATGACAAAGCGAAGCTTTGTGGCGGAGCCCTGCCGCTCCGTTCCACTTCTGAGTTCCATCACCTGCCGCCGCCAGCTCCCACTATTTGCCGTCCTGGTGATAAGCGTTCTTGTTTTCGCCGCGACTGTAACTCATGCACAAACGACAAATGGACAAACGCGTTTACTGCGCATGCCAACCATAAGCGCGACGCAGATTGCCTTCGCCTACGCAAATAATATTTGGATTGTGCCACGATCCGGCGGCATTGCACGCCGGGTGACAAGTTTCCAGGGACAGACCTCGAACCCGCATTTTTCTCCGGACAGAAAATGGATCGCGTTTAGTGGTGAGTACGCAGGAAACTTCGATGTTTATGTTGTGCCTGCTGACGGCGGAGAACCACGCCGTCTGACGTGGCATCCGGGTGCGGACCTGGTCCAGGGCTGGACCTCTGACGGTAAGTCAATTCTCTTTTCCTCTTCGCGTGCGACGTGGGCTCCCAGCGGCGCGCCACGCTTCTGGACAGTTCCTGTCGAAGGTGGTGTTGAAGAACCGTTGCCGCTACCGCGTGCATACCAGGGCAAGATTTCGGCTGATGGCACGCGCATCGCCTACCGCATGAATAACTCCTGGGACGAAGAGCGACGCAACTATCGCGGCGGTCAGAACCGGCCCATCTGGATCGTGGATCTCAAAAACTACGATTTAGTTTCGCCGCCATGGACCGATTCGAAGGATGTCGATCCGGTTTGGCTGGACGACACAGTTTATTTCATATCCGACCGCGATGGTGTTGCCAACGTTTGGGAATATCAGACGAAGACGAAGAAGTTATCGCAACTGACCCGGTTCACGGATTTCGACGTTAAGGCGCTGGACTCTGGAGCTGGGTCGTTGGTTTTCGAGCAGGCAGGCTACGTTCATGAACTGGATCCGCGTGGCGGCAAAGAACACGTCGTTAACATATCCGCAGCGGGCGACTTCCCCTGGATGATGCCGAATTGGGAAGACGTCACCAACCGCATGACCAACATGGCGCTTTCACCGACCGGCAAACGTGCGGTAGTCGAAGCCCGCGGCGAGATATTCACCATCCCGGCAGAGAAGGGAGACGTGCGCAATCTCACAAACTCCAGCAGTTCCGCTGAACGCGATCCAGCATGGTCCCCAGACGGAAAATTCATTTCATACTTCAGCGATAAGTCAGGTGAATATCGACTCTACATTGAAGCGCAAGATGGGTTGACTCCACCACGCGAAATTGTTTTGCAAAATCCTACGCACTACTACACCTCTTCATGGTCTCCTGATTCGAAGAAGATCGTCTTCAGCGATACTAACTTGAAGGTTTGGGTTCTTGATGTCGCCAGCGGCCAGGCAAAAATCGTCGGCAACGATCCGTGGATGGTACCGAACCGCACGCTCAACCCGGTTTGGAGTCCTGATTCAAAGTGGGTCGCCTATGCAAGCCGTTTGCGTTCGATGTATCACGCGATTTTTGTAAGCAACGTGGAGACAGGCGAAACAAAACAGATTACTGACGGGCTCGCTGATGCTGTCTGGCCTGCCTGGGATGCGAGTGGAAAGTATCTTTGGTTCCTGGCGTCGACAGATTTTGGTCTGCGATCGCAATGGCTCGACATGACTTCTTACGATCACGACGAAAACTTTGGGTTATATCTTGCAGTTTTGAAGAAAGCTGAGGCGAGTCCGCTGCTTCCGGAAAGCGATGAGGATAGAGGCGTCGGCACTGGCCGGCGAGCGCCGGCACCTGGCGCATGTCCGGGCGACGTGGTCGGAGCGCCGGGAGAGACTCCGCAAGGTGAACCCTCCCCGTCGCCATCACCGCGTGGACCGCGCCCACCGGTTACTGTGCAAATCGATTTTGATGGATTGCAACAACGTATTGTTTCTGTGCCGGGAGTGCGCGAACGTCAGTATTCGGACCTGCATGCCAGCACTGAAGGAAGTGTCTTTTATCTTGAGGGCACGCGCAATCCACCCGGAGGCGGGCCGGGCCCCGGCAGCGAGTTGTTGCGTTATCGTTTATGTGATCGAAAAGTCACTTCTTTTGCAACTGGAGTCGCAACTTACGAGGTCAGCGCAGATGGTCGCAAGTTGCTCTATCGAACCGCCAATCCGGCTGGAGCCGCAGGTGGTCCACCGCCGCCGGGCACACCGCCTCCCGTTCCGTCACTCTTTTTAGTTGACGCCGATCGCAATCCTCCGCAAGCAGGACAGGGACGTCTAAACGTAACGCTTCGGATGTATCTCGATCCAAAACAGGAGTTCAAACAAATCTTCGCCGAAGGCTGGCGCAACGAGCGCGACTATCTCTATGTGCCCAACATGCACGGCGCCGACTGGCCTAAGATGAAAGAAATGTACGGACAGTTACTGCCCTACGTAAACCATCGCGCCGATCTCAACTACCTTCTCGACATGATGGGCGCCGAGATTGCAATCGGCCATTCTTATGTGCGTGGCGGCGACATGCCGGAAGTCCCGACTGTACAGGGAGGACTGCTCGGCGCGGATTTCGCTATCGAGAATGGACGTTACCGAGTCACTCGAATCTATGACAACGAGAGTTGGAATCCAGACCTTCGCGCGCCTTTGGCAGCGCCGGGGGCAAACGTCGCTGTCGGTGATTACATACTCGCGATCAATGGGAGCGAGTTGAAGGCGCCCGACAATATTTACCGCCTGCTCGACGGCACCGCTAATCGTCAGACATCATTAACTGTGAACAGCACTCCAGTGATGGAAGGGGCGCGAAACGTGACTGTCGTTCCCGTTGCCAACGAGCAGGGTCTGCGCAC
>DATBRN010000217.1:0-34851 GCA_036560225.1 Pyrinomonadaceae bacterium | reverse complement strand
AGCCGGCGCAGGGACAGGTCTCCAATCTCAACATCAGCACCCTCACCAGCACGCCCACCGGAACTACCACGCTGACGATCAGTGCCACCGCCACCGGCATCACCATCAATCCCATCACCGTCACCCTCACTGTCCTACCTTGTTGTGTGGATTGGATACGGCAGGAAGGGACCTCAGATAATGAATATTCAACCGAGGTAGCGGTGGACAGTGGGGGTAATCTCTATGTCGTCGGAGGCGAAGCAATCTTATTAACGAAGTACGACTCCACCGGGCAAAAAATCTGGGAGGTGCCAACTCTCGGCCAGGGGTACTCACCGCAGGATGTTGCCGTTGATAGCGCGGGCGATGTTTACATCACGGGAGAAGAATGGCAGCGCGAGTCGTGGCTAGCGAAATACGATCGCGACGGAAAACAGTTATGGATTGAACTGTTGGTAGACCCGGGAAGGGATAGCTCTCTTAGTGTCGCTGTGGACGGCGCAGACATCTACATCACCGGAAGGACAGATGGGTCCCTGGGCGGTCCGAACCCGCTCCCGCCGAATGAAGACGCCTGGCTGGCAAAGTTTGACGCCTCGGGCAGTGAGGTCTGGCGGGCCCAGTTGGGAGACACTGGCCATGACGCAGCCCGGGCCATTGCGGCAAGATCAGGGTTTGTATACATCACAGGTTACACCGATGGCGATCTAAGGGGAACAGGGACGGGAAGTTTGTTTCTTGCCAAGTATGGGACAGTGCAGAACGCAAGCGGACCGAGTGCGGCTCGATTGTGGGTCCATCAGTTCGGCAACGCAATTTCCGGGGTCGACGGTGTTCGCGATGTCGCGGCACTTAGCTCCGGCGACGTCTACGTCACAGGAACCGTAGGTGACGAAACAGGAGCCGTGGGTGATAACGCCTTTCTGGCAAAATTCGACGCCAACGGAAACAATTGGACACGACAGTTGGCGGCCGACGTGGCAATGAACAGTTCCCAAGCCTTCACGGGTTCCCGTGCTATCGCGTTGGACAGCGCAGATAACGCATACATCACGGGATACACCACGGGTTCTCTGGGCGGTACGCATCAGGGAGAGGAAGATGCTTTTGTCGCAAAGTATGACAGCAACGGCAATCTCGTCTGGACAAAGCAACTGGGCTCTTTAAATGGCGACGTTTCTAACGGAATAGCGGTGAGCGGCTCGGGTGGTGTGTTCATTACGGGAAATACCGGGGGCAGTCTGGGGGCAATTTATCAGGGGCCCGGCACCCAAAGCTGGCTGGGCGACTCCTGGTTAGCGAAGCTCTCACCGTCTGTGATCCCTTACATCACGAGCTTTTCCCCAACCAGTGGGCCGGTGGGAACCAGCGTTATCATCACCGGAGGAAATTTCACCGGCGCGACGGCAGTCAAATTCAATGGCGTCTCCGCCGCCTTCACCGTCAACTCAGCCACCCAGATCACGGCAACTGTCCCCGCAGGTGCGACTACAGGCCGGATCTCTGTCGAAACGCCCTGCGGCTTTGCCTACAGCGCCACGGACTTTGTCCGATGATCGACTGGGAGACGCATGGAGATATAGAAAACACCATCCTAAAATCCACTACGGCTAAAGTCGTCGTCGGGCGGTTCGATTCCTCGCCTGGCCACCATTGTGTTTACGATGAAAGGCTTAAGGAGAATGGAAATTGGCCCACGCCTTTTTCATTTCTCTTGGCCTGCTTTTTCTTTCTAGTTTCGCCAGTAGTTCTTGATGCGCTCCTCAAGGAGTGGAAACGGTACGTAGTCGGCGCTTCGTCCGGCGCGGCGTAGTTCTTCAACCATCCGCATGGCGCCGTCCGCGTTTCTGGTATGAACAAGAATCGTTGAAGCGGCCTGAAGTTCCGGATGAGCAGCAAGCCAGGAAGCTATGGCGTAGCCAGTTCGCTCATCGTCGCGACAGGATGTGTTGTAGTGTTCCGGATGCAGGTCGTGATCCAGAAAGATGGCGTCGTAGGAATTTGTGCTCAAGAGTTCTTGTGCCTGCTTTACATCATGAGCCACATCAACAAAGTCGCCTTTGAAACGCGCAGAAAACCATCTATGTCTTCTCTTGTCGTCGTCCAGAAGAAAAACCCGAATTGGATGGCGCTCGGCCTTTACCTTGCTGAGTCCGAGTTTGCTCAGCAACGAATGTAATAACGGCATGTCGGTCTCGATAAAGCCTCCGGTTATATAACAATAGTCTACGCTCGGCAGATTTGAAAACTACGACTGGGAAGATACGAGAGAAGAGTCACAGTAGTTTTGCATCCGATTAGCAGCGAAAACCGCATCAATCAACGGCAAACTGGGCGATCGGATTTTGAGAACGCGAATTAACAGTCTTCGATAGGTGCGATTGATTGCGCCCGCTTCTTCCGATGCTATAATCCAAATCGAATTTGCCCAGTGAAAAGAAATATCTGGTTCGTCATTTAGCACTCCTGGTCCCACAATGTCATCCGATAACTCAGATAAGAAAGTCTTACGAATGGTCAGTAACGTTCAGGACTCCTCGGATTCCCCCAAAAACACTAATGAAGCGAAGGATGCTGAAAATGTTGTCTGCCCGTTTTGTTTTGGTACCGGAACCAGGCTCGAGCCGGATGAAGAAGGAGCAAGTGGAAGCGTAAAAGGCGCCGTTATTTGTGAATGCCGCCGGGAAAAAAGCGGCACAAGATTCCTCGATGCGGCGCGTATTCCGCCGCGGTTCCGCGAATGCTCTTTCCATAACTACTACCCGAAAAATGATTCACAGTATTTCGCGCACAGTTTCGCCTGCAGGCTGGTTGATGAATACCCGGCAGTAGAAACTGGGTTGCTTTTCATGGGGTCGGTAGGCGTGGGCAAGACGCATCTGGCTATTGCCGTTCTGAAGGACCTAATCGAGAAGAAGGGCGTTACTTGTTTGTTCTACGAGTCGGGCTCGCTCCTCAAAGCCATCCAGGATTCCTACAACCCGATATCACAAACGTCTGAGATGCGTGTGCTTGCTCCGGTCTACCAGGCCGAGGTACTGGTCCTGGACGAACTGGGCGCCACCGTACCGACAAATTGGGTGCGCGACACGCTGTACCAGATCATTAACACGCGGTACAACAACAAGAAACTCACGATCTTCACCACCAATTATCTGGATGAGCCACGCGTCAGCTCCGAGGAGAATCCTGACACTAGTGATACGAGACGAAGAGGCAGGAACTTTGCTTCAGAGCGGATTCAGGAGCTAACAACGCTTGAGGAGCGTATTGGTACCCCTTTGCGCAGCCGTCTGTATGAGATGTGTAAGAGAGTGACGATCGAAGGAGAGGACTATCGCAAACGTCTGGAGCAACGCCGCTTTGATTCCGTCAAGGATTAGAATCCAAACAATAGCTAGCGAGGCCTGGTGTTGAGCCGTTTGTCGATGAAGTCTTTGAAAACGTCACGTAGACCCGGCTGAATCTTGAATGCTCTTTCAAAGTCTTCAAGCGCTTCAGCTTTTTTTTCTTGCAGCGTTTCTATAACTGCGCGCGCACTATAAGCTTCCGCTAAATTCGGATCCAGGATGATTGCCTTTGAATAATCAGTCAATGCTCCGTTCAAATCCTGCTTGGCCTGTAAGGCGGTCCCGCGTGCGTAGTACACGCCGGCGTCAGGTTTCAACTCAATTGCCTTGCTGTAGTCGGCGATTGCCTTGTCAAATTCTTGCTGGGATTGCCACAACTGCGCGCGATTGATGTACGCATCCACGAATTTCGGGCTGGCTTCCAAGGCGGAAGTGTAGTCTCTGACAGCCGCCGCAGTATCTTGCTTCGCTTGGTAGGCAGTGCCGCGATTGTAGTAGGCGATCGTCAACTTGGGATTGAACTCAATGGCTTTCGTGTAATCGCTAATTGCAGCTTCAACGTCGCCCCTGGCTTTCCTGGCGTTGCCGCGATTGTTGTAAGCCATAGCAAACTCTGGTACCAGCTGGATTGCGCTGGAAAAGTCGGCAATGGCCCCGTCGTTGTTGCCCTGCTGCATCCGCACCACCCCGCGATTGAAATAAGGTTCGACGCTACGCGGGTTGAGTTCAATTGCTTTACTGTAATCGTTGATCGCGCCATCCAAATCTCCCTTTTGGAGTTTGATATTTGCGCGATTGTTATAAGCGGTACCGAGGCGAGGTTCTAACGCCAGAGCTTGATCGTAGTCCGCGAGAGCGCCATCCAGATCGCCACTCTCCTGTTTTTGCAATCCACGGTTGTAGTACTCGAGGGCTTTCGCGGACTTCTGCCCAATTGCGGGCATGAGGAAAAGAGTGACAACAACAAGCGTCATCAGAAGCTTGGCGATCAACCTGGCAGTTTCTTGAAATCGCTGGTTATTGGCTCTCATGTCGTGATAAATCGGAGGGGACAAATCCATGATGAACGTTGCACTCAACATCAGTACCGGAAGCGGTAGCGACCGGCAGAAAACTCAAGCTTGGTTACCAGCGCTCCAGTGCAACCCCGCTTTGACACATTGAAACGGGCCAGTGATAACTGAACATCGGAGAATCAGACAACCCACGTTGACTCTTCGGCCGGTCGCTACCACCACCCCAGCGCGGCTGCCGCGCCGGGGACCCTGGTCCGGTTCCGGTACTGATATTGAGTCGCTTCCCGCCGCCGGGCTAAAGCCGCGGGGTGAAATGAGACTCGGTTCAACCCAAACTGCATCCGTACGCAAGCCGTCTGCGTTTTCAGGCTTCGATACCGCTATGTATAATGCTGTGATTCCACTTCGGTCAATTCTCTGAGCAAATTAGTTGCCTTAATGCCCAAACGCACCGATATCCACAAAATCTTAGTCATCGGTTCCGGCCCCATCGTTATTGGACAAGCATGCGAGTTTGACTATTCCGGCACGCAAGCGTGCAAGGCTTTGCGGCAGGAAGGGTACAAGGTTGTACTGGTGAATTCGAATCCAGCAACCATCATGACGGATCCCGAAACGGCTGACGTTACCTACGTTGAACCGCTAACCGTCGAAACCCTCAGCGCAATCATTCGAAAGGAACGTCCGGATGCGTTGCTGCCGACAGTTGGCGGGCAGACGGCCCTGAACCTCGCGATTGCGCTGGATAATTCCGGAGTTCTGGAAGAGTTAGGCGTCGAAATGATTGGCGCCAAGCGCGAGGCTATCCGCGTTGCAGAAGATCGCATGCTTTTCAAGAAGGCGATGGACGAAGCCGGGCTGCAAATGCCGAGTGGTGGTTTCGCCAAATCGTGGCTTGAAGCCCAGGAGATTGTGGTGCGTACCGGCTACCCGGCCATCATTCGACCGTCATTCACTTTAGGAGGAACAGGAGGCGGCACCGCATACAACCCGGAAGAGTTTGAAGAAATAGTACGCGCCGGCCTTGCTGCGTCGCCGGTGCACGAGGTGCTGGTCGAAGAATCAATCCTGGGATGGAAAGAGTTTGAGCTTGAAGTGATGCGCGACCTTGCGGACAACGTCGTGATCATTTGCTCGATTGAGAACTTCGATCCGATGGGCGTGCACACTGGCGATTCAATCACTGTCGCGCCAGCGCAAACTCTTACCGATCGCGAATACCAGCGCATGCGTGACATGGCGATTGCCATTATTCGCAAAGTCGGCGTGGAAACCGGCGGATCGAATATACAGTTTGCGGTGAACCCGGAAAATGGCGATATACGCATCATCGAAATGAACCCGCGCGTGTCGCGCTCCTCTGCGCTGGCCTCTAAAGCAACTGGATTTCCGATTGCGAAGATTGCGGCCAAACTCGCCGTTGGTTATACGCTTGATGAGATACCCAACGACATTACGAAGAAGACACCTGCATCCTTTGAACCGACGATCGACTACGTCGTGGCCAAGATTCCCAAGTGGGACTTCGAGAAGTTTCGCGAAGCAGAAGACGTGCTCGGAACACAGATGAAGTCTGTCGGGGAGGTAATGGCGATTGGCCGAACTTTTAAGGAAGCTCTGTTCAAGGGCTTGCGTTCACTGGAAGCGGTAAAGCCCCTGCGGCTTGAAGATGTCTCTGATGATGAGCTGCAGAGAAAACTCGCGCGGCCTAATTCGCAGCGCTTTTCCTACATCACTTATGCTTTGCAACACAATTGGTCCATCAGCGAGATCTATCGTCTCTCTCGCGTTGATCCATGGTTCCTCGAACAGCTTCAGGATGTGATGGAAATCCAGAAGGGAATCGAAGGCCGCAGGCTCGAGGACATTTCGCCCGAGCCTTTGCGGTCTTTTAAGGAGGTCGCGCTTTCGGACCGTCGCCTCGCCTATCTCACGAAACGATCCGAAGACGAAGTTCGTGAATATAGAAAGAGCCTGGGTGTGGTCCCGGTCTACAAGCGCGTTGACACTTGCGGCGCCGAGTTTGAATCGTTCACACCCTATCTCTATTCGACTTTCGAAACTGAAAACGAAGCTGCGCCCACTAATCGCCGCAAGATCATGATTCTTGGCTCCGGCCCCAATCGGATCGGCCAGGGCATTGAGTTTGACTATTGTTGCTGCCACGCTTCGTTCGCGCTTCGCGATGCGGGGTTTGAAACGATCATGGTCAACTGCAATCCGGAAACAGTTTCCACGGATTACGACACCTCGGATCGCCTCTATTTCGAGCCGCTCACTTTTGAAGACGTGATGAATATCATCGACGTTGAAAAGCCTGAAGGCGTCATCGTGCAGTTTGGCGGGCAGACACCGCTAAACCTGGCGATGCGGCTTCACAAAGCGGGGGTTCCCATTATTGGAACTGCAGCAGACTCGATCGACCTTGCCGAAGATCGAAAACGCTTTGGGTCGCTACTGCGAGAGTTGGGCATTCCACAGCCGCAGAACGGGATGGCCGCTACCGGTGAAGAGGCGAAGAAGGTTGCCGAGCAGATTGGCTATCCGGTTCTCGTGCGTCCCAGTTACGTGTTGGGTGGCCGCGCGATGGTCATTGTTTACGACGAGGAGAGCCTCGATGAATATGTGCGCACCGCCGTTGGCTTCACGCCTGACCGGCCGGTGTTGATTGATAAGTTTCTCGAGCGCGCGGCGGAGTTTGATGTCGATGCTCTGGCGGATGAAAACACGTGCGTAATTGCTGCAATTCAGGAGCACATCGAAGAAGCGGGAATCCATTCGGGTGACTCCTCCTGTGTTCTGCCGCCGTTCAAAATTGACCCTGAACACATTGAGACGATGCGTCATTACACGCGTTTACTGGCGACCGCATTGTCAGTGCGCGGCTTGATGAATATTCAATTTGCGATCAAGGACCACCGGGTTTATGTGCTCGAGGTGAATCCACGCGCGTCGCGTACAGTCCCGTTTGTTTCTAAGGCCACGGGCGTCCCGATTGCACGCATCGCCGCGTTGGTGATGGCCGGGGAAGCTCTCGCCGATTTTGATCTACCCGAGAATTTGGCGGTCAGTCGCTTCTTTATCAAGTCGCCGGTCTTTCCGTTTGCGAAGTTCCCTGGAGTTGATCCCATCCTCAGTCCAGAGATGCATTCGACCGGCGAAGTAATGGGAGTCGGCGAGACGTTTGGAGAAGCCTATGGAAAGGCAATGATGGGTACAGGTCTATCGCTGCCGCGGGCTGGGCGCGCCTTTATCAGCGTCAATGATGCGGACAAGGGACAGGCAGTGATTCTCGCGCGCAAGTTGGTGCGGCTTGGCTTTGAAATTGTAGCTACATTGGGGACGGGCGATCGCTTGCGCGAAGTTGGATTGAAGGTCGAGAGTGTCTTCAAAGTGAACGAAGGCCGTCCAAACATAGTCGATCACATCAAGCGGGGTGAGATCGCGCTGGTTATTAATACACCGTTAGGGCGCGCGTCATATTTTGATGAACAGGCGATTCGCCGCGCGGCGTTGCAATACAACGTTCCTTGCGTCACAACGATGACGGGAGCGCAGGCAATCGTTGAGGCGATTGCCTCACAGGGCGGGGAGACCAAGGTTCGCTCGTTGCAGGAACTGCATGCGGTTAGCGCGACCGTGCGGTAGTCTCGGGAAGTGATCGAAATCCCGAAGCGGCTTTGCCGCCGCACAGTGCGGTAAGGCTAAGCCTGGCTAAGCCTTACCGACGTGACATCCTTAACTCTGAGCGAGGCTGCGCCTCGCAGTGGAGGCGTAGCCTCAAAAGTTCTTAAGACTTGATCCGGTAAGGCACAACCTGGCACAACCTTACCGCACTGTGCGGCGGCGAAGCCGCGGTAACGAGGGTTCCAAGTGGAAATCAATAGCAGCGAAACGATAAAGAGGGTTTTGGATGAGTGTATGACAATTGCTGTCGTTGGACTTTCGTCGGATCCGGGCCGACCTTCTTATGGCGTTGCGTCCTACATGAGGCGGCGAGGCTACAAAGTGATACCGGTCAATCCAAACGAAACTGACGTGTTTGGTGACAAGTCGTACGCGTCGCTGGCCGAAGTTCCGGATAAGATCGATCTGGTTAATGTTTTCCGTAGGCCGAGTGAGGCTGGACACGCGGTTGACGAAGCAATCACAGTTGGCGCTAAGGCGGTTTGGCTACAGGAAGGTGTGATCGACGAAGCCGCGGCCGGGCGTGCGCAACAGGCTGGTCTTCTTGTTGTCATGGATCGTTGCTGGTTGAAGGAGCATGCCCGCGGTGCCAGACAGTAGCAGCCGGAGAAGCAGCACACTGAAGGCCTTGGGCATTGTGTGAAGACTCGAAGCGAGACTCCTACTCCAGTCGCGGCGGGGGCAAGCCGCCGCCGCGACTCAGTCTAGAGTCCTGTTTGAGCCTAAGCACAGTCGCGAGAGGTGGGTGGGCTAAAGCGCGATGCCAACTCAAATAAAAGCGGTGGTGATTACCGTCAGCGACGCGTGCTCTCGTGGCGAGCGCAAAGATACCTCAGGCGAACTGCTCGTCCAACTACTCCGCGAGTATGGCGCAGAGATTGTCGCGACGAGAATCCTGTCCGATGATCCCGATCCCCTTACCGCTGCATTGCGAGAATATGCTGATGAACGCGACGTCAATCTCATCGTCACAACTGGCGGAACCGGCCTTGCGCCACGCGACAACACGCCCGAGGCCACACTAGCCGTCATCCAGCGCGAAGCTCCGGGATTAGCAGAAGCCATGCGTGTTGAAACACTCAAGCAAACTCCAATGGCCATGATTTCGCGGGGCGTCTGCGGTGTACGTTCCGGCGCATTGATCATTAATCTTCCCGGATCACCCAAAGCCGTTCGCGAGAGTTTTGCTGTGATTGCACCTGTCCTTAACCACGCCGTTGCGCTCCTGGCTGGCCATCCAGGTGGCGAGCTCCATTGAGTGCCTTGAAACGGTGTTCCATTTTGTCGGGCCGGCACTCCATCTGTTCTCCGGAGTGCCGCCTCTACAATCATTACGAAGTCTGCGTTGACATTGATCAGCACGGCGCTTAATATTTTTCTGAACGCCACCAATACAAACGCTATCTTCGTTATCAGATTCTCCCGCAGGTTGATTGGTTTCGATAACTAAATGCTACTTCAAACAGCGACAGCGACTGTGCAGAATATCGGGCAACCGGTCACCGCATATTGGCCGGTGCTGATCTTTTTCGTGGTGGCGATAGTCTTTCCGGTGCTACCAATAATTCTGGGACGGTTCCTGAGGCCAGCGGTATATGGCAAAGGAAAGATGCGCCCGTATGAATGCGGAATCGACCCTACCACAGACGCCCACTCGCGATTCACGGTCCGTTATTACATCGTCGCGATGTTATTTTTGATCTTCGATGTAGAAACGATCTTTCTTTTGCCGTGGGCAATCATCTTCATGGGAGATGATTTCTCGTTTACGAAGTTTGCGCTTCTGGAAATGTTTGTTTTTATTGCGATCCTGGTTGTTGGTTATTACTATGCCTGGCGCAAAGGCGCCCTGGAATGGGCCTAAGGCATTGCCGATTGCCAATTGAGGATTGCCAATTGGCGTTTATCACGGAGCTACTTTGATCAAGGTGAAGGCAATGAATCCGGAAGATCTCAAACAGCGCACCAAACAATTTGCCTTGCGAATTCTGAAGCTTGTGGCGGCACTGCCCAACACCCTTGAGGGACGGACGATAGGTAATCAACTGGTTCGATCTGGAACGGCCGTTGGCGCAAATTACCGAGCAACATGTCGCAGTCGTTCACGAGGAGAGTTTGTAGCGAGAATCGGTGTTGTTGAAGAGGAAGCGGACGAGAGTGCTTACTGGCTTGAATTGATAATTGAAGGCAAGCTTCTAAAGAGGGAGCAGGTTGAGTCTTTGCTGACTGAGGCAAATGAATTAGCGAAGATAATGGCAAGCTCCAGAATCTCGGCGTCGGTTCCACTCGCGCCGAAGAAAGCGAGCCAATCTGCAATTGGCAATCGGAAATTGGCAATGACCCATGGCAGAGCATGATCAAGGTTTTGTCCTGACAACATTTGATTCGCTGATGAACGCTGTTCGGCGGAACGTCGCGGCTCCCATATTGAACTCAAAGCCAATAAGCTTTGGCGTCAACTGGGCGCGTAAGTCCGCCCTGTGGCCCATGACCTTTGGTCTGGCGTGTTGCGCGATTGAGATGATCGCAACCGGGGCCGGACGTTTTGATATCGACCGCTTCGGCGCCGGCGTTTTTCGGCCGAGTCCGCGACAGAGTGATTTGATTATTATCGCGGGTACCGTCACTTTGAAGATGGGTCCGGTTGTGCGCCGCGTATACGAGCAGATGCCCGAGCCGAAATGGGCGATTGCGATGGGCGCTTGCGCTTCGACGGGCGGACCTTTTGATTCTTACTCAACAATGCAGGGTGTCGATCGCTGCATCCCGGTAGACGTTTACATCCCAGGCTGCCCCCCGCGTCCCGAAGCTTTGCTTTACGGCCTGATGCGCTTGCAGGACATCATCATGCGCGAGGCGCCGTCGGCCTACATCTTCGAGTCAGACGGCACCGTGCATCGCCAGCAGTCGTTAGATGATAACGAGCCGTCGCTTGCAAACAACGAGAGCGAGTCGGCTGGCGCCCCCGCCACTATCTAAGTTGCCCTCGGTGAGTTGTCAGGAGAGGTGAAGCCCATGCTCTCTTCTGGTTCAACTATCCAATCCATTCAGGCGTTACTAGAACGCCGGTGCAACAGCTAATGTATTCATCCCTCACGATCATTCCTGATTCATTCGAAGAACTTCCGGCCAAGAGTTCGTTGCCCTGGGTTTGGTTCGGGTTCTTGTTTGCCGCTGCCTTTGTGATTGAAGAAACGTTGATGATTGCCCTCGAACTGGACCAGTCTTTCGGAAGCAGCGTGTTGATATTGATAGGGATTTCCGGGTGGATTTACTGGTTCTTTTGTGTCAGCAGATTTCATAAGATACTGCGCGAGGTCTCCCGTGACCGCTATCCGATTTCGGGCTTTGAGGCCGTCGGGAAACACTTTATTCCGTTCTACAATCTTGTATGGGTTTTTCGATGGCCAACCGCCATGTCCGAATACCTGAACCGGCGCGAGCGAGTAAAGATGGTTTCCGGAAATCTTCTTGGACTTTTTCTCCTTTTATCGGCTTTCATAGCCCGGTTCCTTGACGGGGGTGTCGGTCTTACTGCTACCTTTGCAGTAGGCATGTACATTTCCACGAAGCTGGGACGGCATATGGAGCTCATAAAGGGAATTTCCCAAGACATGTTACCTCCGCAGCCGGATGCAGGCCTGTTTGGATCCATTCCCCTCGGAAGCCCCGGAGTAGAAGCAGACAAATAGAACGGGTATGAAGTTGCAACCTAAAGACTTTCAGGAGAAACTGGAAAGCGAATGAGGAGGAGTCCAAAGATGATGATCGTAACGAAGAGATTACTGATGGCGACCATGATCGCTACGCTGTTTACACTACCGCTAGTGATTCAGGCGCAAACAAAGCCGCGACTCAGGCGAGGCACTCGCAGAACGACGGTGGTTAGGCCTTTAGTGCCAGTTGGCACAAACTTGAAAGTACGACTTGAAGATACCTTGTCGAGCAAAGAGTCTCGCGTGGGCGATCGGTTTACAGCAACTGTGCTTGATCCGGTCCGCTTCAACGAAGGAACGGTCACTGGCCATGTTAGTTCGATTCAGAAGTCGGGAAAGATTAAGGGCCGCACAAGTATGAACCTGGCCTTTGATTCGGTCCGGCTCAGCGATGGCCGCAGCGGCACTCTGCATGGTTACGTCACGCGCGTCTACGGCAGCGATTCGGGGACAGCGGACAACGAAGGCGGTATCCAGTCTGGCAGCCGCACTAAACAGACAGTTAAGCGCGGGGCGATTGGCGCCGGGGCGGGCGCCGTCCTTGGGGCAATTGTCGGCGGCGGCAAAGGCGCGGCGATTGGCTTGATACTTGGTGGCGCGGGTGGCGCCGGCTCACTTGCGGTGCAAGGCAGCAAGGAATTGAAGCTCGAGTCGGGAACTGAGATGCTGGTGCACGTCACGCGGTAATCAAGTCCTCGGCCACAATTCAGCGCAAGCGCAGATTACAAGGCGCAAAGAGACCATCACGGTTTCTCTTTGCGTCTTTGTATTTGACCGTACGGCTATGTTTACAACATCAAACATAGTCAGAGGTTGCGGGTCTCGCGTCAAAAATTTAGTGGAAGAAAATTGAGACGTCCACCGTCTAATATTTGTTAGGCGAGACGGAGGTCTGGATGGAGCAGCGCGCGGCAATGGCGGAACCGGGTGTTGACAAGCGCGTAATCGAAGCCTGTCAGGCGGGCGACCGGGAGGCTTTCCGTCTGCTGTTTGAGAGTTACAAGGATCGCGTGTTTTCAATCGCAGTCTATTCATTTGGCGGTGACGAGACGGCCGCAAACGATGTCTCGCAGCAAATCTTTCTCAAGTTAATAACAAGCATCGGCCAGTTTCGCGGCGAGTCGGCTTTTACTACCTGGCTCTACCGGCTCGTCGTTAATGCCTGCACTGATGAACAACGAAAGCGTAGGCGCTTTCTTCCGTTTGGTGGGTCAGCGGTGGTGGACAGCATTGAAGAGAGAAGACCGCAGGAGAAGCGTTACGCGAAGCTAGAGATTGCCGATTCGGTGCAAGCGGCGATCAAGCAACTGAAACCTAAACTGCGAATGGCGATCCTGCTCAAATATGTAGAGGATCTTTCGTACGAAGAGATGGCAAGTGTACTGGGTTGTTCCAAAGGTACCGTGGCTTCGCGCTTGAATCGAGGTCATCAGGCATTGGCGCGGAAGCTAGCCCATCTCCGGAACGAGGTTGAGTAGGAAAGGCAAACCGGTCTGTTCCCCGTCGCTTGATCGCGCGTCGTTTGTTCCAAGTTGTTGGGAGACGAGATATGTTTTCGAAGCACGTCGTCAAAGAGTTATCGGCTTATTGCCATGGCGAGGTCTCAAACGAGCAATCGCGGAAGATTGCCGAACACCTGATCGCTTGCAATCGCTGCCGGACGAGGTTTGAAGAGATCAAGCTTGGCGTGAAGCTAGCCGAACATCTACCGCAAATCTCAGCACCTGATTCACTTTGGCTCGATCTGCAAACCGCCCTTGCCGCAGCACCTAATACGGACCAGCTGCGAGGTCGGAAGTTAGCAAGATTTTCTTTTAATGGCTGGCAGCTTGGTTTTGCAGGCGTCGCGGCTGCACTACTTATCGTCGGCGGATTCGCTGCTTTATGGTTTTATGTTCGTGAGTCGCGGCCTTTTTGGGAAGTGGCGCGCCTCGATGGAGCGCCCAAGATTGGTTCCTGGCACATGAAAGAGAAAGGACGACTGGCGGTTGGCCAATGGCTGGAAACCGACGGCTCCTCGCGCGCGCAGATTGAGGTGGGCTCGATTGGGCAGGTGGAAATCGATCCCAATACCAGGGTGCGCCTGGTTGAAACAAAGCCAACTGAGCACCGGCTGGAACTTGCGCAAGGCAAGATGAGTGCGCGCATCTGGGCGCCACCGCGACTATTTTTTGTTGACACTCCCGCGGGAGTAGCAGCCGACCTCGGTTGTGCGTACACGCTGGAAGTTGATAGTCAGGGCGTGGGTCTTTTGCACGTTACCTCCGGCTGGGTCGCCTTGCAGTTGAGGGATCGTGAATCAATGGTGCCGGCGGGGGCGACCTGCGCTACGCGGCCAGGTGTTGGTCCAGGCACACCTTACTTCGACGACGCTTCCGAGAGTTTTCGCAAAGCCTTATCAAGTTTTGACTTTGAAGCGGCTGCTGAGTCGAAGACTTTGCTTCTAGACATGATCCTCCATGAAGCTCGTCCTCGCGATACGCTCACGTTGTGGCATTTGCTTTCACGCGTTGAAAGTGAGGATCGCGTCCGAGTCTACGAGCGCATGGCCGCCTTCGTGCCACCTCCTGACGGCGTCACGCGAGAGGGCGTCCTGCAGCTTAATGAGCAGATGCTGCAGAGTTGGAGAGACAAACTGGAAACGGCCTGGGGCGGTAACTATGGGCCAACGCTACAAAAGAAGTGGCTCAAGTTCTGGAGTAGCACGCTTGGCAACTCAAAGGGAACACAAGACAAGAAGTAAGCGTTGGTAACCAATGAGGACAACATGATGACTGAACAACTCGTGACCCTGAATCGTAGAAACTTTCTTCAATTTGCATCCAAAGCCGCGATTGTCTTGCCGCTGGCCGGATTGGGCGCGGCGGCGTTATCAGGTTGCGGGCGCAATGGTAGTTTGTCTGCACAACCGTCGGAAGCGCTCAGCAATAAAACAGCACCGTGGAATATATCAATGGTTTCCGCCACCGAGCCAGGCGAGCCGCTAATAATCTCAGGCACAATTTACGCTCCCGATGGGCACACACCACTCGAGGGAATAAGTCTGTGGGTTTATCACACTGACGCAACAGGACATTACTCACCGCAAAGCGAAAGCCGCGGCGACAATCGCAACACCCGCCTGCACGGTCTGATGCAAACCAACCACGACGGTCGATACGAGTTTCGGACGATCAAACCGGCTCCTTACCCGGGTCACACCAATCCAGCACACATTCACGCTTACGTTTCCGGCCCCGGCTACCCTGAGTACTGGATCGATTCGTATTTGTTCGAAGGCGATCCTTTCATCACTGACGAGATGCGTCAGAAATTGCCGGGCAAGGTTAGTTTCTCTTCAATTCTGAAATTGACACGCGGCAGCGATGGCGTTTTGCGAGGCGTGCGGGACATCGTCATCGAGCGTTGCTCGAAGAATTGTACGGGTCACTAGTGGAGTTCCGCAAAAGAACCTCTATCAAGAGGCTACACCGTGTTCGCGGCTCTGCCGCCCGGATGTGCGGAATGGCTCTGCCTTTCCGTAGGCAGAGTATTTAAGATTTCGAGGCTACGCCTCCGACCCGTTCGAGGCGCAGCCTCGCGGAACCGGTGGTGAATCCTTCGGAAAGGCATAGCCATTCCGCACATCAGACGGCAAAGCCGCAAGTACAGTTTCTCGACCCAATAGTCTGGCAATACTGAGAATGTAACTAGCATGAAAAGTAAACTATTCCGAATCATTCGCTGGGTAGTGATCGTGGGAGCGGCTTGCTTTGTTGTTTCGCAGTTTATTGGACCAGCAAAGACCAATCCCTCTACAGATGCGTCGCTGTCAATTGAGTCTCGCTTACCGTTGACACCACAAGTGACCACGATCCTCGACCGCTCTTGTAATGATTGCCATTCAAACAAGACGCGCTGGCCCTGGTACTCAAACGTTGCACCAGTGTCGTGGTTCGTCATCAATCACGTGGACGAGGGGCGTCAGAATCTGAACTTCTCCGAGTGGGGACGGTACACCCAACGTGATGTCGACGGACTGCTCAAGCAAATCTGCCGAGAGGTGAAGGGTGGCGGTATGCCTCTCAGCAGTTACACACCGCTGCATCCAGGGTCAAAACTGTCGGCTGAAGATGTGAAAACGCTTTGCGATTGGACCACGTCCGAGCAAGCGCGGATTGCGGCTCGTTAGGACCTGACTAAATGCCATAAAGGTGGCGCGTGTCGTTAATCGCCAGAACGCGGACAAAGCCGTCGTCACGAAGCTCAAGACGAGCGATGCCGCAGTTTGCTGTAGAAATCCAGACGGGCTTGAGCTCGGGTGCGTCGAGGGCCCCCATCAAGTGCAGTATAAGAATGCAGATGGTGCCGGTGTGAGCGAAGAGGACGATGCGGCCACCCTTGTGCTGTTCGATTGCTTCATCGAGTTTTCGTGAAGCCCGATCGAGCGTCTGCCGGTAACTTTCTCCCCCCGCCAACACGTGTTCAAAGTCACGCCGGAGCAGCGCCTGATATTGTTCGGGATGTTGTTCCGCAGCTTCTTCAAAGGTTAACCCTTCCATCACGCCGACGCTGCGCTCGCGTAGGGCGTCCGTAGTTTCAAGTGGAGCGCCGGTAATTCTCGCCAGTGGGGCTGCGGTCTCGATCGCTCGCGGTAGATCACTGGAATAAATCGTATCAAATTTTTCCGAAGCGAGAGCTCTTGCAGTGGCTTCCGCTTGTCTTCGTCCGCGTGGAGAGAGCGGGGTATCAGTGTGACCGCCGAAACGTCCTTCGGCGTTGCCCTCTGATTGGCCGTGGCGAATGATTACGACGTGAGTCGATAACATAGTTTCGAGTTTCAAAAAAACAGTTCCGAGTTTCGAGTTCCGGTTTCCGGAACCTGATTCTAACTCGAAACTGCGAAGCTGAAGATCGAAACTGGTTTTTGGGAACTCAGAACTCGAAACTCGGAACTCGGAACTCGAAACTATCTAGGCAGCAACAGCCTCATTCTTCAGTTTTTCCGCCTGTTCGTGAGCGACGAGGGCCTGGATGATTTCGTCGAGGTTTCCTTCCATAACCAGGTCCAACTGGTGGATGGTGAGGCCGATGCGATGATCGGTGACGCGATTTTCTTTGAAGTTATAAGTACGGATCTTTTCCGACCGGTCGCCTGAACCCACCATAGAGCGACGCTCGCTGGCCACAGCCTCATGTTGCTTTTGTTCCTCAAGTTCCTGCAAACGCGCGCGTAGTACGCGCATCGCTTTTTCGCGGTTCTTGATCTGTGATTTTTCGTCCTGCATGGAAACAACCACATTCGTGGGCAAGTGAGTAATGCGCACCGCCGAGTAAGTCGTGTTAACCGACTGGCCGCCAGGTCCTGAAGAACAGAACGTGTCGATACGCAAATCCTTGGGATCGATCTTCACATCGACCTCTTCAGCTTCGGGTAGCACCGCCACTGTGATGGCGGAGGTGTGAATCCGTCCGCTCGCTTCCGTCTGGGGTACGCGTTGTACGCGGTGCACACCCGATTCATGCTTCATCCTGGAATAGACCTTGTCGCCCTCGATCAAGACGATGGCTTCCTTAATACCACCGATTCCTGACTCGGATGCTTCGAGCACTTCGAAGCGCCACCGTTGTTTTTCGGCGTAGCGGGAATACATCCTCAGCATTTCGGCAGCAAACAGTGTCGCTTCGTCGCCGCCGGTACCGGCGCGAATTTCTATAATCACGTTCTTCTCGTCGTTCGGGTCTGAAGGAACTAACAAAAGCTTCAACTCGGTATCGATGGCATCGAGCGTCTTTTGCAGACTTTCAACTTCGAGCCGCGCCATGTCGCGCATTTCATCATCGTCGGCGCTGTCTGCCAGTTCCTGCGCTCCCGCCAGCTCTGCCTTCAAGGTTTTCCAGGTGCGATACTTTTCCACTATCTCGCCCAGAGTTCGATGTTGCTTGGCAGCCTTCGTATAAGCCGCCTGGTCCGCCAGCAACTCTGGCGTGGACATTTCTTTCCCGAGTTCCTCGTATCGGGCTTCGATTTGATCAAGTCTCTCTAACATACTTACACCCAATAAGGCTTGTTTTTAGATGATGGACTTGACCTCTTCCGTCTGGAGAGGCACAAGTGCCATTCCTAAACGGGAGGTAAGCCCCGCGCATTTCTCACGACAAGGGGGCCAATGCGGCTTCTCCAGTTTGCGGCTCGAGTTTGAGCGACTCTTTCAAGGCTTCAATCGCAACTTCCAGTTGCCCATCGTCTGGTTCCTGCGTCGTAATATTCTGCAGCCACACGCCAGGCCGCGTGATCAATCTGAAGAACAGACCACTTTCCTTCTTAGCCGATAGCCGAATAATCTCGTATGAGATTCCGGCGACAAGCGGCACAAGCGCCAACCGCACCAGAAAGTTATAAATGAGCGAATCAAACTTGATCACCGAGAACAGCGCTATCGAAACCAGCATGACCACCATCAGGAAACTAGTCCCGCAGCGGGGATGCTGGCGTGGTTGTGGCCGCGCGTTTTCAACAGTCAATGCCAAACCTTTTTCCCAGGTGAACACGGTTTTATGTTCCGCACCGTGATATTCAAAGACGCGTCTGATGTCTTTCAGCAGGGAGAAGCTGAAAATCATTATCAGGAAGAAACTCATGCGAATCAGACCATCGATCAGGTTAAAAGCCACTGAGGGGCGGACCGGATGCAGATAAACCTTCACTGTGCGCCAGGCGCGCAAATACCACGTATCGTTGGCAGTCGCCGGGACGTTGTTCGAATTGGTTGCATTCGAAGCGGCGGCGCTGCCGCCGTTGGACTGCTCGCTCGTTGTGGCTGCTATCGATGGCGCCGGAGCCCAGCCTGCGCCAATAAATAGCGCATTCGTCAAAAGCAACGGGGCAGCAACAAAGAGCAGAACGTTGAAGATCATCGCAAAGATGATCGAACCAGCAGCGGCGGCGGTGCCACCTTTCTTCATCTCGTCTTCGGCGCGCTTCTGCGTCGGCACCGGGAAGAGACCGGGAACAGCGCCGGTGAGTCCCGCAAAATCGCCCTCGCCCTCGATTACGGCGGGCGTTAGCGCGACGCTTACCTCCTTCGCATCGGCTTCCTGAGTGTCACCAAATGCTTCATTTGCGGAATAGTTCAGCGCTTTGATCCCAAGGCCCATTGACTGAACCAGTACAGCACTGCCGCGAAGGATCGGCAGCTTGAGCAGCGGATACTTATCGCTCCACTTCGGCAGTCGCGACGCAATATTAACTATGGTGCCGTCTGCTTTGCGTACTGCGACCGCATAGGCATTCGGCGTTCGCATCATGACGCCTTCTATGACCGCTTGCCCGCCAACTATTAAGTCTCTTTCGTTTGTGCTCAATGTTTTATTCCTGTTGGGCAGGCATTCTCGCCTGACCATTTTGTTAAAGGGACGGAAGTTCCTGGGTCGCTAAAACACTAACGCCGGCGTGTGTAGCGATCGCAGGTGTGTTGAAACACGAATAGCGACCGCCGACTCATCCGCCGGCGTGTTGTTCTGAAGTCCTGCTAATGGCGTCTTGAAATCAACTGTTCCCTCATTTTTGCCTGTTTAAATCCGCACGCAACAAAGACAGACGAAAACGTCCGTCCCGCTTACTGAGTAGTGGCAGTGTTCTCCACTGGCGTCTTCTTGCCGTAACGCTTGTTGAAGCGATCCACGCGTCCAGCAGTGTCAACCAATTTCTGCTTGCCGGTGAAAAACGGATGACAAGCCGAGCAAATCTCAACATGGAGGTCGCCCTTCTTGGTGGAACGCGTCTTAAACGTCTCACCGCAGGCGCACGTGACCGTAATCTCGCTATATTCCGGATGAATCCCTGGTTTCATTATTCTCCTGATCCTTCACTATAGACAGGTAAATTCCGCATTTTTTAAACAAACCATGATAGGGTTGCCGGCCTGGTACCGTCAAGCAGCGGTCAGTCTCGGTACTGATGAAGTTTGAATCCGAAGCAACAACCACACTTTCTCATTCACATTGCGGCATTAGCCCGGTCCGCTTCCGGTACTGATGCCCACTTTCAACCAAACCGACTACCTCAGTCTCATTTCCTTTGAACGCGAGGGCCTGGTAGTTGTTGCCAGTGAATGCGGTGCCTTTCTTCGATTCGTCTTAGCGCTCGGTGCCGTCGAGCTTCACGTTTGGGCTTGATTTCCCACTGGTATAGGCACCAAATAGCCCACAGAACGACGCCGCTGCTGAAAATCATACCCATGCCCTCCTGCAGGCCGAGGCCAAGGACAGCACTTGCTGCTTCCATTGTTCGACAACTCTTTCTGGGCGAATATGTTGTTCCGGGGCGGGAATTTGTGAGCAAATTTTATATCACTAATCCATGAGAGACATAATGTGCCTGTCGGGAAACACTCGTCTGGGTCGAGCCATAAGGATTTTGGAGCGCAGTTGATTTCCGAAGTGGGTGAGCAATCCACGACTCAAACCCCACTTAAGACTTTGATATAGAACTAGTTCGAGGGATTGTATGTTGCCGCACAAAAGCGAAAACAAGTTTGTTGACAGTAAATTAACGCCATGCTTAAATCGATTTCTGCCGACCTTTTGTAATAGCATTAAAACTGTGCCTGGAACAGTCAGCGCGATCGAATGACCAATTTTGGATCGCACTTCCCAGTCAGAGTGTGATCATAGGAATGGAAACTGATGGCCGACGAGAATGACAAGGCTGACGAACCAATCTCCAAAGCTCCTGGGGTTGTTGTTCCTGCAGACGCGAGCGGCACACCGCCACCTTCTGCTATTCCCGAGGCTGGCGAGGAGGCCGGGGCTGATGCTGAAAAGGCCGCAATGGTCGAGCAGGCCAAGTCTCGGGTGGCTGCTGTTAAGGAATCACTGGGCGAGAAAGCCGCAAGTTCTCAACCCCCTTCGTCCACTCCGACGGAGCCCGGCGCTCCCAAGGCTCCGGTCAAGAAAAAGGAAGAGGGTCCCAAGCCCGTCGACGCTTCCGACAATAAGTTAGTTAAGAAACTGAAAGCCAAATTTGATGGAGCAGTGCTGGAGGCGGTCGAGTTTATTGGTCAGGTGTCGATTCGCGTTGAACCCAGCCACATTGTTGAGGTCTGCCGTTTTCTGAGAGACGACGCCGACACGAAGTTCAACTACCTTTCTGATTTGACCTGCGTACATTATCCGCTGGGGCCCGGAGGGCCGTTAGAGATTGTTTATAACCTTTACTCAATCGCCAGGAACGAGCGGGTGCGTTTGAAGGTAGGGATCGCTGAGGACGCCGGCGTTGATAGCGTGACTGATGTATGGCCGAGCGCGAACTGGATGGAGCGCGAGGTGTACGATCTCTTCGGCGTGAATTTCAGAAACCATCCCGATCTGCGCCGCATATTGTTGCCACCAGACTGGGAAGGGCATCCTCTGCGAAAGGATTACCCGCTGGAGTTTGTCGAAAACGCATGGACGAAAAAGCATCTGCCTGAGATGACTGATGTGCAACGGGAACAGTTGGAACAAAGGCGCGCGTACGGTCTGGAGATACTCTCCGTGCCTCAGGAGCGGATGATGCGCGAGATCCTTCAGAGTGGCAAGGAAGTGATGCCGAAGGATAAATAGACCTCGGGTTCTACTGGATTGTTCAACTTGAAATGACCCCAAAAGAGATCGCTGCGCAGTACGAAGCCAAAGTATTCGACGCGCCTGAAGCGGCGAAGGTGGCTGGCTTCGTTTTGACGGAAACGTTGGAGCCGCGAAATGTTTGGAACAAAGCCAGCGCCGCGCAGTCGATCGTTAGCAAGCTCGCGAAGATGCGCGAAACAGGTGACGCAAAAGAGATTGGATTGGTTATTGAAGCCTGGAAAGTGACGGGTTGTTATCTTCCCGCTGAACCTGAACCGGCTGTTGCTTAGGTGGAGACTTTCGAGTCCTTAAGAAGTCGTGGCACTCCAAAGGAGTTTTTAACGATACATAACCGCAAACTAACAGTTTGCTTTACGTTTAAGTACTTATGCATCAGGTAGAGATCGCTACAACCAGAGAGACTTTGCTCGATAGCCCCGAGATGGTTCTCAACATGGGGCCGCAGCACCCATCGACTCATGGTGTGTTGCGCGTGATCCTGAAACTCGATGGCGAGACGGTAATGGATCTCGATTGCGATATTGGCTTTCTCCATCGCGGCATGGAGAAGATTGCCGAGAATCGCATGTACACCATGATTGCGCCGTATTGGGATCGACTCGATTACATCGCCGCTGTTTCCAATGGTCTGGTCTGGGTGGAAACGGTCGAACAAATGATGGGGCTTGCGGTACCGCCTCGCGCTCATTACCTGCGAACGATTCTGACAGAACTCAACCGCATAGCCTCGCATTTGTTATGGTTGGCAACTCACGCGCTTGATATTGGCGCGGTGACAGTGCTGCTCTGGGCGTTGCGTGAACGCGAAGAGATTCTAAAGATTTTCGAAAGACAGTTTGGCGCTCGTCTGACTTGTCACGCGTGGCGCGTCGGTGGAATGCCCAACGACGCTTACGACGACTTTGACGCAGACGTGCGCCGCTTCGTGAGCAACTTCCCCAAACGGCTCGATGAGTATGAGACCGTGCTGTCGGAAAACCGAATCTGGTTGAGCCGCACCGTTGGCATCGGGGTGATATCAGGCGAAGACGCGGTGGCGATCGGTTTGTCAGGTCCAGCGCTGCGCGGCTCAGGTGTGGCCTGGGACATTCGTAAGGCACGACCATACGCAGCTTATGCGGACATGGATTTTGATATTCCGCTCGGTGAGAATGGAGACACTTACGATCGCTACCTGGTGCGTCTCGAAGAGATGAGACAGGCAAGACGCATCATCGTTCAAGCGCTGGACAATTTGCCGGACGGTCCGGTCAATGCGAAATTGCCCAAGATAGTCAAGCCTCCTGTTGGTGACTACTATCACTCTATCGAAGGGCCGAAAGGTGAAATTGGCTGTTACCTGGTTTCGGATGGAACTGCGCAGCCATGGCGGGTGCGCGTGCGGCCACCATCACTGATTAATTTGCAGGCCTTGAAAAAACTTTGTCTGGGACACCTTGTAGCGGACGTAGTTGCGATAATCGGCACGCTGGATATTGTTCTCGGTGAGATTGACAGATAATGGAGCCGAGCCACCGTGAGTCTGTTTAGATGATCAAGGGTTAACCATGATTGCGCTGCTAGCTCCAATCAATCTTATTAATCAACTGCTGTTGAAGACTGGGCTAAGCCAGGACACCATCAACAACGGCGTCTGGCCTCTTATTCAGATTGGGCTGGTGGTGACGCTGTGCGCCCTCTGGGTTGCTTATGCCACTTATCTGGAGCGAAAGATTTCCGCATTCATGCAAGCCCGGCTGGGACCGATGCGTGTGGGTCCCTGGGGATTGCTGCAGCCCATCGCCGACGGTATCAAACTACTCACCAAGGAAGACTTTATTCCTGAGAAAGCTGATCGCTGGATCTTTTTCTTTGCGCCTTATATAGCTGTTGCAGCGGCCTTCATCACGTTCTCGGTGATTCCGTTTGGTCCTGACTGGGCCGTGATCGCCGATGTCAACATCGGGGTGCTTTTCGTGCTTGCCATTTCCAGCGTAGGTGTGCTGGCGCTGATTCTGGCTGGCTGGTCATCGAATTCCAAGTACTCATTACTCGGTGCTTTGCGTTCAAGTGCGCAAATGATCTCTTATGAAGTCGCGATGGGATTATCACTGATTGGTGCGCTAATGTTTGCGCGCACGCTTTCGCTCTCCGGTATCGTAGGCGCACAGGAGAGCGACTCGGTATGGTACTTAGTCTATCAGCCTCTTGGGTTTCTAATCTTCCTCGTCAGTGGGATCGCCGAAAACAATCGCGCGCCATTTGATTTGCCGGAAGCGGAATCGGAATTGGTGGCGGGTTTCCATACGGAGTATTCCGGATTTCGTTGGTCGCTGTTCTTTATGGCCGAGTATGCCGCGATGGTTGTTGTTGCGGCCGTGGCGGCGACCGTCTATCTCGGTGGTTGGTATTTCCCCTTCGTTTACCGGCTGACGGAAGCCAAGGGTCACCACACTCTATATGTTATAGTCAGCCTAGTAGTATTTCTGGTAAAGGCGTCACTGGTTCTGTACTTGTATTTCTGGTTGCGCTGGACACTGCCGCGCTTTCGTTACGACCAACTGATGGATATAGGTTGGAAGTGGTTGATTCCGTCGGCGCTGATGAACATAACGCTTTCGGGGCTGGCGGTCTTCATAGTACAGGCGTTGAACGGCTGGCGTGGAATCAAGACCATTGACTCGCTTTCCAATGGCTTGGATCTAACGCCAACCGGAAAAGTAGTGATGATCGTGATGGGACTTTTGGGCCTCGGCATCGCGGGCCTGTTGCTGGCGCGGATTAACTGGCGCTCACGCGACTTCAACTTGAAGAGCCAGCGGCGAAACATCAAGTTGGTGAATTTACCGCAAGGTAAACCGGCGGTTCCGGCCGGTGCGCCTGCGGCAACTGAATGACCAATCACCAGATGGCAGGAGCAGACTTGGCAGCTAAGTGGTACGCAATCGGAAATGAATTATGCCTTTAGTTAAAGTTCCTAAACCAAAGTTCATTGAGAAGCTTCGGCGCTTTTTCATGGTCGATCTCCTGAAGGGCCTGCGGCTTACGCTTAAATACAATATTGGCGCGCTCACCGACAAAGACTCAGTCGGTGGCAAGGGCATCTATACCGAACAATATCCCAAGGTCCGTCCGGACGTGGCGCCGCGCTTTCACGGGGCTCCGCGGCTCAACATGGATCCCGAAACTCATGACACGCTCTGCATCGCCTGCAACCTTTGCGCGCTCGCTTGTCCCGAGGATTGCATTGATGTACTTGCGATGGACGTGGAGATCATCGTCGCAGGCAAACCGCGCAAGAAAAAGGTGCTCGACGAGTTTATCTTCGACACGTCGCGTTGCATGTTTTGCGCGCTCTGCCAGGAAGCGTGCCCTACATCCTGCCTGGAACTGACGCAGGACTTCGAGCTGGCGACGTACTCGCGCGCGGGCTTTGTTTGGAACCGCGAAATGCTCGAACAGGGACGCGAGACAGTGAAATACACACGGTGAACAATAGTGATGAGTGATGAGTAATGAGTGATGAGTAGGAAAAGACGAATGCCTACGCTATCACTTGCTGCTCATCACTCATTACTCATCACTCATCACTCATCACTTTTCTTATGATTCTATCCGGTTGGGAAGCGCTCTTCTTCTGGGTTTTCTCTATCGCAGCCATCTTTGCAGGTCTTCTGACCGTGATGGCTCGCAATACGATCCACAGTGCTCTCTTTTTAATCTCGACGCTGGTCTCCATCGCCGCTCTCTTCATTTTGCTTCACGCTGAGTTCATCGCCGGGGTGCAAATCCTGGTGTACGTCGGCGGCGTCATGGTGTTGTTTCTATTCGTCATCATGCTCGTGAACGTGGGCTCGGAGGAACGCGGCAGTGAAGAAATCTTCAACCGGCCGCGCCAGGTGACGACCAGCGTAATCTTTTGCGCTCTGCTTGTCTCAGGACTCATCTACGCCGTCAATCAAGGTTATGCAGGTTTTGAGAAGAGAGACGAGGGCATCCTGCCCATGGCCGCGGAGAACAGTCGGATGCGCGACAGCGGCCTGCCTAAATCTGGAACCGGAACTTCCCGAATGACAGCCGACACGCAACGGATGGGCAGTAGCCTTTATCGCTACGGGTCGTTGCCATTTGAAATAGCCAGCGTCCTTCTGTTGGTGGCAATCATTGGCTCAGTGATGTTGGCCCGGACGCTCAAGCAGGAGGCCGCGGTCGATGACGTTGATCCAGAAGTCCTGCAGAAGGAAGCGGCAGCCGATACGGAGCTGCTGGAAGTTCGGTCTGAGGTTATAGAGTAAATACACGAAGCAATGCTTACATTCTTCATTCCGGTACTAGGCTTTTTATACCAGGAGGCGACCACCGGCCGCTTTGCCAGGGCCTGGGAAAAAGCGGAGCACCCTGACTTATCAAAGTTTCTGACTATCGGGGCCTTGCTTTTTATCATTGGCGTCGCGGGTGTGCTGACACGGCGCAACATCATCGTCATCTTTATGTCGATCGAGCTGATTCTCAACGCAGCAAATCTTAATTTCATTGCCATGTCTCGTTACCTGCAGGACACGGGTAGCGTGAATGCTGTGGCGGGACAGATCTTCACGGTTTTCGTCATCGTGGTTGCGGCTGCCGAAGCGGCAATCGGATTAGGCATTGTGATTGCGCTCTACCGCAACAAGGAAACAATCTGGGTCGATGAGATCGATATTTTGAAGTGGTAATAAAACAGTTTCGAGTTTCGGGTTTCCAGTTTCGAGTTTTTTGAAACCGTACCCATCAAGCCACCTCGAAACTCGGAACTCGGAACTCGGAACTCGAAACTGATGTATCGTTATATTTGGTTAGTTCCCCTTCTTCCTTTGGCTGGCGCAGCTATTAATGGCTTTTTCGGAAGGACGTTTCGTTTTTCCGAAAGGCTAATCGGTGGCATTGCGGTCGGTTCGATTGCGCTCTCTTTTCTCATCACGCTGGCGGCAGTTTATTCCTACGCATTCAGCAGGCAGGCTATCTGGCCTGAAACCTATGTCAGTAGCCAGGCCAAGTTCACTTGGATTCCGGGCGGAGCGGTAAGACTCACGCAAGGCTCCCATGAGCGACTAATACTCAAGCTCCAGGAAGAAGCAGAAAAGCAGCGTGCCGAGTTGCCAGCAGATCAACGTAACCAGCCGATCCTTGTCCTCGGGGCCGAAGAGCAGCGTGGTTCAGTTCTCGACGTTGAATGGAGCTATCAGCTCGATGCGCTTTCAGCGATCTTCATGCTGATTGTGACTGGTGTCGGTCTCTGCATTTTCGTCTTTGCCACCGGTTACATGCATGGTGACCCCGGTTTCTACCGCTTCTTCGCCTACATGGGCCTCTTCATGTTTTCGATGCTCGTCTTGGTGATGGGCTCGAACTTTCTGATGATGTTCGTCGGTTGGGAGGGCGTTGGCCTTTGTTCCTATCTGCTGATCGGATACTACTTCGAGCGCGAGGAAGCGGCCAACGCGTCGCGCAAAGCCTTTATTACAAATCGTATCGGGGACTTCGGATTCGCGCTGGCCATCTTCGGCGTCATCGCGACGTTTGGCACCGCGCAGTACACTGATGTTTTTGCCCAGGCCAGAAGTTATCCGCTCGAGACACTCGGACATTGGGGACTGCTGTCGTGGATTGCGCTGGGACTTTTCATCGGCGCTTGTGGCAAGTCGGCCCAACTTCCGTTGCATGTTTGGTTGCCCGATGCGATGGCCGGCCCGACTCCAGTCTCGGCGCTGATCCATGCGGCTACCATGGTGACAGCCGGTCTTTACATGGTGACCCGCACCAACGTCATCTTCCAACACTCGCAGACGATGATGCTCGTGGTCGCTTTGGTCGGTGCTGCCACTGCTTTGTTTGCAGCAACCATCGGCATCACGCAAAACGACATCAAGAAGGTCCTGGCTTATTCGACGGTGTCGCAGCTCGGTTTCATGTTCATGGCCTGTGGCGTGGGCGCATTTGTGATCGGGATCTTCCACGTCATGACTCACGCTTTTTTCAAAGCGCTCATGTTCCTTGGTGCGGGCAGCGTGATCCATGGAATGCATCACGAGCAGGACATGAGGCGGATGGGCGGACTTAAGAAATACATGCCCTATACGTACCTGACGTTCCTGGCCGGCTGGCTTGCAATCTGCGGCATCATTCCGTTCAGCGGCTTCTGGTCCAAAGATGAGATTCTCTGGAACGCCGCAGCGACACGCCATATTCCGGTTGGCTGGCTGGTCTGGATTGTGGGGACCATCGCCGCGACCTGTACAGCGTTTTACATGACGCGACTGGTGGCGATGACGTTTTGGGGCAGGGAACGCTTCCTGGACAAACAGCATGAGCACACGCCGGAACATGAAGGACATTTGGTGGACGATCATCCCGTGCCCGAACAGCATGCGGGTATTCCGCACGAGTCACCGCGTTCGATGTGGGTGCCGCTGGCGGTGCTCGCGGTGTTCGCGACAATTGGTGGTTTCGTCGGCATCAGCACTGCGTTCACGGGCGGTGAGCACATCGGCGGGCGCATGAACATCGTCAACTTTCTTGATCCAATCATCTGGAATCCGACAACGCGCTACTTTGGCACGCATGAAGTTGTCGATAGTTATGGAAAACCGTTGGAGCGAGTTGCCGAGGCCCATGCTGAGTTAACAACTGCGGAGCTTGAGCCGGCCGAAGTTCCACCGCCGTACGGTCGCGAAGGGTTTAATCTGGCGCACGCTATCGAGTCTAAGTTACACAGCGAAATCGCGACGGAATGGGCATTCATCATAATTTCACTGGCCGTTGCTGGACTTGGTATTGGACTTGGGTTCCTCTTTTACGTCAAAGACACCAGTCTGCCCGACCTCTGGGCTGCGCGCCTGCGCCCGCTTTACGAGGCCAGTTACAACAAATACTGGGTTGACGAGTTCTACGGCTGGGCGGTGACACGCCGAGTGATGGATGCGGCGCGGGCTGTATTCGCGTTTGACTCTAAAGTTATTGATGGTGGCGTCAATGGCTCCGCATGGTTAACCAGACTTTCGAGTCGCATAACCGGCGGAACCGACCAGTATTTTGTAGACGGACTCGTTAACGCCGTGGCGGCTTTCATTGTGCGACTCATGTCGCCGCTCTTTCGAGCAGCACAGACTGGTTTGACGCAAAACTATGCGCTCGTGATGGTGGTGGGATTGGTTGCCGCAGTCGCACTTATCTTTGGCGCGGACATATTGGCGATGGTTAAGAATCTTTTCGCGATCATTATTTGATCATTTGTTCTATGAATTCATCACGTCTGGCAACTTAGACAGCGAGGTTGAAGTGCTTAAGACAAACATCCTATCGATAGTCACGTGGCTTCCCACCCTTGGAGCAATCGTTATCCTTGCTCTCTTCGGGAAAGAACAGGAAGGACTGATCAAGAAGTTTGCCACCGCCTGGTTTGGTCTCGCCTTTGTAGCCTCATTGTTTCTCCTGACGTATGACCGAACGATTGGTGGCATGCAGTTTCTCGAGGACCATCAGTGGATCCCGATCATCGGCGCGCGCTATCAGATGGGCGTTGACGGAGTGGCGGTGCTGTTGATTGTGCTGACCACGCTGCTGGGCGTTATCGCGGCTTTGTCTTCCTGGAATTACATCCAGAAGCGCGAGAAGGAATATTACGTCCTACTGTTGCTGCTTCAGACCGCGGTGGTCGGTGTATTTACTTCGATGGATCTGTTCCTGTTCTACCTTTTCTTCGAGGTGTCGCTGGTGCCGATGTACTTCCTGATTGGCATCTGGGGCGGCGAGAACCGGTTGTATGCCGCAATCAAGTTCTTTTTGTACACGCTGGTGGGTTCGGTCGTCATGTTGCTTGGCGTTTTGAAGATGTACTTCTTGACTCAAGACCTGTCATTGACCAGCCAGATCACCCAAACAACGGTAGACTTGCTCGCGGGAAACAAAGAAGCTGCGGCGATGGTAGCCAACTCACTCCAGGAAGCAGCCAGGCACGGAACCGGCAGTTTCAATATTATTCATATGCAGGCGCTCGGATCAGTGATGCCTATGGGCACGATGCAGGTATTGCTGTTCTTTGCTTTTGCTCTTGGCTTTGCGATCAAGGTGCCGATGTTTCCGTTTCACACCTGGCTCCCCGATGCCCACGTCGAGGCGCCGACAGCGGGCTCCGTGATCCTCGCCGGTGTCCTGCTCAAGCTGGGCACGTACGGTTTCTTCCGTTTCAATATTCCGATGTTTCCCGCCGCTTCCGCAGATGAATCATCTTTCGGATCTTTTGGCGTGCGGTCCGTGATGATCTTCCTGGCCATTGTCGGAATCATCTATGGTGCACTGGCTGCGATGTATTTTGTAGTCAAAAAAGATGGCGACGTGAAGAAGCTGGTCGCGTATTCATCCGTCTCCTCGATGGGCATCGTAATGCTCGGGTTGTTTGCACTCAATCCAAACGGACTCAACGGCGCCGTCCTTCACATGGTCAATCACGGTATCTACTCCGGCGCGCTGTTTCTTCTCGTGGGAATCATTTATGAACGAAGGCATACGCGGAACGTCGCAGAGTTTGGCGGGCTGTCGCATGTAATGCCTGGATACGCCGCCGTCTTCTTGTCGATGGTAATGACGGCGATTGGTTTACCGCTGCTTTGTGTTTTCATCTCAGAGTTTCTTTCGCTGCGGGGAGCGTTCGAGGCAAATCCGGTTTGGGCCGCCTGGGGGGCGTTAGGAATCATCCTGAACGCCGGCTACATGCTCTGGCTCTACCAACGAATGTTTTTCGGCACGATCGATAATCCCAAGAATGAAAAGCTGATCGACCTGACTCCTCGTGAGTGGGCATACATGGCGCCACTGGTCGTGATGTCTCTCTGGATTGGAGTCTATCCAAAGTCGTTTCTCGCCTACGTCGAACGGCCAGTAAATGCTGTGGTTCGCCAGGTACGTCCGACTTATCCCATTCCGGGGATGCCTACTACAGCCGAGAACCGGGCAGCGAAATAAGGATGAAGGATGAAGAACGACCGACGACGGACGACAGACGACAGACGAGGGTCAAATCTATGCGGTCGTCGGTCATCGGTCGGCGGTCTTTTAAACTAACAACTGACGACTGACAATGCTCTTATTTCAAGCCAACACGACCGCGCTGTTCAGTTTGGACGACTTACAGCTTATCGTCCCGGAGCTGATTTTGACCGTCTGCGCTTGTGTAGCGTTGGTGATGGAGGTCGTACTTCCGTATCGCAAGAGCAAATTTGTCGCGTACTTTTCCCTGGTTGGGGTAACACTCGCTGCCGTCTCACTGTGGGTCCAGTTTTGGTTCAGCCGAGATGTTCTGCCGCTCGATGGCTTCTACGGAATGATACGCATCGACGGCTTTGCGCTAGTCTTCCAAAGCATCTTCCTGGTTGGAGCCGCACTGGCCATCGGCATTTCCACACGCTATCTCGACATTGAAGGCGAACAGCACGGCGAATACTACGCATTGGTCTTGTTTGCAACCGTCGGCATGATGTTCCTGGGTTGCGGCTTCGACCTAATCACGCTGTACATCAGCCTCGAATTGATGGCGCTGACCTTCTACGTGCTGGTTGCCTTTACCAAACGCGAGAAGCGTTCAAATGAAGCGGCGATGAAGTATTTTCTGCTAGGCGCTTTCTCGTCAGGCGTATTGCTCTATGGCATGTCGCTGCTTTATGGACTTGCCGGCTCAACCAATCTTAGCGAGATTGGACACAGCGTGGCCCAGATTGCGGCAACCGTGGGACAAACAGTCGACCAGCCGAGTGCTTCGCTTAGACCAATGTTGTTGCTGGCAATGATCGCTCTGGCCGCAGGTTTGTTTTTCAAAATTGCCGCTGTGCCGTTTCACATGTGGGCGCCCGATGCTTATGAAGGAGCGCCGACCTCGGTCACCGCTTTTCTTTCGACCGCCTCCAAAGCCGCAAGCTTTGCCCTGTACGCCCGAATTTTTATTGAAGCGCTGAATAGCATACGTACCGACTGGGCGCCATTGCTCGGTTTGGTTGCCGCGATCACCATCATGGTAGGGAACTGGGCGGCGGTAACGCAGGAGAACTCGAAACGTCTGCTGGCTTACTCTTCAATTTCAAATGCGGGTTATCTACTGCTGGGTCTGGTTGCTGGAAACAACTACGGTTATGTCGGGTTGGTGATCTATCTACTGGTATACACGCTCATGAACATGGGCGCATTTGGTGTCATCATCAGCCTGCGACGACGGGGAATCATTGGCGACAACGTTGATGACCTGACCGGCCTCGCGCAGAAGGCACCCGGAATGGCAGCAATGATGACGATATTTATGCTGTCGCTGGGCGGTTTGCCGATAACCGGCGGCTTTATTGGCAAGTATTTTCTTTTTGGCGGCCTCCTCGAGCGCGGCAGAACCGACGGCAAGAGCTGGTACTACTGGCTTGCAGGTTGGGCGATCATTAACACTGTCGTTTCCTTCTACTACTACGTGCGCTTTATCAAGGTGATGTATTTGGGTGACCGCATTGCCGATGACAAACCATTGGCATTGTCACCCGCTCTGCAGGCAGCGCTGGTAGCGTCGCTGGTTGGCATCCTCTGGATCGGTATTTACCCACAGCCTTTGATTAGTGTTGTTCAGAAGCTGGTGGCGCCGTTAGTAGGTCTCGCTGCCCTCACTCTAAAATAGAAAATCATGAACGCCGTCTTGACGGGTGAGGATCTGATGATCGCATAGAGCGTAATGCTCGTATTCTATTTCTTCGCCGTAATAGTCGTCTGGATTGGCATTCTTTCTCTTCGCAACGGTCTTAGCTTTTCTGCCTACCTGCGACGAGAAATCAGCCGTCCTCTTCCTGATTTCACTCCCTTTGCCTCCGTTATCGCGCCGTGTCGTGGCTTGGACGATGGCTTGCGAGACAATCTCGCGGCGCTCTTCAAACAGAATTATCCAACTTACGAAATAATCTTTGTCACCGATGATGCGAACGATCCATCCCTCGCTGTCGTTCGGGAAATAATCACGACTGAACACCACGCAGAGCGAGTCTCGTCCCGAATTGTTATTGCCGGAGCCGCCACAGACAGGGGACAAAAGGTGCACAATCTGAGGGCGGCTGTCGCGACCGTGGATGCGCGCTGCGAAGTTCTGGTCTTAGTCGATAGTGATGCCCGACCGGACCCCGACTGGCTCAGATTTCTTATTGCGCCTTTGGTCGACGATCAAACTGGCGCGGCAACTGGATATCGCTGGTTTATCCCCGTCAATGGCGGTCTCGCTTCTCACTTGCGTTCCGTCTGGAACGGTTCAATTGCTTCGGCGTTAGGCGAGCGCGAAGACAAGAATTTCTGTTGGGGTGGATCAACTGCAATTCGAAAAGTGACATTCGACAAGCTGCAAATCAGGGATCGTTGGCAGGGCACAGTCTCCGACGATTTCACGATGACGCGAGTGTTGCAGGAAGCAAAATTGCCGATACACTTCGTGCCTGCCTGCCTGGTTGCTTCCCTGGATGATTGCAGCTTCAAAGAACTTCTTGAATTCACAAACCGACAGTTGAAGATCACCCGAGTATACGCACCGCACCTCTGGAAGCCGGTACTCATCGGCAGCTTGTTGTTTTGCACCGTCTTCTTTGGCGGCCTTGTTCTGGTAATCGCGCGTGCGGTTTTGAACCTGACTATTACTCTGCCGCTTGCCCTGCTGGTTCTAATTTATTTCATGGGCGCGGCAAAGGCTTACATTCGCCTCAAGGCGGTAGCTATCCCGCTCCGAAGCTATCAGCGGCAACTAACGCAGAGTTTGCCCGCGCATCTGTTGCTCTGGCCCTTCGCTTCGGCACTTTACCTGTGGAACGCCATTGCTGCTGCGTTCTCCCGTCGAATTAAGTGGCGCGGCATAACCTACGAATTGAAATCAGCCACCGAAGCTGTCATCATCTCGCGTGAGTCGTAGGACAGGCATTCCATCCTAGAGCAGATGCTAGTGGCGGAGTCTGACCTGGGAGACTTTCCACTTATCATTTCTCGATTGGTACTTTCCATTGAAGGGAGGAAGAGCCGTAGAGATCCTAAAGATGACAAATGAAAAATGTGAAATGAGAAATGGAAAATCTGTCGTCTTCCTACCATTATCTTGAGACCAAGGAAAGCGCTCGAAAAAGAGAAATCTCTGTTCTACAAATGCCAAACAAGGCCGTCCAATTAGTGCAACTCCTGCGCTCCACGAAACGTGAAAAGCGTCTCGGCACCGTCATCCTTTTTGTGACGTCACGCTGCAACGCATTTTGTAAGACCTGTTTCTATCACGCAGAGTTGAACCAACCCGGCGACCTGACCTTCACCCAGATCGAAAAAATTTCGCGCACGATGCCTTCGATCACGGATCTCTGGCTTTCCGGCGGCGAGCCAACTCTTCGTCGCGATGTTTCTGAAGTCATCGAAACATTTGTAAAGAACAACGGTGTAAATCGGATCATCATTCCCACCAACGGACTCATCAAGGCCCGCGTTTATGAAATCGTTGACCGCGCGTTAGGCTGCCATCCCAAACTCGATCTCTATCTAAACATCGCGCTCGATGGCTATGGCAAGACTCACGACCAGATCCGCGGTGTGCCCGGGAATTGGGAAAAAGCGCTTGACTGCATCGAATCGCTTTATCCACTCAAGGAGAAGTACACGGACCGTTTTCGTCTTAACGTAAATACCGTTGTTTGCGCCGACAACTACACCGAGATTCAGAAGCTTGGTGAGTTTATGTGGCAAAACTTTCAGCTCGACGGCCAGTATTTCAACATTGTTCGCGGGGAAACACTGGTTGGCGATGAGATCAAGCATGTGCCGGGTAACGTGTTACCCGAAATGTATGAATACGTTTCCAGGCTTACCAAGCGTTACGGTGGTCGGATGTTTTCCGGGGACGATGCGAGCAGACGGTTCGTTAAGAACGTGGCTTATGTGGGCGCAATTACCACTCACTACCGCACTCAACACGCAAACTTCCAAGCGTCCACCGCCTGGCCCTTCCCCTGCACGGCTGGCGAAACAACGGCGGTGATTGATTACAACGGCGACGTTCGTGCCTGTGAGCTGCGCGAGAAGTTTGCCACGCTCGCCGATTTCGATTACGACTTTGGCGCACTTTGGGCAGCACACGACCGGGCCGTCGAGCTTAAGGCAATCGATGGCGGTAAGGCTTGTTGGTGTACGCATGTTTGCTTCATACACGACTCGATGCGTCACTCGAGCCGCGCCATGTTGTATGAACTCCCGAAGAACTACCTCACGCGGGAGAATTGGCAGTGATAATGCCAGGTGAGGACAAGGAAGAAACCAATCGTAAGAGCGGAATCGCATACGCCGCCGCGTTAACGTTATTCGCATCGGTGGTTACTTTTTGCGGCGCCGGTTGGTTGTTGGACCGCTGGCTCGGAACGAAGCCCTGGCTGTTGGTTATCGGAATTGTGATTGGTGCGGCGGCGGGCTTTTATGAATTCGTCCGATTGACCTCAAAGC
>DATBRN010000216.1:0-9966 GCA_036560225.1 Pyrinomonadaceae bacterium | reverse complement strand
GTGGAACCGGCGGACACATTTATCCGGGAATTGCGGTAGCCAAAGAGATCTTGCGCCGCGAGCCGGAGTCAGAGGTCAGGTTTGTTGGCACTGCTCGTGGCCTTGAAAACAAACTGGTACCGCAGGCAGGTTTTGAACTTTCGATCATTGATAGTGCAGGTCTTAAAAATGTCGGAGCGGTTGCGCGTGCGCGGGGATTGCTGGTGTTACCTAAAAGTCTCCAGGGGGCGCGAGCTTTGATTAATTCGTTCCGCCCCGATGTCGTGATTGGCGCCGGTGGTTACGTCTCTGGTCCGGTGCTTTTAACCGCGGCTTTCTCGAGACTGCCGACGCTTGTGATGGAGTCGAACGCGTTACCCGGTTGGACCAATCGCGTGCTGGCGCGTTTTGTTGACCGCGCGGCTGTTTCCTTTGACGCGGCTTTGCCTTATTTCCGGGGGAAGGCTGTGGTGACTGGCAATCCTGTTCGCCGCGAGTTCTTTGAGATACCAGCCCGAAGTCGCGATACGACAGGGAAACAACCGTTTTCTATTCTCGTTTTTGGCGGTTCCCAGGGCGCCCATGCTATCAACGAGGCTATGGTTGCAGCGCTGCCTGCCCTGTCGGATTTGAAAGATGTGCTGCGGATAACGCATCAGACGGGCGAAAAGGATTTTGAAAAGGTGGCCTCTGATTATCTCGCTGCCGGTTGGGGCCAACGCGCGAGCGTCACGAAATACATTGACAATATGGTGGCTGCCTTCGCTGGCGCCGACCTGGTAGTTAGTCGTGCCGGTGCAACCACCACTGCGGAATTGATCGCTGCGGGTAAAGCGTCAGTGATGGTTCCGTTTCCGTTCGCGGCGGACGATCACCAGCGCAAAAATGCGGAGGCGCTTGAGCAAGCGGGAGCGGGACGACTGATTCTGCAAGAGGATTTATCAGGGGAGCGATTGGCGCAAGAGATAGCAACGCTTGCAAGGGAGCCGGAAAGAATTACCGAGATGGAACAAGCCGCACGCAAACTCGCACGCGGAGATGCCGCGGCGGCAGTAGTGGACTTGATCGAGAAGATGGTGGGGAGCCGAAGGCAATAGGCAGAAGGCAGAAGGCAGAAAGCAGTAGGCAGAAGGCAGAAGGCAGAAGGCAGAAGGCAGAAGGAAGAAGGCAGAAGGCAGTAGGCAGACGGCTCGCTACGTGGAGGGTGGTTCAAAGATGAAGCTAAAGGTGAGACTTTGCAGTGGGACGGCACGTTCTTGCTGCTCATGTGCTTACTGTTCACTGGTCACTCCTCACTGCTCAGTGGTGACTGCCCACTGCCCACTGCTCACTGCTCACTGATTTTTATTAGGCAGAAGGCAGAAGGCAGAAAGCAGAAAGCAGTAGGCAGGTGGCTCGCTACGTGGAGCGTGGTTCAAAGATGAAGCTAAAGGTGAGACTTTGCAGTGGGACGGCACGTTCTCGCTGCTCATGTGCTTACTGTTCACTGGTCACTCCTCACTGCTCAGTGGTGACTGCCCACTGCCCACTGCTCACTGCTCACTGATTTTATGTTCAGACGAATTCAACACGTCCATTTTGTTGGCATTGGCGGCATCGGCATGTCCGGAATCGCCGAGGTGCTGGTCAATCTGGGATTCCGTGTTTCCGGCTCGGATGCGAAACGATCCAACGCCACGGATCGTCTGCAACAGATGGGAGTTGAAATTGCCGAAGGTCACGATGGCGAAAACGTTGGTGACGCGCACGTTGTAGTTCGCTCGACCGCCGTTCGTGACGACAACCCCGAAATTGTCGAAGCACATCGTCGATCAATTCCGGTGATTCCACGAGCAGAGATGCTCGCCGAGTTGATGCGACTTAAGCCACATACAGTGGCTGTCGCCGGCTCTCACGGGAAGACGACAACTACATCGATGGTTTCAACTGTGCTTGGTCATGCCGGTATGGATCCCACGATTGTAGTCGGTGGTGTCGTTGGCGCCTTTGGGTCGAATGCGCATCTGGGTACGAGTGATCTGATGGTTGTTGAAGCCGATGAAAGTGATCGTTCGTTTCTAATGCTGACACCGACCATCGCAGTCGTAACAAATATCGATCGTGAGCATATGGACTACTACCACGACATGGATGATGTGCGCACTTGCTTTACGAATTTTGTGAACAAGGTTCCTTTTTATGGTGCGTCAGTTCTGTGTCTGGACGATCCCAACGTACAGGCCATCATTCCACACGTCGAACGGCGCCGGATAACTTACGGACTGAGCGCGCAGGCTGATATCTCAGCGCATGCGATTCGTTACGATCAGAATTTTGGATCCGTCTTCACCGTTTGGCACGGGGCGGATGTGGTTGGAGACATCTCCCTGTGCGTGCCGGGTCTGCATAACGTTTATAACGCTCTCGCAGCTATTGCGGTTGGCTTTGAATTGGATGTGCCGTTTGCGCAAATAGCCGAGTCTTTGGCGAGTTTCGCCGGAGCGGGCAGACGGTTTCAATTCAAAGGTGAATCGGGAGGCGTGATGGTGGTTGATGATTATGGCCACCATCCGACCGAGGTCAAGGCTACGTTAGCGGCAGCGAAGATCGGTTCGGGCGGAAGGCGCATCGTAGTGTTGTTTCAGCCTCATCGCTACACGCGTACACATGATCTGATGGAGGAGTTTGCGCGCTCCTTTAACAACGCCGATACGCTCTTTGTGACGGACATTTATGCCGCCAGCGAGGATCCGATCGAAGGAACTACGGCGGAAGCGCTGACCGACGCGATTAAACGCTTCGGTCACAAGGATGTCCGTTACATAGGAGCGCTCGAGAATGCCGCTGCAGCTCTGCGAGACCATGTTCAGGCGGGCGATTTGGTGTTGACGCTGGGCGCGGGAACGGTCAGCCGCGTGAGTGATCAACTTGTTGAGCTGCTTCGACAGCGAAGTGAAGCAAAAGGTGTCTAGGATCAGGTAACGGTAGTTATTTGGCCTACAACGGTACAGGTGATGGGCGAAGCTAACGAAGAAAATAACTTTGAAGAACGCGACCTGGCGCTGGAGCAAATCGCGGCCCGGCTCGGCATTCGCGCGGCCCGAGGGCGGCGCTTTGCGGAACTAACAAGCTTGCGCGTGGGTGGCGCAATCGACTGGGTTTTGTCGCCGGAGACGGAAGCGCAAGCTGCGGCCCTCGTGCACGAAATGGACCAGGCGGGGATTGGCTGGCGAGCGTTGGGATCGGGAAGCAACATTCTCGCCGACGATGGTGACCACCATTACGTAGTTTTGAGTATTAAAGATTTGAAAGGCGAACTGGAGTTTGATGGTGAGCGCGTTTCCGTTCCTGCCGGTTATTCCTTGCCGCGGCTTTGTATCGATGTGGCGCGTCGTGGACTCTCGGGGATAGAAGGCCTTGGCGGCATTCCGGGCACGGTTGGTGGGGCGCTCTGGATGAACGCCGGCGCATATGGTCATGAGATCGGGACAGTCACCGAGAAAGTACGCGTCGCTCGTAATGGGCAGGTAGTCGAGATTTCCGGAAGCGAGGTTCAGTGGAATTATCGTCACACTTCCTTCAAAGAAGGCGAATTGCTGCTTGGCGCAACATTGCGGCTCACGCCTGACGAGCCGGAAAAAATTCGCGCGCGCATGGAGGATGCGAAGTCGCGCCGTATGGCGACCCAGCCACACGGATCAAGGTCCGCGGGCTGCTTCTTCAAGAATCCACCTACGGGCGGTGCTGGGACCGGACAGATCATTGATGAGATGGGTATGAAAGGATCGCGACGAGGTGGTGCAGTCATTTCCCCTGTCCATGCGAATTTTATTGTTACTGAGGGTGAAGGGGCGCGAGCTGAAGATGCGCTGGCCCTCGCCGAAGAGGTTCGTGAACGAGTGAAACGCGAACATGGAATCGAGCTGGAGTATGAAGTCGAGCTGTGGCGCGCGAACGAGTCCAAGTCCAAGCCCAAGGCTGACGATGCAACCGGTGAATCAGATCGAAAGGAATCCACGTGAGAGAGCAAGTCATCGCACACAAAGTTGGTAACCGTAGTGGCATTGGTGGTCAACGTCGTCCAGGCAGCGCTCAGCGACCGACGCGGCGAGAGAGTGGTGGTGAGGCGCTCGGGACGCGTATCCGAACACTGTTGGGCTATGTGCCAGCAATCCTCAAGATCGTCCTGGCAATAGTTGTCGGAGCTCTCGTTATTGCCGGTTATCGAGCGGTTGCGTCTGCAAGTTTCTTTCAAGTCCGCAGGATCGAAGTGCAAGGCATGTCGCGAGTTTCGGCAGACGAGATCCAGGCAATTGTGCGCAAAGAAGTTGAGAAGACTGGTGTCTGGAAAGCTGATCTTAAAGGGGTGAACGCGCGCCTCGAAAGCTTGCCCTGGATAAAGACCGCAGTTGTCTCGCGAGTGTTGCCGGATGGAATCCGTGTACGGATCACTGAGCGCGTGCCGCGCGCCGTGGTGCGAACAGCATCGGGCCGTTTTCGCTGGGTCGATGAGGACGCGGTGCTGCTGGGAGAAATGCTTCCAACCGATCAAATACCCGCCTTCTTCCTGCGTGGCCTGAACGAGGAAGATCCTGAAGGTGCGCGCAAGGAGAATCGCGAGCGTGTGGCGAAATTTCTAGAGTTGCAGCGGGCGTGGGACACGGCCGGATTATCCGAGCGCGTTAGTGAAGTGAACCTGATCGATACCCGTGACGTTCGCGCACAGTTGGCCGGAGACAATTCACAGATCGAGGTTCGACTGGGTTCGCAGGACCAGGCTAAACGTTTGCAGGACGCTTTGAACGTTTTGGACGATCAACGGCAATCGCCGCACGGTTCACTCATCAGCTACATCGATCTTAGCCAGGGGAAAAGAGCGATTGTTGGATTGACGTCCGGCGTTCATACGACCAGTGATGGCACTGAACTTTCGACCGCGTCTACAGGCGATAGGGACAACGGTCGAAATTCTGCAGCTGGAGACGCCGCGAGCACCGACAACACAGGATCTGTGGAAAACGAAACAAAGAGGGCGCGGGACAACAAACGCGTGACGCCGGAAAAGAAGTCAAAGAAGACGGATCGCCACGAACGATGAGGCTGGAAGGGACCACGGAAGTGGTCTCGCTTTAGGAGCACTGATAAATGGCCCGACGCACGCAACACACAATCGGTCTCGACATAGGGACGAGTCGGGTAACGTGTATTGCTTGCGAACCAGGCGAAGGAGGACTGCTCAACATCGTCGGGATCGGAGAAGCCGAGGCTCGCGGACTGAGAAAAGGAGTGATCGTTAATCCTGACGCGGCCGTGGACGCGATCAAGAAAGCGGTCGAAGAAGCTGAGCGAATGAGTGGGATACAAGCTGAAGAAGTAACGATCAATTTGGCAGGCTCGCATATTCTCGGCCTCAATGGTCAGGCCATCGTTGCCGTATCTGGTCGCGATAGAGAGATAAACGCGGAGGACGTGCGCAGAGCCATCGATTCTGCGTGCGCGATTCAGTTACCTGCCGGACGCGAAATCGTCGATCGCCTTCCGCAGGAGTTCATCGTCGATGACCAGGATGGAATCAATGATCCGGTCGGGATGATAGGGGCCCGACTCGCTGTCAAAGTTCATATTGTGACCAGTCCTGTAACGGCCCGGCAAAATGCAATTAACGCGGTAAATCGAGCAGGTTTGATAGTGGCAGACATGGTCCTCGAGCAACTTGCCGCGGCGGAAGCGTCGCTGACTGAAGACGACAAGGAATTTGGCGCTGCTCTGGTGGATGTTGGAGCCGAGACTACGGGACTAGTGATTTATCAACGGGGAGCGGTCCAGCACACAGCCGTGTTTCCGCTGGGCGGCTCGCATTTCACCAACGACATTGCTTTTGGGCTGCGCACGCCGATCCCGGACGCAGAAAAGATCAAGCGAACCGTAGGCTGCGCTTGCAGCACGTCGCTCTCAGAGTTGGAGCGAAGCGAGTTGGTGGATGTTCCTTCAGTGGGCGGTCGCGCCGCACGTCAACTTTCCCGGCAAATTCTCTGCGATATTTTGCAGCCGCGCGCGGAGGAAGTATTGATGCACGTCGCTGATGAGATCAAAGACGCCGGCTGGGAGCGACAGCTCTCGAGCGGCGTAGTGCTGACGGGTGGCGGCGCATTGCTTAGCGGCATGACTGAGATTGCGGAGCAAGTTTTCGATGCGCCGGTTCGTGTTGGCTATCCCGAGAGGGATCGCTTCGGTGGGTTAATTGAGGACGTGCAGAGTCCGGCGTGGGCGGCGGCTACCGGACTGGCTCTGGTTGCCAGTCGTTCTCAAGCAAGTGAGCTTCGCATGGCAATGAGTCGACGAGGGTCTACCGGCAGACTCACGCACTTTGTTTCACGCTTTCGAAATCGTTTCAGTAGTATTTTTTGACAAGTTGTTGTATGCTTTCGCACCGGTTGCACAAGATATAGTCCGCAATATATCGATGCCGATGGCGCGAGCTACCCAACATAGGAGAAAGAGGCCCTGGACACCTTCCCGTTTTGGAAGAGAGGAAATGACTATGGCAGAGGATGCTCGTTTGGATAGAGGCATTAATATTTTCATCGATGATGAGCCGCCGATCACTGGTGCGCGCATAAAGGTGATCGGTATCGGTGGCGGAGGCGGTAACGCAGTTAACCGCATGATCGAAGCCGGTATCGAGGGCATTGAGTTCCTCGTTGCCAACACCGATCTCCAGGCTTTGAAGCGTTCGAAAGCGCCGATAAAGATTCAGCTTGGCAGCAGGCTCACCAAGGGACTGGGAGCGGGAGCTAATCCTGTCGTCGGCCGCGAGGCTGCCCTTGAAGACACCGACAAAATCATTGAAGTCCTCGAAGGCGCGGACATGGTTTTTGTTACGACGGGCCTCGGTGGCGGCACGGGCACAGGCGGAGCGCCGATCATTGCGTCGCTGGCAACAGAACTGGAAGCGTTAACAGTCGCCGTGGTTACCAAGCCATTTCATTTCGAAGGGCGCCGGCGGATGCAGCAAGCTGAACAAGGATTGCGTGAGTTGCGCGAATGTGTGGACACTGTAATCACGATTCCCAACGAACGCTTGCTCCATACGGTGGACAAAGACGCCTCCCTGGCTGATTCGTTTGGCGTGGCCGACGATGTTCTTCGTCAGGCGGTTCAGGGAATCAGCGATCTGATTACCGTCCCCGGACTGATCAACCTCGACTTCGCGGACGTGAAATCAATTATGCAGGGAATGGGCATGGCTCTAATGGGAGCCGGTCGTGCCCGCGGAGACAATCGAGCAATCGAGGCAACGCAACAGGCAATCTCGTCACCGCTGCTCGAGGAAGCTACCATTCAAGGTGCAAAGGGTGTGCTCATCAATATTACCGGGGGACCAGACTTGACGCTTTATGAAGTGAACGTCGCGTCAACGATTATTCGCGAGTCAGCCGACGAAGATGCAAACATAATCTTCGGCGCAGTCATTGACGAAGACCTTCGCGACGATATGAAGATTACCGTTATCGCAACAGGGTTTGGACAAGAAGCAGTGGCAGTTGGTTCCGCAGCCTCAATCACGAGTTTACCTGCGACCGCCGCCCCTCGTTATGTGCAACGTCCAGCAGACGATTTACCCCGACCTATGATGCATGCGCGTCCTGACGACCTGGATGTGCCTACATTCATTCGCAAAAAAGCTGACTAATTAAGTCAAACCCTGCAGGTTAAAAAGGAAGGCCAAATAGTTGAGCCTTCCTTTCACTTTCCGCTGACGCTTGCGTTCCCAGACTGGAGTTTTTCCCCTTTGCTTTTTGACTCCCGCTTGTGTAGCATGATGGCCATTCCTTGCAGGATTCCCCATTTCGGGCAAAGTTTCGCCTTCTTCCTCGGATGGCCGCAGCCTGCGAGTGTACTGTGGTTCGCGTAACCCCATCCCGCCAAATGTGCGTCGCGCGATAGATTTTGAACCCGGCCTTATTATTTTGGAGGTAAAGACAAGTGAGCAATCGTAAACTCATCAGAACCACGCTTGCCGAGGTGAAGGGAAAAGCACGCGAGGTGCCTCAGCCCAGAGAGCGTACCAACGGCGGTGCCCAGCGAGGACCTGGCAACGACAGTGGAAGAGACTCGGGTAGGGAGTCAGTACGCGCGGCACAACAAGCCGCCGTTCAAGTGCGAAAGCGAACCCCTCCCCCAATGGAGACTAACGCCGAGCTGTTCTACTACAAGAAACAGATCGATGCGCATACGCCGATGGTTATTGTGCTGCTTGACGGCGAAGAGGTTGAAGGAACAATTGAGTGGTATGATCGAGGCGCGCTGAAGGTCAATCGCAAGTCCGCGCCCAATCTTCTTCTCCTCAAGAGAAACGTCAAGTATATGTACAAGGCTGACGAGCGAGTCGCAGAGACCGCGGAGTAAAAGGCACGCCGGCGCCCATTCGGATTCCTGACTCCTTCCAATCCCCAGTAGTAAGTTGTCGGCCTAGTCTCTACCAATGAGGCAGTTTGGCAAAAACTCATCTCATTTACCTCCTCGCCAGCGTCGATCTCTGCCGCGAATCGGTGTCACGATGGGCGATCCGGCGGGGATTGGTCCGGAAGTAGTTCTCAAGGCCGTTGCTGAAGAGGATATCCGCCGGGCCTGTATTCCAGTAATCATTGGCGACGCCCAGGCGTTGGCCCACACGGCACGCACCCTCGACCTGCAATCCGGTTACGACATTGTTCGCCAGGGAGAACCTATGCCCGAACAGCTGTCGGAACCGATCATCTATCATCTGGACAACATCAACGGTGTCATCGAGCCCGGAATTGAATCCGGAGCGGCAGGAAAAGCCGCGGGAGGATACATAGAAGCAGCGGTTGAATTGTGCGCGGCGGGGAGTGTTGACGCCATCGCCACGGCGCCAATCAACAAGCGATCACTGTTTCTGGGTGGCTATAGCTTTCCCGGTCACACGGAGTTTCTGGCCCATCTCACGGGCAGCGAAGAATATGCGATGGCTTTCGTTTCCGCGAATCTGCGCATCGTCTTGATTTCCACGCACGTGCCACTGGCTGAGGCGATCAGACTTGTGGAAAGGGATCGCATCATTCGCACCATCAACCTAACGAATCGCGAACTGCAGCGATGGGGAATTGAACGACCGCGGCTGGCCATGGCAGCTTTGAACCCGCACGGCGCGGAGGGCGGACTATTCGGGATGGAAGAGGCTTCAGAAATAGCTCCCGCGATCGAAGCCTGCCGCGATGTTGACGAAATCAATGTGCAGGGTCCGTTCTCTGCGGACACAGTGTTTCTCCGGGCCTCGCGGGGGGAGTTTGACGCCGTCATCGCTTGTTATCACGATCAGGCCATGATTCCGGTAAAATGCCTTTCGTTTGGCGAGGCGGTGAATGTTACTCTGGGCTTACCGTTCATCCGCACGTCAGTCGATCACGGAACGGCCTTTGATATCGCCGGAAAAGGAGTCGCCGCGCATTCAAGTATGATTGCGGCGATTAAACTCGCCGCCGAATTGTCCAGTATTGCCGGCGAGAGCAGCCATACAGTGGAAGTATAGAAATCAATCATGACAAATGAGAATGATAAGCGGCGAATTTTGGTTGCCGATGACGATCCAGCCATTCTGCGCTTAGTGTCAGCAATACTCGAAAAAGAGAACTACGGTGTCGTCACCGCACGCGATGGGCGCGAGGCTTACAAGATTCTGCAGAGTGATCCAAACTTCACGGCCGCGATACTTGACGTGGTGATGCCTCATATCTCCGGACCCGAACTGGTACGTTACATGAAGACCGAGAAGCGACTCATGAAGATTCCAGTCATGATGATGACTGCCGAACAAGATCCAAAGCTTTCATCGGATAGTTTTTCTGCCGGCGCCGTAGTCTTCCTACCCAAGCCCTTCACCACGGCGCAATTGCACATCATGTTACAGATGCTCATCGGCAAAGCCGGTGGCTAATTCGAGAACCGCTATGAGCCATGGGAAGATTAGGAAGGCCCTGCTGTTTT
>DATBRN010000215.1:0-9393 GCA_036560225.1 Pyrinomonadaceae bacterium | reverse complement strand
GGAGAGTGACCTTGAAGCTTTGTTTGATATCAGGAGTTACGCCGTCGAGCTTTCAGCTGCTCACAAGATCCACAAACACTCCCACGACTGGCACCAGCTGATTTACGCCTCCCACGGAGTCATGACCGTGAACACCACGACGGGTTCGTGGGTGGTACCATCGCGCCGCGCGGTCTGGGTTCCGGCGGGAATCGAGCATGAAGTTGAAATGTCGGCGTCTGTATCCGTCCGCACAATCTACCTGCGGGCCGGTCTGTCTGATCTACTTCCAAAAGAGTGTTGCGTGGTGAATGTTTCACCGCTCCTACGGGAGTTAATACTTCGGACCGTAGAGATTGGAATGCTCAACAGAACTGTGGAGACCCACAAGCATTTGATCGATGTAATTCTGGATCAGTTCCGAACGCTACCTACGATTCCGCTCAACTTGCCCATGCCCGCCGATGTGCGGGCGTTGCGGGTCGCAAAAATACTTCGAGAGAATCCCGGCGATGCGAAATCCCTTGATCATCTGACCAAGGAGATCGGTGCGAGCAAACGAACTATCGAACGCTTGTTTCAGTCGGAAACGGAAATGACTTTCGGAAAATGGCGGCAACAACTTCGAATGTTGCATGCGCTTCGTCTGCTCGCCGCCGGCGAAACAGTAACAACGGCCGCCCTTGAAGTTGGTTATGACAGTACCAGCGCGTTCATCTCAGCTTTTAGGACTACACTGGGAACGACGCCGGGCCGCTATTATGCAGAAGGACGAAGGCAGAGGTCAGGTTTCAGGGGATAGCTCAAGCAGCAAAATGCTCAGTTGGGAAGGGTGGCTTGCCCCCGCCTAGATGCATTGAAGATCAAGTTTGAGTGACTGAACAGCAGGCACACCCGAAGGCGGTATCTAAACTTGCTGCCCGAAATTTGGCATAGCCCCAGGGTTTTCTTAAGGTTGCCCGGAAGGGCATAGCCACTTCCGCACATCAGGCGGCACAGCCGTGCCCACGCATTCCAGTCACCTTGAACTTGATCTTCAATGCATCTAGGCGGGGGCAAGCCACCCTTCCCAACTGAGCATTTTGCTGCTTGAGCTATCCCCTGAAACCTGACCTCTGCTTTCTGCCTTCTGCCTTCTGCTTTCTGCCTTCTGCTTTACGCCTTCTGCCTTCTGCTTTCTGCTTTCTGCCTTCTGCCTTCTGCCTTCTGCCTTGGACGGTGTATATTTGCTGCGCTTTCCCAAACGGCCTCGCGAGATTTCGAGTTCAAAATAATCATCAAAGGAGATCGCCCTTTATGTTGAGAAGAAGACATGTTGTGGGAGGGTTTCTACTTCTCTTTGTTGTCGCGAGCATAAGCTACGCAGAATGGCCCAAAATGAAGTTAGCAAAACGGGAATTGCAAAAATCCCAGGGCTACCTATACGCGGAGAACAGCAAGGAGGACCATTTTGTGAATGCGACTGGGCTTGTCGTCGCCGCCATTGCCGAAATTGAGGAGTCTATTAAGCTTGATAGCCACAACCATCACGCCGCATCGCGATTAGAAGCAACTCTCGCTGCACCCCTTCCCGATAAGAGAAATTTGAGGTTAGCTCTCGAGCATTTACGACTAGGAAAAGAATTTCTCGAAGCGGCGAAACCAGATCAGGGTGGTCATCGCGACAAAGCAATTGCGTATACAAATAGAGCGATCGCGTTACTCGAACAAGCGTCGGCGGGCACCGACTAAAGCGAGCCTGGATAATCGCAGAATCTTGTTGGACCGGTGATATGGGTGTAGGATGTGCGGCACATTTCCATCCTCGCCGAAGTTCAGCTAACAAAATAACGACGAAGGAGATTCATAATTCCATGGTAAATATGAAACGCGTCCTGGGAGTTTTGATTGTGCTTTGCTGTTTGGCTGGTCTGGTATTTGCCGATCAACCCTACATGAGAGCTGCGCGCACTAACCTACAAAAGGCCAGAGCGCAACTCCAGGCGGCCCTCGCCAACAAGGGCGGACATCGGGTCAAAGCAATCGAACACGTGAACAATGCGATTGGATTTATCAATCAGGGAATAGCCTATGACCGCCGCCACAATCACGCCCAGAGTTCGCTCGGAAACGCTTTCAATCTGATGACACCTGCAGATCAGCCACACATGCGCTCCGCGCTTGATTATCTCAAGCAAGCGAAGAACAATCTCGAATCAGCCACTGCCGACAAGGGTGGTTATCGCGTGAAAGCGATTGACCAGGTCAATGACGCGATTGATGAAACCAAGAAAGGGATTGACGCCGGCGAGTAACAGAAGACTTCCGGTTTACTTTAGGAGACAGCCTTCTCATCAGGAGAGGCTGTCTCTTATACTTTGGGGGCCACTTATCAGAACCGCGAGCGGTAGCGACCGGCCCAATGCTCATCATGGTTCTTAAGTGCGCGCGAGCCTCCGTTGCCAAACAGATAGTTAAGTTGAGTTTCTGGCCGCTTGCTACCGGTGCCGGTTCTGATGGGAACAAACAATGTCCAGACTCTTAAAGTGGGGCGACCGTACTTTTCAGTTCACGTTTCCCGTCGAAGTCTTTCCCGAGATGATCGAGCGTCTGCGGGGCACGCCCGCGCGCTTGGAAGATCGCGTGCAGCTGATCGCGCCGGAAATATTGACCAGGCGCGATGGCGAGCGCTGGTCAATACAGGAAAACGCCGGGCATTTGCTGGATCTTGAATCGCTTGTTAGGCAGCGACTTGACGAATACCTGTCAGGGGCTACAGCACTGCACGCAGCGGACATGTCGAATCAAAAAACCTACGAAGCAAATCACAATCAAGTTCCGATGGCCGCTATCCTGCCCGACTTCCGCACGCGACGGACGCAGTTGATTAATCGTTTAGACAATCTAAGTCTAGAGAAGTTTGCTTTAGTTGCTCATCATCCGCGGTTGAATGTGCCGATGCGTTTGGTGGACATGATATTTTTTCAGGCGGAACACGACGATTATCATCTCGCCCGCATAAGCGAACTAATCAGGTTGTTTGTGAATTAGAATTGGCCAGCTTCTGATGCGTTTTGTCTTTACAAGACTGTTCTATTTACTCATAGCTGCCAGCCTCATTTTGCTGTCGCTTTCCTGGGGGCGGCCGTGGCTTCGCTGGCTTGTGCTTGGTTACGACATCGCGCTGCTTGCTCTGGCGATTATCGATGCGCGTGTGAGTCAACTACCCAAAGGCGTTCGCATCACCCGCGAGTTTGGCGGGCGATTCGCGGTGGGCGCCGAAACGAACGTCAGTATCAATGTTCAGAACGCGCAGCCCCTTGCGATTTCGGTGATCGTCAAAGACGAGTATCCGCCGCAAATGAAATTGTCGGGTTTGCGCGAGGCGCGCATGCGCGTAGAAGGACAAACCTCTGCCGCACTGGTCTACGGACTTACTCCGCCCAAACGGGGACGATTCGAGTTTGGCCAAATCGCGGTGCGCTTTCTTTCGCGGTTTCATCTGGTGTGGTGTGAAACGCGCACCGGTGAAGCGGTTGCAGTAAAAGTCTATCCAAACATGCGACGCGCTCGCGAGGCCGAACTGAAAGCGCTCGGCGCACGTTCACTCGTCGCTACACATCGCAAAACTTCGTGGCGTGGTGAAGGTCGCGAGTTTGAGTCGATGCGTGATTATGTTCGCGGTGACGAGTTGCGTCACATCTCATGGTCAGCGACAGCGAGACGAGGAAAGTTGACCACGCGCCAGTATCAGATCGAGCGCGACCAGACAATTCTGATTGCCATCGACGGCGGACGTTTGATGACCGCGCGCATCGAGCAGGAAACGAAATTAGACTCCGCAGTTCACGCAGCGCTCGCCTTGATGTCTGCAGCGGCTCGGGCTGGAGACAATGCGGGTTTGCTTGTGTTTGGTAGAAAGATCAAGAGCTTCCTGCCGCCAGGTCGTGGCCACGAACACATTGATGCGGCGCTCGAGGCACTCCATTCAGTCGAGCCGGAGATGATCGAGCCGTCTTACTCTCACGCTTTTGAGTTTATCGCCGCTAATAGCAAGCGACGCTCGCTGGTTATTCTCCTGACTGATCTCGTTGATGAAGAGGGTTCAAAAGAACTGCTCACCTCGCTTCGACTACTGCGGCCGCGCCATCTTCCACTAGTGGTCACAATCGCGGATCGCGATCTCAAGGCGGTAGTGAGTACTGCGCCGCTCAATGTGCGCGAACTGTTTACGCAATCTGTTGCTGAAGAAATCATGCACCTGCGCGAGGCCGCACTACGCCTGGTGGAATCCCAGGGTGGGTTAGCACTGGATGTGACGGCCGCCGCGCTTGCCCCAGCGTTGCTTGAAAAATATCTGCAAGTGAAAGAGAGAGGGCTTCTTTAGCCTGGGAGCAGCCCGTCGGGTTACGTGAAAGCCGGAAGAGATTTTCCATTTCTCATTTGACATTTTTCAGTTGTCATTTGGGATTCTCGGTACAGCTAAGCTGTATCGATCCACGCAATGACAAATGAGAAATGTCAAATGAGATATGGAAAATGTTTTCTATCAATGCCGCGCGGAACCACGGCTGAGCCTATCGCCACCGCTGTTCCCCTCTTAACCTCTTACCCTTTTCCCCTTTGATATGTCGCGGAGTCGTGCCCAGCCAACAGCAAATATGAATAGAGCGCGAGTCCGGTTAAGGCCGCAATACTGAATTTGATAGCGGGATTAATCGGCGCAGGCGAGATGAATCCTTCTATTATTCCCGCGACTACCAAAAGCACTGCCACTCCCATCATCAAACGGATCGCGTCTTTGCCACGGCTCTTGAGCGCATCGGCCCGCGATAGATCGCCGGGCACGAGCAAAGCGCTACCAATCAATAGCCCGGCCCCGCCGGCAATAAAGATGCACGAAAGCTCGATCACTCCGTGGCCGGCCATGAAAGTGAGAAGATCGTTGCCATAACCGGCGCGGTAAGTGAGGGCAAGCACCGCAGCATTAACAGCTCCATTAAAGGCGAGCGAGAATAAGGTGCCAACGCCAAACAGCGCTCCGAGCGCGAATGTGTAGATCGTCACCTGAACGTTGTTTGTCATTATCTTGCTGGCGCCGACCTGGTTGGCTTCGTTCAGATCTTCCCACCAGTGAACTTTATTCTCTATATAGAGTTCCCGAAACGCCGGGGGCACGCCCATCAGTTCCGAAAACTCCGGATCATATTTAGTTCCTAAAAAGCCAATAGCTGAAAACAACATAAACACGCCGAAGGAAACAGCCGTGTAACGCCAGGTGCGACGAAATGTTTGCGGGAAGTCATGCGTAAAAAACTGCTTGAGACGCGAGGTGCCCTCCGGGTCAGCTTGATAAATGCGGCCATGAGCGCGAATGACGAGACTGTTGAGATAATTGACCAGACGAGGGTCGCGCGATTCAGCGCGCGCGATCGCGAGATCGGAAGCGGTGCGGCGATAGATTCGTCCCAGCTCTCGTACCTCGCCGCGTTGGAGTCCTCGCAACGAGCTACTGTCCAGCAACTTCAGCAAATCTTCCAGACGCTGCCAGGCTGTCTTGTGTTTTTCAATGAAACGATCGTGCGCCATAAATCAGTCAGAGTAGGCAGTAGGCAGTAGGCAGTGCTAGTCTTCCTCCTATTCTGAGATGAGGCAATTGGCCGGCTTTCCTGTCTTTTACGCCCTGCCTAATGCCTTCTGCTTACTGCCTACCAATGCAAAGCATTGTCGAGTGTGTACCAAACTTTAGCGAAGGTCGCAAGACTGAAACGGTCGAGCGCTTGGCGGCAGCTATCTCATTAGTAGAGTCAGCCTGCGTTCTCGATACGCACATCGATCCGGATCATAACCGCTCGGTCATTACTTTTGTAGCCACCCCGGAGCTGATAGTCGAAGCCGCATTCCGCGCAGTCAGCCTGGCAGCCAAGCTGATCGACATGCGTGAGCATACTGGCGTGCATCCTCGCCTGGGTGCTACTGATGTGCTGCCCTTTATCCCTATAACCGGCGTAACGATGGAAGATTGTGTGGTTCTGGCGCACCAAGCGGGTAACCGCATTGCAAACGAACTTTCGATTCCGGTTTTTTTCTATGAACGCGCGGCTCTGAAGCCTGATCGCGTTAACCTGGAGGATGTTAGACGTGGCGCGCTGGAGTTGCTGCGTGAACAGATTGCCGTAGATCCTAATCGTGCGCCTGACGTCGGACCGCTGCTGGTTCATGAAACTGCAGGGGCCATCGCAGTTGGCGCCCGGCCGTTCTTGATCGCTTTCAACATCAACTTGCGCACAACTGACGTTTTGGTTGCGAGAAAGATCGCCCGTACGGTGAGGGCACGGCATGGCGGTTTGCCATTCGTGAAGGCGCTTGGTTTTGAGTTGAGCTCGCGTGGGCTGGTCCAGGTGTCGATGAATATCGTTAACTACGAGGTGACAGGAATCACCCAGGCTTACGACGCCGTTCGACGAGAGGCTGAACGGGCTGGCGTAGAGATTCTAAGCACAGAAATTGTTGGGCTGGTCCCTGAAAAAGCGCTGGCTCGAAGCGCTGAGTACTTTCAGAAACTGGAGAATTTTTCAGAAGATAAAATCCTCGAACATCGCCTGCGAATATGTAACCTGGTTTAGGATGGCGAATACGATCGTAGGTAATTGTAGGGGCGGCACTCCGTGGCCGCCCCTTGTTTGATTTGCAGGCGCTTCAAAAGTGACTGGAGCTGCGAGTAGGGGCGACGGACTCCGTGGCCGCCCTTACAGAATTAGGTTGAAGACTATCCACACACACGCACTTCGCGGCTCAGCCGCCGCACAGTGCGGAAAGGCTCTGCCTTTCCGACATTGCTCATTATTCCTTGAGGCTGCGCCTCAGCCGAGGCGTAGCCTCCAGTAATTTAGAAACGCAACGGTAAGGCACAGCCTTACCGCACTGTGCGGCGGCAGAGCCGCAACCTTCGAGTTTCCTTCAAGTCCTCCAGCGACCGTAGTGACAGCAAAAGGCAAGAGTGTAAAGGATGTGTTGATAACGATCTGTAAAGGATGTCTTGACAACAAACACACGGAGTGCCGCCCCCTACAAAATTAGGACAGTGCTTGCGCGGCAATCAACGTCAGTCAGTCGGGTTGCGAACTTTGCTGCCGCGGGACGGGTGAAGACTCAAACGTTTGCGCATGCGCTGCTGCCATGTCCTTCCCTGCGCATGCAGCGCCTCGACCTCGGCAAGGGGATCGGCAAGAGTTTCTCCACCCAACTGTCGCATCTTCAAGTAAAGCAAAGCCGGCACGATGGACATTAGCGGTACAACAAAGATGTTTACGAGACTCAGTACTTGTTGCGTGATTTGATTGGAGAGCGATCGTTCTTGGTGGCCACCGGTTACGAGTCTTATCCGGCCGGTGAAGAAGCTCACCACCATTGGGATCAGAAACTGCAACAGCGACACGATGATAATCGTGCGCCAGGAGCGCGACGCCAGTTCCCGTGCCCGTTTCCGGGCTGCCTTCTTCTCCAGTCCTTCCATCAACACCACCGGCGCATAAAGCGCGTAGCGCATAATCATGATTATCCCGGGTATCACAAACAGGATGAAGCCAAATATGATCCGCAATGTCACACTGAGCGCAGTTTTCAGAAACGGCTTCCAACGCTTTTTGAGAACAGCGAAAGCACTACGTAACTCAACCGGACGCAACGGCGCGACGGCCAACTGTGTCACTATGACTGCGGTCATGCCGGAGATTGTTGCTGAAGCCACGAAATAGGCTGCAATGTGCAGCAGCATAACCACGACCAGGACGCAGATAAGCAGAACCTTAATTCCCATCCTACCTTGAGGAAGGTACTTTTCTGCCAACTGCCCTCCAATCAATAGCGCCGTAGTAATGATGACGGGGATATGCGCAATCAGGGACATGCGCAGAAACTTGGGGAAGTATTCGCTGTAGAGGGAGATGGCACGGCGGTACAGGGCGCCAATGCCTTCAGCTTGACCGCGCAGTGAGCTGGCAAATGCCGCAGCCGTTTGCGGACGATCTTCCGGCTTCTTTGCGAGTGCGGTCATCACGACCTTTGCAACTAGCTTCGGCACCTTCTTATTTCGCTCACGCAACGGCGGAGCTTCAACCTTGATGTGCTCTTGCATCACGTTGCCGGTCACGCCGGCGAAGGGAGGTTCTCCGGCGAGCATCTGGTAGGCGATGACCCCGAGGCTGTAGATATCCGAGCGCGCGTCCAGGACATTACCGGCGCATTGCTCGGGCGACATGTAGACAGGAGTACCCATGATGGCGCCAACGCGTGTCAATTCAACCCCGCGTCCTGTTTCGTCAGTCCTGAACTTCGTTTGCTGCTTAGCCGGGGCCTGCTGCGTAGATTTACCGAACATCAGAGTCCGATCATCATCGCCGCCAGCAGCTTCGGCGGAAGATTGAGGCTCCTCAGTCAAAGTTGGGTCCGCTCCGGGGTCAGTTTCAAACAGCTGTGTGCTCTGTTCTTCCTCGATGCGATACGCTCGCGTAATGCTCGCCGCCGCGCCGTGTTCGGTGGCAAGCTGTTCCTGCGGAGCGGCAGAATACATAAGGGTCGCAACTTCCAATACCTGACCTTCAGTTTCCCGATCCTGAACTGCTGTCGGATTGGCCATCCTGATCGAGGTTTCCGCACCGCCGGGCGAAGTGTTTGCGGCCGGATCTTTCAATTGTGTTGACGACGCTGCGGTAGTGGGTAAAGCGCCATCCATTTCGACTTCAGCAAGTTTGGCAATGCCAAAGTCCAGAACCTTTACGCGATAACCGCCCAGCCGGTTAGGTTCCAGCCAGATGTTTTCGGGCTTCAGGTCGCGATGGACAATGCCCTGCTGGTGCGCTTCGTGTACTGCTGAACAGACCTGCTCGAGGATGTCCACCACCCACTCCAGTGGCAATCGCCTCTCCTCCGCCAGGACGTCGCCGAGCGTGCAACCATCCAGATATTCCATCACGAGGTACGCCACTGTCTCGGTGCCGACGTCGGCGAAACCGAAATCAGTAACATCAACAACATTCGGATGGCGAAGACGCCCTGCAGCGCGAGCCTCCCGCTTGAAGCGAGCAACGAACTCTTCGTTGCGCATGAATTGGGGTGTGATCAATTTGAGAGCCACGTAGCGCTCTGTACCCATATGACTGGCCAGGTACACCGCGCCCATGCCGCCTCGCCCAAGCAATCGCTCAAGGCGGTACTTTTCGTCGAGTACATTACCGATGTAAGAATCAGACTCCGTCATGCGTGGGAGTATGCTACAGCGTGAAACGGGAATCGTAAATCGCGAGCTGTCGAACCTTGCTGCCGATTATGCGGTTGCGACGGCTTGAAGTAAACGGGCTAACGACGAGTTTGGTTTCACGCTCTGGGGATAGCCTCACTTTCCCTATCTCTGGAGGCCGAATTGACACTCAAAGG
>DATBRN010000214.1:0-3914 GCA_036560225.1 Pyrinomonadaceae bacterium | reverse complement strand
ACATAGCGGTTGGAATATCCTTCAGATACCGTCCTTGTCAACAACTTTGTGGACCGGCAAACGCTGTCAACCTCGGCGGCCTATCTCCCTAACGATCCGCAGCCTATTTCCGTCCAGACCACAGCAAACAAACACCGGCAGAATTGAACTGATCGACGCTTCAGTTGGATTGCCGGGAAGATGGGATTGAAGGAGAAATCAGTTCAATCCTAGCGGCGCCGTTTGACTTACCTTCCATCACTTGATCACCTTGTCCGCCCGAAACAGCACCGATTGTGGAATCGTCAGGTTGAGCGCTTTCGCTGTCTTGAGATTGATGACGAACTCAAACTTCGTTGGTTGTTCCACGGGCAAGTCGGCGGGCTTGGCACCTTTCAGGATTTTGTCCACGTAGACGGCGGCGCGACGGTATATCGCGAGGTCGTCGGTTGAATAGGACATCAGACCACCGGACTCTACCCAAGAACTTCCTTGGTACAGCGATGGCAGTCGATTCTTTATCGCGAGGTTGGCAATTCGCTTCTGTTGAAGAAAGAGGTTGGCATTCGTAACTGTGATGAGCGCGCCCGCGCGTCCCTTGACCGCGGTTTGGAATGCGCCTTCCAAATCAGGGTTCAGCCCGCGCACCTCTAACAATTGAATCTGAATCTTGAGAGCATTCGCCGCAGCCTCATACTCTTTAAAAACGCCGCTGCGCTCGTCTACATCCCGAAGGACTCCGACGCGCGATAGCCGCGGAACAACCTCCTTAAGCAATTCCAACCGTTTGCCGCTCAATTGCGCGCTCAGTGTCGCGAGCCCCGTGATATTACCGCCCGGGTGTGCGAAGGTATGGACTAGCCCATCCGCGACTGGATCGAGCCCGGTCACCATGACAATGGGAATCGTCTTGGTCGCGTGCTTGGCTGCATGGATCGCTGATGGAATTGGGACAACAAGGACATCGACGTTGAGCTGCACGAGGTCGTTCACGAGGCTCGGGATACGATCGAGTTTTCCCTCGGCACCACGATAATCGATCACGAGGTTTTTCCCCTCGATATAACCGAGGTCTCGCAGCCCTTGCCGCAACGCGTCGACATAAGGCCCTTGATTGGAAGCATCGCCAGTTCCTGACACGTAACCGATCCGCGGTATTTTCGCCGGCTGCTGCGCCTCGGCCAGACTGCCGGAAGCCACAAAGAAAACTGTGAGTAACCAAAGCAGCTTTCTATTCATGACCGTCGATCTCTTCACCGCAATGGATATGACACAAGAATCAGCTAATGAAAATCAATATTTTTGACCGGAGAAAGTAAAAAACCGTAGCAATTCGACTACGGGGAGTTTTCCCGCTTTGATAAGCGCGGCAGAAGCGTATTTCGGAAGCTCGAGCAAGGCGTTGTATACGGCCGGGATCGATGCGAATTTGTACTTTGTTTCATCACACTTGGCGTAAAGCCAAAGCAAGCGATAAATGATACAATCGAAAAGTTCGGGTGGAACTTATGTGTGCTGTCCGCCGTGGTGGTCTCGTTGGTCACGGCCTTGGAGGTAAAATGAAAAAGAAGACCTTGCTTCTCTGGGCGTCGCTTTTGGTCGTCTTAGCCCTAGAAGGATGTGCGACGGTTCGCGGCATAGGGGAAGATATACAGAGCCTCGGGAGAGCCTTGAAAAGGGCAGTCTCCGGATAATCAAGACTTTAACTGCAATCGAATAATGTCTGCCTTGTCACGGCAGCGACGTGGGGGCAAAAGCAAATGATGCATCCAGCGACGATGGCCGACCAAACGAAATCGGATAAAGTGACGCTGGAAGAATTAATGGTGAGCACGCTTGCGATGACTGATGCGTTGGCCAAGCTGATGATCGCCAAAGGTGCCATCACGGACGCGGGGTTCAAAGCCCAACTGGGCACCGAGCGGGCGAATTATCTCGCCATGCTAAAGCACCTACAGTAGTCACCTATATGCCTATGCTTCTTCCTGCTTGGGGTAGACGTAAAAACAATTTTATTTTTGTAATGCTTAATCGCGCCTGACCTTTCCGCTCAGCCATGATTTCCACATTTTTGTTTGCTTGTCTTCGTCGGTGGGTTTTTGCGAGCGAGCGGGAGGGTATAAATCCGATACCCTCAACTTGGCATCACGCCGTCGCGCGCCAGTGTTTAAACTACGCCATTGTTTCTTGATGAGACTTTTTGCGCGGCCGTACAGCTCAATCAGTGGTTTGGGAGTTTGGATCGGCATAGTTGGTATCCTTGTTTGACGGATGCCGGTGTGTCGGAGTGCTGTAGCAGAACTTGCTTTGCACGGCCTGCGGATCGATGCCGAGCATTTCACAGCACCACTTAAAACTTCCCGGATCCTCACTTTTTGAACGAATCCATGCGCGCGCGCTCCGTTGAACACGGCGCTTGTCATGTGGCTTACCTGGTGATGACTGGCAACGAGAATCGTAAATCGCCAGCAAAAGCACTTCGCCCCACAAGTGAAGCTCGGGCAACTCTTGGCAAGCTGGTGACTCAAGATTGACCTGGGTGGCGTTCATAATGTTGGCTAGTATCGAAACCCCGGTGTGGCAGCTACTCCTACTCTAAAAATTTGGAGGTGGCGAAGGCAAAAACCCCAGGCCATATTACTTTAAGCCGCATCGTACCTAAAAGGTATCACCGAGTTGCCTCGCTTCAAGTGGGTTTCAAAATTTTGCGTGGAGTCTGGTGTTGTCGGAAAAGTGACAGTTGAATCGGCGAAGCTTCTTCTAATAGCAAGAAAGTAAATCGGGGTCGTGAGGCAACTGCGTTGCTGACTGCCAGCTAGATGGCCGGCTCGGCGCGGCAGTCGGGCTTTTAATGTCGTGATACGCGTCTAAGATTACTCGTTCTATTCTCGGGACTACGCCACGAATCGATTGTCTCACTGCTAGGACGGCAACGCACGACTCTGTACAGATTAACCGATTAATGAACGCGGTCAGCATGGCATGGTTGATGCTATGCCTCGCGAGCATACGAGAGAATTTATGAAGGGTATATCAGAGCGCACTGCTTGGGAGACCTTTGCGGCGCAATTCACTTTCCGGGGCAGCGCGTCCGGGTTTAGCTGCAACGTTAGTCGGTCGTTGATCGTGAAAGAGTCAAAGCCCCGAATTCTCAATTAGCCCCGTCTCGATGGAGGCATAACAGAGCACAACGAAAATCATTTATAGAAGGTCATTCGCATGCAAAATGTTGCGAGATTATTTGCGACTGCAGCATTTTAAATGAAACGGCTCCGGGGACAGGGGCCCATTTACCGACGGTCACAACGAAAGGAGTGTCTCATGAAAACGAGCAGAAGTAATATGCTGGTTAACCTAGCGGTACTCATAATCGCCCTTTCCTTCCTTCTGACAAATCCTAGCGCACTCTTTGCGCAGGAATTTGTCGCATACTCGGCGGCCGGAATAGATGCAGCAGCTATCCAGACCGTCGTTGATGCCTTCCGTAATGCTGTAGGCTCTACCAACAACGGCAATACTCCTGGGCCTCTCCCCAGCGGCCGGCGCGAGATCAACTGGGACGGCGGCGGCGCGGGGGCTGCTGCTATGACCTTTCCGATTCCCATGACTACCTTCAACACCGCTCCCTTAGCCCGGGGCGCGGTTTTTAGTACTGCCGGAACCGGTTTTGAGATCAGTGGCCAACCCACGCCGGAATTCGGCGACCTCAATGCAACGTATCCGGGTATTTTCACGACATTCAGCTCTCCGCGACTATTCACCCCTCTCGGCAGCAATATAACAGACGTGAATTTTTTTAGACCCGGCACCGATGTTGCCGCCACTACTAACGGATTTGGAGCCGTGTTCACCGATGTTGACTTGGCGGCGACCACCTCCATCGAATTTTTCAGTAGCACAGGCGACTCGCTTGGGCTATTTTTTGTGCCACCGGC
>DATBRN010000213.1:0-22884 GCA_036560225.1 Pyrinomonadaceae bacterium | reverse complement strand
TGAGCCTTTCCAAAGAAGCAATTGGAATGTGGCGCGCTTCCCGGAAAAATAAGTCACGCATCGAGGGCGAGTCCGCGCCCGTAATGAAACACCGGAAAGCCGCTTAATCGAAACAAAACTCAGCCTGGGTTGAAGGGTGGCGCTCTGTGGCCACCCCCGTCTGGGCGTAAAGCAAACTGTTAGTTTGCTTTCGTGGCCTAGACGTAAGTTAGCCGTAACGAAGCATCGCAAACTAACAGTCTGCTTTACATTGGTACCTCAGTTAGTTGCAGATGTAGTACTATGACTTCGCGGTGCAGCCCCCAAGACTCAACCGCGAAGGATTTCCGAGATGCGTTATTCCGTAGCGCGAGGCATTATCGCTCTCCTGCTTGCGCATCAACTCCTGAGCCCCACCTTCGTTTTCAGCCAACAAGAAGTTCGTCCTAGAAGAACGCAAACACAGGTCGAGCCGCAAAAGAGTGCTTCACAGAGTCCTTCCGGCGAATGGCAGCGACCCGATACAGGCACGATCATCACACTGGATCCTGCGAACGCGGTTTCGTCTTCTCAACAAGAGCCGACTATTCGGGTTGCGCTTGCCACCGATGCGCGCTCGGCAACAGTTTCTACTACTGGTGGCCACTTAATGAATGCGACCGACCTGGCCACTACGCTTGTAGCGATGGATGTAGCGCGCGTGCGCCTTGAGCCCCGGCTTCTCTCACCATTACCGGCCAGTGACGTCGCAGACTCTTATCGTGTGCAGATCGCCGGACTCGCCTCGCGCGCTAATGCCGATGAAAAATCTCGAGTAGTCCGCGAGGCAACAGGCGAAGATTCACAGGTTGCCTACGACACCACGGCCAAAACATGGGGACTACTCGTCGGAGCTCGCCATCCTCAGATCGAAGCAGAAGAATTGCGGGCCCGACTCGAAGATGCTGGGTTCGATGCCACCCTTCTGCCTACCGGCGGCGCCTCTTCTTCAGTGAACACTTCTTCAAACGTCAGCGCTCAAAGCAATCAGACGACCCAAGCGACGATGGCGCCGATCACTCCTCAAGGAAAGGGCAATACCTCTCAACAAAACTCAGGCGTAACTTCGTCTGCTCGTAGTGTGCGACCTGCCGCACGTTTCAGCTTGCCTTCGCGCGAGTTGGTGGCCTTAGCGCCGGGGGCCGGGCGGCTTTTTAGCTCCAGCGCGCCGGTGACTTTTGCTTCCGACAACGAAACAACGCCCGTACGCTTTGACGATCGACCCTATCGCGGCCGCATTGAAGTATTCACCAACACACGCGGTTCCCTGACAGTTGTCAACGTGCTTGGACTCGAGGACTACGTTAAGGGTGTTGTGCCGAATGAACTTTCAGCCGGCGGTTATCCGCTCCTGGAGGCCCACAAGGCGCAGGCAATAGCGGCCCGAACCTATGCCTTGCGGAATCGCGGCCAGTTCATGTCGCAGGGCTATGACCTGCTGCCCACTACTCGTTCGCAAGTCTATCGCGGGCTCGTTTCCGAGAACACGCTGTCGTCTCGCGCGGTTGATGAAACTCGCGGAATGATTGCCACCTACCATGGCGAGCCAATTAACGCTCTCTACACCTCGACGTGCGGCGGTCGGACCGAAGATGCCGAAAACATCTTCAACGACGCGATTCCCTATCTGCGGGGCCGCGAGTGTGCCGCAGAAGGCCGGGCTGCGCTTGCTCCGTTTACGATTAAGACCACACGCGAGCCGGCCGAGCTGAAGGAGGAACAGAATGTTCCGCTCGCGCGCGACGTTGCCCTATTGACCATTCAGAACTTCGCTTCGTTGCGCCCGAAAATATCTGACTCCTGGCTGAACGCCGAAGCGCCAGTAGCGGAAGTTCGCAGTTGGCTGGCTTCGGTTGCAAGGCTCGCGCATCAAATAGCTCCTGTCGTAACAGAGGAGGTCAACCGGCCACCGGCATTTGCCACTGCGCTGAGTACGGCAGCGTTTGGTGAGAGCCGCGGCAGTACGCTGCTCAACGATGCCGACGTTAACTACTTTCTCGCAGTACGTGATGCCGGAGAAATACCGGCAGGTAACCGGGCTGATGTCGCACTCTTAATTCGCGATGGTTATCTTGCGGTCCTTCCAGACGCGACTCTGCATCCTCATGAGCCACTTTCGCGAGCACGCGCACTGCATTCGATTGCGCGCATATTGGAGGGGCGAAATCTCCTGCAAATTCAGAAGGGGACGGCGAGGCCGACTGTCGAAGACGCCCTGGTTCTTCGCAACACCAAAGGGAAAGATCAGCCAGTTAAGATAAGTGCTGACGCTTTTCTCTTTCGTCAGATTGGTGAAACGCTTTATCCCGTTCGGTCTGTTGCCCTGGTCGGCGGCGAGCCGGTTTTGTTTCATGTGAGCGTAGCGGGGGAAGTCGACTACCTGGAAGTTCGGCCCGCTCCTAATGGCGCCGCCGCCGATCGCTTCTCGCCCTTTACAAACTGGACGACGGAATTGTCGCTCGGTCAGGCGCAGGCGCGTTTGGGCCGTTTCGCAAGCGGCATCGGATCGCTTACGAACCTGCGCGTTAGTGCGCGCGGGAGGTCAGGAAGAGCAACCGACCTTGAGATCATCGGCACCGATGGAATACGTCACGTTCTTGGCGGGCGCATTCGTTCAGCTTTGGGTCTACGCGAGCAACTCTTTGTGATCGAGCGGAAGTATGACGAGAGTGGACGCGTGACGGGACTCATTTTTCTCGGCCGCGGTTGGGGACATGGCGTAGGCATGTGTCAGGTGGGTGCTTACGGTCTCGCGCGACAGGGCTTCAGCTATGAACAGATATTGAAAGCCTATTACACCGGAATTGAATTGACAAAGTTGTACTAGCCTCTGATAGATTCAGCGAAGGAAATTAGACCTCGCCAGGCTGAAGAACCGCACGGCAAGTGTTGATTGGAGCATCCTCATGGCCCACCACGTATTCGTCAGTTACTCAAGAGCTGATAAAGACACCGTTGACGCTATCTGCGAGGCGCTGGAAGAGAGTGGACTCAGTTGCTGGTATGCGCCGCGTGACGTTCCCATTGGTGCGGATTGGGACACTTCTATCATCGAAGCGCTCACGGCCAGCCGCGTACTGATTCTCGTCTGGTCAAAACAGTCCGACCAATCAAGACACGTCAAACGGGAAGTCGCTCTGGCGCTCGACGAAATGGAAGTTACCGTCATTCCCTTTCGGATTGAGTCAACTGAACCTTCAAAGCTGCGATATTACCTGGGCGGCATTCAATGGCTCGACGCGTCAATTCCGCCGCTGGAAGCCAATCTGGAACGGCTTGTAGAACAGGTCAAGGTCGCCATTCCCGTAACCGGTCAATTGTTGATCTCACCGGAAGAGTTCCTTCAACGTTCGCAGACAGCGGTGAGCGAGAACATACCCGAGCGCGAGCCCAAGCGCGACGTTACAGGGAAAGAATCGAAGCGTTTGGAAGAACAAACAAGAAGCGGGGATGAAGGTCGATGGCTGCGTGAAGCAGAGGCTATCCAGGAAGCTGAAGCGGCGGCGCTGGAGAAAGCCGAGGCCGAAGCTTTTCGACACAGTGAAGCAAAGGCTCGCCTGCGCGCCGAGATAGAGTCTCTGCGGCGTACTAATACGGGGAATCTGTCGGCGGCTGAAGTGGAAACTCTCAGGCGAGCCCGTGAAAAGGCGCTCAAGCAACTCGAAACGGAAGCCGTCCAACACGCTGAAACGAAGGCACGCTTGCTCGCTGAAGTCGAATCCCTCCGAGAGGCTGCGCAAGGTTCACTGAAGCGCGCAGGAGTTGGACACAAAAGCGGGTGACGGTGAAACGAGAACCCGCCCAAGCAGAGTAATTTCCTGCGTATTCAAATGAAAGAATTCCTGCATTATCACCCTACCTTTCTTTGCTTCTTGACGCGTGTTAACGATCGGAGCCTGTGATAGATTCGTGTCACGGTTGTTTTTGGAAACGAAGGGAACCCCGTATGGCTTCAAGCATTGAACCGCTCCTAACAGTCGCCGACCTGGACGCTTTTCCTGACGACGATGGAAACCGCTATGAGCTAATCGGAGGAGAACTCTTCGTGTCTCGCGCTCCCGGCATTCCACACCAACGCGTCCTTCACAATCTTCAAATGGAATTTGGCTCCTACCTCAAGGATAATTCGACGGGCATTCTAGTTCCTGGGGCGGGAGCAATCTTCAGCGATTACGACGCGGTAATTCCGGACTTAGCCTTTGTTAGCAACGAAAGATGGGATCAGGTGGTTACCGGCGAGAAATTCACCGGCGCGCTAGATCTTGTAATTGAAATACTTTCGCCGGGAACTCAGAATCGTCAGCGCGATCTGTCCGCGAAGCGAGGCCTCTACGAAAAATACGGAGCGAAGGAATACTGGGTTGTGGATCCTGAGAATCGAGAAGTGCTCGTCTTCTGCCTAAAAGGAGAAGCCTTCGAGGAGGCCTCGACGGCCAAAGGCGACGATGAGATAACCTCGCCCTTGCTTCCCGGCCTTCGCATGAAAGTCAGCTCAATCTTCAATCTCTGATCAGCTAATGACGTTGTACGTTGTTCCCAATTGTCCACTGTGCGCCCACGCTCGTGATTGGTTGCAGCAGCATGGTGTCGATTACGTTGAGCGAAATGTCGCAGACGATTTCGGAGCGTTGCGTGCGATGTATGAGTTGACGCGCCAGCGACTCGTTCCGGTGTTTGAAGAAAATGGAAAAGCTTTGGTACGACCTACCGACTCGGAGTTGGCGGAATTCCTCTTGTGAATGGTTGGATGCTTCGCTTCTCTCGCAATCAGATCATTGGCGCACTAATCCTTCTGGCCCTCCTTTGGTTGGTGATCCTCTTTCGCACGATATTCGAGGTACAAAGGAATGGCTCAAGCAACAACAGGTCTTTGACCTCCGATGCGCGGTAAGTCTCCGACTGACCGACAGACTCGATAAATGCTTTGAGGTCTCCGACCTCGGAATTCCGGTCATAGACCGGAAAAGATAATAAATTCTCGCTTTCGGTAAGTCGGAGACTTACCGCGCATCGGAGGTCAAAGACCTTTTGTTGTTTGAACTCATTCACTCACGGCCACTAACTACTGACCTCTTACTATTTGAAGACTGCAAAGCTTGAACCCTTCGGCGCAATCGCTGCCAATCAACAAAAACAAGGTACATCGCGAGATGGTAGGGGAAGAAAATGTTCATGAAGAAGAGTGTAGCCAGGTGAAAGAGTATGCCGACCGCGAGAATTATCAGCCGCACACGCCTGAAGAAGATCGCAAGCGGAAACAACAGCTCCCATAAAATCCCCAGCGCAACAAGAATAGGCGTGTACTCGCGGATCGATGGCAGCGAGAAGGCCAACCGAAAGTGAGTGTCATGCAGATTGTCGAGCGAGTGCAGAATAGCAAGGGTCGGTAGGTTATCGGGACTAAAGTAACTCAAGCCCGCGACGCGCAACTTGATGAGCGCCGAGCTGAAGTAAGACCACGCCACCAGCGCGCGCATCAAAAGAATCGGATATCCGTACACGAAGCCGGATTTCTGTGACGAAGTCTTGCGGCGCCAAGCGTCGAAGGAGAAGGCGTCGCCGCAAGGAGTGAGAGCCAGAACGAAAAGGATGTAGACAGCCGGCATCTCGTCGTGATTGAAGTGGCTAAAGCTGCGCAACAGTCCTTCATAGAAAACGAAAAGCAATGCAGACGACTTAGTCGTAAGACTTGTAAGGCAGCCGGCGGTTGCAGCAGCAAGCGAGAGTACCATCAACCATTTGAGCGTAAGCATCCCGGCACGAGTTAGCAGCAGTTCGTAAAAACGCCAGGGAAGAATTTGCATCGCACCCGTCGGGCGCAACAAGGTTACGGGCAGTCGACCAAGGTCGGAGAAAGAGGTAAGCAGTATTTCGCACAAAATGAACCCGCAGACGCCCGCCCGCACCATCCCGAGGGAAGCAGCGTCCGTCGGCACAAAACGCTTTAGAGACCAGTTCTCCACGATTCAACGAAGCGTCCGTACTCGCCGTTGATTCCTCCTTCCCACCTGTAGGCGTCGAGTCGGATGGACTTCAGTCTTTGGTTGGAATACTCCGGCAACCGCGAGTTGTAAATCGCACCCCACGCTCTTAGAAGGTCTTCAAGTCGCGCAGCTCGTGGCAACTTGTCCATGCCACCGTAAGCTTCCATCAGGCGGATATTGTCGGGGTGAGGCACACGAATGTTGAAGCTCTTGTTCTCTACCGCCGCGCTTACGAGACTCCAGCTGCGTACGGTCAGCGCGTTCGTGAGCTGGATAGGCGGTAGGTCAATTGTTTCACCACTGACAGTTTCGCCCCGCAGGACATAGTAGTCTCGCCCGCTTTGTGTGTCTCGAAGCCCAAGCATCATGGTGGAGGCAGCGAATGGGTAGAGGTTTCTAATTGAAGCGAACGCAAGAATTAGCGGAAGAAAGAGGGCCACGGTTAGGGCGGCGTAGTACAAACGCACACGCCGATCCTCGGGGGCGTCAGGTGCACTGGCTTGAGTTGGTGCCATTTGATTAGACCATCCGGTCCAAAACGGGTTGCGCTCGAACTCAAACTGCGATAAGGCCGGCGCTTAGCTGCCAGAAAGGCGAAGAAGGCGGGTGGGAGTTCCTAAATTGTCAGTTAGCTTGTTGGAAGGGCCGTAATCCGCCAAGAGTTCAAAGAGATCAAGAGTTCCACTACGCGCTAGACAGAAAGACCGGCGACCCGTTTAAATGCTCGCGAGCGGCCGGTCTTTCGCAATATCGATCCCCAACTGAAAGCATGGGGGAGCTCTGCAAAACCCTGAGCAAGCAGACTTCAGTTAGTGGCGCCACTATCGACGGCCTGAAAGAAGGTCGTTGCCTCGAGAACGTCAACCGGCTGAGATATCTCCGGTTCGACGAACTTTCTCTTGCTAGAGGGCGGGGCTGCCTCATTTTCAATGTTCTCTTTACTCACTGGAGAGCTGAGTGGCTTATTTTGATCTTGATCCGTCAAGGTGATCCTCCTGGTTTGAGTCAAACTAATCAAAAAAGTTTACGGGCACGGCGACCTTCGTTTTCTCACTCAAGAAAGCGATTACGGAAGAGCCTCAACATTTACATAGATTTTGAAACTACCTGTTTGCTGGATACCGAGCAGGAATTGCAAGTTGATACTCGCTCCGTTAGCCAGCGGCGTGAGGAGTGTAACTGTGCCGGCAGCTAAACTGCTGTTAAACCCGCCACCATTTGGCTGCGACGGTGGTTGTTCAAGTGTCGTTCCTTGCACCGTAGCCGTGCAGGGTGGTGTCGCAGGCGCACCGGTCGCAGCACACGTGACACTGTCGTTGATGCCCGCGACCACGACCGCGCCGGAGGTGCGCGGCCTCAGGTCCGCAATGCCGGACGGAGCTGGAAAAGTCGTAATGTCGATTATTCGGAAGCGCAATTGAGTGACGTTGGCACCGGTATTGTTTACCCATCTTCTACGAATCGATAGCGTGCCGAATGTAGAGTTATTCGGAGCGTCACCGGTAAAGTCGCGCACGCGGTTTGGTGGATTGGCGGAAGAGACAGTGGCGTCAAGCAGATTTACCGTAATTGTAGAGTTGCGCTGAATCGGGGACGAGAGATTCTGCGGTCCCGGCGCTCCCAGGCGTTGCCCGGCGCCTGCGGAAGTTCCATTAGTGTCAACAAAATAGAAATCGGTCGCGTTGTTGTCGGTATCCTTCGGCGTGCTGATCGAGCATGGCCCCATCACGGTAATGGAACCCCCTTTGCCGCACTCGTCACGAACGAAGGCATAGTCAATCGAAAAAGGGGTCAGAGCGGGATAGCCAGTGCCTTCCTTGTAAGTGGCGTTGGCTTCGGACGTTGAGCCAACTGCGTCAAAACGGTGCGCCAAGTCGAAGCTGGCGCCACCGGTGTTGTTGTTAAAGAGAGCTATGCCAGCGTTATCGAGAATGTCCGTTGTGTAAGTTGCGTCGCCGGTGGCATAACCACTGAGACTGTATGCAACGGAGTTTGTGCACAGGTAGTGACCACGGGCCGGAATTACCGTAGTGTTTGGTATAGAGCAGCGCGTAGTACCATCGGAAGCGGCTATCGCGTAGCCCGTGCCCGAACTAGCAGTGACGGTATGATCGGCACCGCTGTCGTTGTAGATCTCAACGAACTCATCGTTGGCGCCACTGGGCCCACGAACACGAAACTCGCTGATAATCAAACTACCGGCAGCAGGCTTTAAGGGCACGACTGCCCACTGCTTCTTTCCCTTACCGTCACTATCTCCGGCTCCCCGGGTTCCTGAGCCAGCCGCAGATTGAGCGACTGACTTCGCTAACGCCGGCGGGGACATATTGACGAGAAGGTCACTCGCGGGTAATAGCTCCGGAGCCTTAACAATTACCGGTGTACTTCGTTGCACTGTGGGCATGACAAATAATGTGACGCTTCGCGCGGTACGATTCTTTCGCTTTGAACTCTTCTTCTTAGCTGACACCCCGATTTGCATGGTGAATAGCACGAGTACAACGGATATAGCAATGATCGATACCCGAACTGGTCTAGCCATCTTTGATTCTCCTTTGCGACCGCTTTTCCTCGCTGGTTTCTAGCGGTTTTCGAGAGCTATTAGTCTTTAAAACGCGATTGTCGGGCCACCCAAGCCTTGAAGGGAAAAAATGAGTACTAATGGGCTAGGCATGATATCGATGGCGGTTTGTGCAGTCAATGAGTTTCTCAGTCACATCGCTAGCCGGGGTTTCGTGGTCGTAATAAATCTTGAGCTTCGAAGCGCCGCAAGGCTATCTCAATACTGGAGATAGCATGATCCAGCTTTACGTCGTAGCGCTGTGTCATTTCCGCTGCGATGTGGTCCACAGGCATTTGTTTCTCAAGCCCGCGCCAAATAAAACTTGCGGTCTCGTTGAGTTGGTAATATTTCTTGCTGTTTAGATCCACCAGCACTCCATCGAGGCCATCGAGATCGGTAAAGATGACATGCTTGTACGGCAATGGATCGACGCTGTTTGTAAGATCGTTAACAGACATGCGAGATTTCCTTTCAGACAAAACTTTATCTAAGTACTGGTAGAATCCTGTCACTCGATGTTTTAGCCAGGGAACTCCACGGGGTCTTGCCCAGAGTATTCAAACAAAAGAGACAGGGAGAGCCGGTCGTCAAATCTGCTTTGCGGCCCGCCGCCGCGAGAATCGTTAACGCCCTCACTCGGTTCTCTGACTGGGCCACTGCAATCTGTTGTAAACGCGGCAAAGCATCACTGAAGTTCTCGTGATTCAGATCCGCGACAATATCTTCATCTCCTTTTCCGCCGCGAAAACCCGAAAGGTTACAGCAGAGAGAAAGATGGCCGCGATAATTTATGTTGGCGCTTACTCCACTTAGCGCTGAGCAAGGAGCCGTTAGATCCGTATAGTAATAGCCCACGTCAATACCGATGCGCATTTTGAAGATCCGGGCCAGCAAAGCGATTTCACGTTCCGCGTCCGCGCGTTCCTCGAGGGATAGCGCCGAAGCATCTTCGACTTCCATCGAAGTAGGCATGATGTGAGCGAAACTGAGTCCCATAGCGCCCATGCGCGCTGCAAAGAGTGCAATCGCCTCAAACTGATGCCCAGTATCGCGACGAATCCCGACCTTTACATTGAAAGGAAGGTGGTTGGCCCAACAGCGGGAAAAAGCGCGCACCACGCGCTCAAAGGATCCCTCGCCGCGCCAACGATCGTGTGCTTCGCGTGTCGCGCCATCAAGACTAAAAGACACATGGGTCACAGCTTCTCGATGCTCGCGCAAGAGCGGCCAAACACGTTCGAAATGCCAACCGTTAGTCACAAAGCTGCATTTCAAATCCAGCGCCGCCACTGTCGCAAGAATTGCTCCGAAATCCGGATGAAGTGTGGGCTCGCCACCGGTGAACATGACTTGCTCGATGCCCATCGCGGCGCGTGCGTCCCTGGCTACTCGGGTGAAGAGTTCAACGGGAAGAAAGTTTGCTGGGTTGTGGTAAAGAGCGTCTTCATCACGAAGGCAGTAGCTGCAGTGGAGGTTACAGATGTTGGTCAGCTCGACCGTAAGACGGCGTGGACCATAATCTATGGTCGATGTCTTCTGGGGGGTTGAGCTCATTCCAGCCATTCCAGTCCACTAATCGCGTGTGCACTCCGCAATCAGATTCGCTGAAGTTTCAGCATCAAGAAGATCCTTACCGGCGAGCAGAGAATAGCCCGCGGACTGCTTAACCAAAGCTGAAAGGACCGCCAAGTGTTCGGCGGCCGTCGATCGATCATAACAAGACCACGGATTCATCCGAATGAGCCGCGCCATTGTCTCAGCCGAAGAAAGCTGCAAAATGCGACTGTGTTCGCCTCTACTTATCTCGGAGAAGAACAGCTTTTTGGGAATACACTGATCCTTGAATTTGGAATTGAACACGGCGTGAGGAAGAAATTGTCTTTTGGCATTGTTCTTGTCCTCAGACTGCGCCTGCATATGACTTAGCGATGCGCGAGTTTGCAGAAACTTACTGGCCGCAAAGGTCTCACCAGTAATCGCGAAACATCGACGAATCGGCCACGCCTTAACCTCAGCGTCTTGAGCACTTAACACCAATACGTCATCCGTCAGAAACGACCATCCTGCAGCTGCAAGCTGAACGGTCAAGGTCGATTTTCCGCTGCCCGATGGCCCAATGATGAGCACTCCCTGCCCGCTTTCTGGATCGATCGCGGCCCCACTATGTAATTCAAATAAGCCGCGCCGGCGCAGCGCGGCGGCCAGCGCGTAAGTCACCACCCGCGTCAACGCCGGTGATTGAGGTTCGAGCTGTCCATTTGTCCAGACCTCAACGGGGGCGTCCCCAGCCTTGCCGATAGCGACTGTCGAACCTTCGATGTCGATGTAGGACGTCTTTCCGTCGGTGAAGCATGTACCGCCCCCGGCGATCTCAAAATGGGGCAAGGCGTTTGGTATTTCCGGAGATTTGAGACTGTCGCTGATGACAATGTCCGGAGCGAATGACTCGTCCAATGATCCGTGAGGGATTTCATTGTCTGGTATCAGATACCATCCGGCGAAATACTTTTCGATGACCCGGGCAGACCAGGTGTCTTGTGCCTCGACCACGATAGTGCGGGCAGCGACGCGGTAGGCCATTCGCTGCGTGGACTGTGTTTCGTAAATCGCTTGCATATCACCTTCATCAGGGGGCGATCTTAATCACTGCTTCATTGCTGAATCGGTAACTTTCGCGGGTGGCACGACTTTGATTCTTAGCGGCGTTCGGTGCGACCGCGCCAAATCTGCTCGAACATATAACCGGATATTTGGTGAGAGTCTCGTAATCGCGTCTTCAAAAGGGGTGTCCTTGATTTCGGTGTCCACAATCTCGTCAGAGTCGTATTTGACTTCAGCCGGCACGCCCAGCACTTCCGCAACTGTCAGTACCACGGCAGCCAGAGGCTGCTTCTTTGATTTGATAGTGAGCTGAGTGTCTTCCAGCTCAACTTGCAACGGATCGTCGGCGGCTTTGGCTGCCGATTCCTCTCCGGGATCTTCAGTGTTTCCTTCGATGAGCATCGCCTCAGAAGAGCCCTGAACGACAGCGTCCAGCGCCGGGTCCGGATCGTCCAGGTCCACAAGATAGATTGCCAAAGGCGATGGCGGCGCGTTTGCGCGGATCTCGTAGTCGATGTAAGTACGGGTGGCCAACAGGCCCAAAGCCGGTTCGAGTGGCAAATCGTAGAATTCTACAGTGATCACTTTCTTTTTTAAGGATGGCCCAAGAATCACTTGTGTGCCGAGACGCTTTGCCAGGTCTTCCGCGATATCAGACATCTTTGCTTTGTCAGCCTTCAAAGAAACCGCGGTTATGTAGCCTTTTGTGACCCGCAGCTTGTGCTTCTTTCGAGTCGCTTGCTTGGCAGCGCTCGGCTGTGTCTGGGCCTGTGGCATAGCAGTCACGGCGAAAAAGACTCCTGAAGCCGCCACCACAAGGGCGAAAAAAAGAATTCGCAGAAATATCGAAAGCCTCGGTGAAACAGTGAATTTATTTACAACTGCAAAGCGGGTTTGTTGGACCATGACGTCTTTTCCTGGCTTCTGATTGAATGCGAAATCGTGAAAAGAAACAACAGGCGTCTAATTCAGCCGGGGCGACTGCACGTCGCAAGGTGGTGGCACAAGCTAGCATGCGCGGTGAGGGTCGTCAATAATCGAACCCAATGGTCAGAGGGAAGTCCCGTTCGTTGGACCTGCATTTTCAATCATTCTTCGCGTCCATTACCAACAACCAAACGCCTCTCTCGATTTCGCTTAAGCAATCCAAACGGACGCATAAGGTAGTAAGCAAAATTCAGTTGGCGGGGCAGCGGCAGCGTCTCAATGTCTGCCTCGGTTGGCAGCAATAGCAGACGACAATACCTCAGCTTCGATCGCCACCCCGGTCGCACGGACCAGTTGAATCTAATACTTCGACTGATCGATGCCGGGGTCTGCCGAACTCCATCGAAAAGTTTCTTCGAGACTTCTCTGGCAAGCGAGGCTACCATTCTCTCGCTCTCTAATCCCGACTTCACATGCTCCGGCAAAGGAGCATTCAGCAGCTTGTTTGCCAAAAAGAGTCCGAGGAACAACATCCTCTTGTTTTCTGTGGAAGCGGCCTGTTGGAGAAGAATGCTCCAATCTAGATTTCCGCGCGTTTTTACCAATTCCGCCACATCGCAGATCCAGGCCAGTCGTTCCCAAAGATGCTTTGAACCGTGCACACAAAGCGACAGCAATAGATCCTCAGCCGACAAACACTTCACCGTTGTATGGTTGAGACGCATCGTTTCCAAGCGCCCCCAAAGATCTTCAGCCTGCAAAGACGAGGCAAACAGGTTGGTTGCTACCTCCCAGTGCAACTCAACCACGATGCGACCTTCCTCTCGACTGAGTGGCAAGTTGTGTTGGGTGCGCATGAGAAGGGCCTGCTGGGCGTTGGTCCAGTCCGTACTGCAAACAAACCCTCCAGCCGTGAGAAGTTCTTTGGCCCGCAGTGTGTCGGCCTTTCGCACCAGGATGTCCAGGTCGACAAATCGCCGAAGCGCCAGGTTCCCATAGGCATAGACCGCGAGAGCCGGGCCCTTATAAGGAACGGCTTCAATTCCCGCCGCCTCAAACATCTTTAGAACGCGGCACAGTTCGGCAGTCAATAAGAGATTGCGTGCGACGTTGTTCTGGTACTCTTGTTTTAGCCGGACGAGTTGATCGGGTGGAACGTTTGCTGCCGCGGTCGCGCTGAGTTGTGAGTAGATTAAAGGAAGAACCGAGTGGCGGCGAGCAAGCTGGTAAACATAATCCCAATCAACTTCGTTTGGGGAGCTTGTGATCGTCTTAATACGAGCAGTCTTCTCTGCGTCAACCTTCGTGCGCGCACAAAGTAGAACGAGTTCGACTTCAACGCGCGAAGTCAGTCCATCGGATTCTATCGGCAGAGCAGGCATATTAGATTGTTTCGGCTCCTGGGCAGCATCAATCTATCGTGCGATCATGAGTTTCTGCCCGATTTCTCTTCGTTTGTGCTGAACTTCCTATTACAATACGCGCAACCTCGACCTTATTTTTCTATGAGCAAATCGTCGCGCGGAACAGTAAAGAAGTTGTTTCTCCTGCTCCCCAGAGCCGGGCGCAAGGCGGTACGTCATCCTCGGGAATCGATGCTTATGGTCAGAATGGCTATGTGGATCATAGTCGTTTCGGCATTATTAAAGCTAGCTTCGCTACCAAGAGTTTTGCAACTTGTGTCAGTCCGAGTACCGTCCAACGCTCCCGCTGTCGATCAGTCGGAGGCTCTCAAACTCGTACATGCAATCGACCTTTTGCTGGGAATAGACGTCCCTCCATTCCGACCTAGCTGTTGGAAACGAGCAATGATACTCCAACGTTATCTGGCCCTCAGTCGAATTGACACTACGATCAACTTCGGAGTTAGGAAGGATAATGACGGGCAAATAGACGGTCACGCGTGGCTTGAGCGCCATGGCAAACCGATATTCGAAGCGACGTTTCCCGCTTATGCGGTCACATTTAGGTTTCCAACAGTAGATGGCCTGCCGCACTAAGCATCTGCTGTCCCGGAAATCAACTGCATTGACAAAACTCTACTAGAGTCAGGCAGCGGCTGTCGTGGCTGCTCGCGGTGCAAGGTTCACGCCTACGAAACTCGAAGGACAGCCCGTAAAGGTTACCGGTCAGATTATGTATAATTTTGTCGCGCAGTAGAGGACCCGGCCACTCTGACCTCAAACATCCAGGAAAAACTGACGAGCCTCACTAGTCTGGACCACCGGCGACCTGATTCTTCCTGGCCTTCCTGTGGCTGGCAATCCCCATGCTATTCTTCGCGCGTGAGCGCACAACCATCACAAAATGAGCCGGACGAGTCCCCCAACGCGGCTCTCCCGACAGGTACCCGGTTTCGGAGTCCAACTTTCATAGCGATTGTTGGTCCAACAGCTTCCGGGAAAAGCACACTTGGAATCGAAGTTGCACTGCGTCTTAGCGGTGAGATCATCAACTGCGATTCGGTTCAGGTTTACCAGGGCATCCAGATCGCTACAGCCAAGGTTCCACCAGCCGAGCGCCGCGGTATTCCTCATCACCTAATTGATTTCGTCCCCCCAAATATCAACTACACCGCGGGCGACTGGGCGCGAAAGGCAATCGAGACAATTGAACAGGTACAGCGACGAGGTCGGCTACCGATACTGGTGGGTGGCACCGGACTCTACCTGCGCGCGTTGCGTAACCCATTCTTTCAGAGCCCGCAAACCGATGAGGATCTCCGACATAGACTTAATAACCTGCGGGAACGCCGGGGCGTCGAACGCCTTCATCGTTTGCTCCAGCGATTGGATCCACAAAGCGCGGCCGAACTCTACCCGCGAGATTGGCCTCGTGTGCAACGCGCGATCGAAGTGCGGTTGCAAACTGGCAAGGCAATGTCGCAGCAAAAGACCAGCCGGCCGGAAGCTCATCAGAGTGCGCGCCGCCTGCAAGTATTTGTCTTGAACCCTCCCCGCGCCGAACTTTACCGGCGCATCAATGAACGTGCAGAGCACCACTTTGCCGCAGGCCTGGTGGAAGAAGTCAAAATGCTCCTCGCGCAGGGCGTTCCTGCGAATTCGAATGCGCTTGGTGCACACGGCTACCGGCGTGTCGTTGAATACCTTGAAGGCAAACGCGATCTCCAGAGCGCCATAGAACAGACCAAACTCGATGTGCGGCATTACGCGAAGCGGCAATTGACCTGGTTTCGTCGCGAGACGGGTGCAGAATGGTTTGAAGGTTTTGGTGAGGAGCACCATCTGCAAAGCGCTATTATGAAGGCGCTTCAGGGATCTTTGGCCCAAACATGAGTTCCTTTCATCCGCTGGCCCCAGGTGCGGTCCACCTCTGGTCAGTTCCGGAGCAGTCGCCTAAGACCAGATCGAAGGGACAGGACCACACTGCGACAAAAATAGATATCCCTCCGCGCTTCAATTTTCTTGTCACCAAACAGGCGGTGTTGTACTCTGGCGAGAGCCCCCCGCCAGTTCAGATTTCCAGGGTGTTTTTCATGTCGGATGGAAAGCCTGCGCCGCAGAATATTCAGGATGCGTTTCTAAACACCGTCCGTCGGGAAAAGACTACGGTGACGATCCATTTGATCAATGGCGCCAAGTTAACAGGACGCATTCGCAGTTTCGATAAGTTTTCGATCTTACTGGAAGCTGGCCAGCATGAGCAGCTAGTTTTCAAACACGCCATCTCGACAATCTCGCAATCAAGGCGTCCCTCTGGAGATTTGCGCGTCCAAATGGCGCCTGAGGTCGCCGTGGAGCCCTCTCAATCATTGAATCAACTAGGGAATAGACCTGTGGATTCAGCAACCGATCAAGCTTCCGACTCGCCCGAATCCTGACATTCCTTTAAACTCTTGTTGGCAATCAGAAACTGATCAGAACAAATGTGGATCGGGTAACCCAGGCAGCAACCTGCGTGGAGTGGTGCGACCAGAGTCCTTAGAACTTCATGTGGTCCGCACAACGAGACTCTATCGGTACCGGTTCTGATCATCCGCGGAGGGACGGGTGACAGGAACTTTCATTACTTTCGAAGGAATTGATGGTAGCGGCAAATCCACTCAGCTGCGGCTGCTGTCCAACTTTCTCAGGCAAAAAGGCTGCGACGTCTTGACGACGCGAGAGCCCGGCGGCACCCCAGTTGGCAATCGTCTAAGGGCAGCCCTGCTTGATGCTCAGGAAGAAGTTGATCCGCTCACCGAACTCCTCGTTTTCGCCGCTGATCGCGCCCAGCATGTTCGGCGAGTGTTGCGCCCCGCACTGGAGGCCGGGCGGGTTGTTTTCTCTGATCGCTACGCTGATGCCACTGCTGCATATCAAGGTGCGGGACGAGGTTTCTCGCCGGAACTAATCTCCGAAATCATTGCGCTGGCTACTGAGGGACTCAAGCCCGATTTGACATTGCTCTTCGACCTGCCGGTCGGTGACTCCACGACTCGTACGCAACGCCGCGTAAACGGCAAACAAAGGGGTGATCGTTTAGACGCCGAGAATACAGAGTTTCATGAGCGTGTGCGCGATGCGTACCTCCGGCTTGCGCGTGCTGAACCGGAACGCGTGAAGATTGTAGAAACAAACCGACCTTTGGAATTGACTCACGAGCGCGTTAAGGAGATCGTGGTCCCCTTCTTGCGGAGCAGAGGTCACATCTGTAACGATAGGCTGAAAGAGGCAGCAAGGGAAAAATCAAAAAGCCTAAAATAGACGAGCGCTTGACGGTGTAGTATCAATCACGCGAGTCGCGGGTCATGAGGTCAGTACCACCTCGCGGTAGCGGGTGGGTGTCCCGGTTGCGGATGCGCATTGGCGTCGTGCCGATCAATCAATCGACAATAACATCAACCGAAGCTCAGGTCGAACACCTAATCCGAAATGCTGGATCAACTTACTGGAAACGAGCGCGTCAAGAAACTACTCAGGCGGATACTGGAAGCGCAGCGGATTCCCGGCGCAATGCTGTTTGCCGGTGAAGACGGCGTTGGTAAGAAACTTTTTGCGCTGGAGTTTGCGCGGGCCCTCAACTGTCGGACTCCGCAAGGTATTGAGGGTTGCGGCCACTGTCCTTCCTGTGTTCGCATCGCCAAGTTTAATTATCCACAAAGCGACGATTCAGATGATTGGAAAGGGATTATCTGGACGGACCATGCCGATGTAGCAATGGTGGTCGCGCCAAAGCGTGTGTTGCTCGTAGAGCAGATGCGTCTGATTGAACGCGAAGCAAACTACCGGCCTTATGAAGGCAAAGCGCGCGTGTTCTTGATAGAAGATGCTGACAAACTAAACGACCCGTCAGCCAATGCGCTTTTGAAAGTTTTGGAAGAGCCGCCCCACACCTCGCACATCATATTGTTGACATCCCGGCCCGACATGCTACTTCCGACAATTCGTTCGCGCTGCCAGATGATCCGTTTCTCACCGCTTTTGCCTGAGGAAATAGAGAGTCATTTGTTAAAGAACAAGATCGCGAGTGCCGGCGAGGCTCGTATTCGCGCGCGAGTTGCCCGGGGCAGTTTGGGTCGCGCGGTCGCGCAGGATTTTGATGAATTTAGCGATCAGCGAGCGGCAATGCTTCGGGTGCTGCAGGCATTGAGTGTAGCCGGCGATCGAATTCAACTTCTGCGCTCAGCTGAGGAATTAAACGAAGCCAAGTACAAGGATGAGTACGAGTCGCGTCTTGATATTCTCGAGACGCTGATTCGCGATGCCTGGATGCTAGCGCTCAATACTCCTGACGAAAGCATTGTCAACCTGGACTTGCTGCCACAGCTCAAAAAAATAGGCGCGAAACTCGACGGAGATCGTCCGGCTGATTGGATCTCACAGATCGAGGAAATGCGCGAACAGCTCATTGTCAACATCAATCGGAAGGCCGCGACTGACTCTCTCTTTCTCACCATGGCCGCGGCGGCACCGCCGCTCGAAAAAAGACGCTTCGTGCCTTAGAAAAAAGTAGGACAGGCAGAAATGCCTGTCCTACTTCATCTACATGTACAGGTGTTGTTACTGGTATCAAGGTCAGTGAACTGAGCATGTACTGTCAGTCGTGTTCCTGTCGGTGATCGTGAATTTCACTTTGGATGCCGGAACCTCGACCGTGGCCGTTCCTGTCTTCGCACACTGATCAACCGTCGCCATCACTCTGCGCCCGGGCGTGTTGTCGTTAAGGGTGAGGGTGCAACCTTTTTGCGCGACAGACCCTCTACCGATAGGCGCAATCGAGAACAAGGCCAACTGGTCTCTGGGTACGATGGCACCGCCCTCATAAGAACAAGTGGGGCAGTTGAAGGTGTAATCTCCAGTGGAAGAATTAAAGAGCAGCACTGTCGCACAATTCTGCCCTTCCAGTTTCACGTCCATCGAGTGGGTTACAACTGTTGCCGTCGCTGACCACCCGCCGGCCTGCACCCCGGTAACTTCGCGAGTCGTCGAATAGCGTCCGTCAGTGCCGACCTGCGACGGTTGAATCACCAGGGACTGGTACGCGCCGCCTGCCATTGTGATGACGCCGCGCGACTCGAGCGTAAGCGGCACTGGTTCTTTGATTCCCTGGAGTCCGCTAACCTCAATCCTTAATTCCGTCTTCTCACCCTTAAACAAGTTGGTCTTGGGTGCGGTTAAGTTCACGCCCACGTTACGAAACAACCCCGTGGTTTCAGTATTTCCTTCTCTAAGGTGAACTTCCATCGGGCCGGTAACATCGCTTGGCGAAGTGAAGACAGCCTTTCGCGGCGACTCAGCCGCTAGACTCCAAATGCCTTGCATCACTCTGATTGGGTTCTCCCCGGTACCAAATTCGACTTTGGTATTCAAACTGTTACCATCAAAGGGACCAGTGATCACAATCGGTCTTCCGGTCTGCCCTAACGGAGGAATGCTGAAGTTCGCCGTTTCACCCCAAACCTCCGGTTCCGAAACCTCCATGTAGGCATCCGACGTTGCGAATATTCTCCCGGGCGCCGGCTCGTTCTCTTTCAGTGAATAATTGGACGCACCAAACTTCGAACGCTCACCCTGTGCAAGCTGCCTCAAATTAACATGCAGCAGCTTTTGACCGGTCTTCGTGTCAGGCAATGTGATTTTGAAGCCATTTGACTTTGCGGCTTCCAGGATCACGATGATGTTCGGTGGTGGCTTCTTGTCGCCATCATTTCGAGGCTTGGGCGAACTCAGTTCAACGACGTAGCCGCTGAGCTCCGCCGTATTCCTGCTTCGCTCCTGATCGGTGCTGCCTTTTGGTTCGGCAACGACAGTCCCCGAGATCGTATCGCCGGCCTTCATGTCGTCGGGCAGATTCACGATTATGCGACCCTTCGCCGTATCGAACGTCGTGACGTAGAGTCCTCCCGCAGTTTTCGTTTGAACAATCTGTTGCGTTTGCGGCGACAGGCTGGTCTTCTTGAGCCCCATCAAGATGTCACGCTGCCGCATCAACTCTTTCCTTAGTGCATTGTCTTCCCCTAGTTTTTGCAGCGCTTCAGTTAGAGCACCCAAGGCTTCGATTTCTTCAGCTCTAGCGGCTCTGAGCTCAGCCTTTGCCTTGTCGATGGCGTTTTGGAGCACTTGCTGCGTGTGCTTCTCAGAGTCCGTGGGGTTTTTGTCGTCCTTCATCGCCGCTTTTGCATTGTTCAAGGCCTCCTCAGCGGCTTTGACATCGGCCTCCTTCTGCTCAACTTTCTCTTTGGCAGCTTTCCAATTGTCGAAAGCCTTTTGCGCCGCGGCTTCGTCGTCGTTGGCCCACGCCGGCAAGGTCACCATGCTTAGAGTGGTGGCAATCAAACAAGCAAGCAGGGTTCTAATGATCAAATTGGTTTTGCGGGAATAAAGCGCCTTAGTGTAGGCGTTCATTACAGTCTCCTTTCAAAAGTCAGCAAAAAACGTTTGCTGAAACCTGCTAATAAATACGCAAGACCTGCCGGTTCTGGATTGACCCTTGATTGGACTAACTGCGGGAAAGATGATTGCGATTAAGGCGTATTCCTATCACCGGAGTGCTCCGCAGTCAATGGCTAAATGACATGGACCACGTGGTCCAAAAACAGAAGGCTGCACAAGGCAGCCTTCGACGGTCTCGTTTGAGAACCCGCCGTTTGTAGATATGCGAATATGCGTGATTACTGTTAGAGGCTTACTTAATTGAAACGAGCTCTTGCTCGGGGGTCGAGTTAGTAGGCAGAGCGGGATTCTTGGTGGCGAGCTCGGCGAGAAGTTTTTCAGTTTCCATTATAAAAGCTTCGACAATGTTCTCGCCGGCAACTTTGCGCATCGGCACACCGTCTTTGAAGATCATACCAACGCCGCGACCAAACGTTACGCCCAGTTGCGAATCGTGGGCCTCACCTGGTCCGTTCACGGCGCAGCCCATGATCGAAAGGTGCAACGGCTCCTCGACGTGGGCCAGCCGGCGCTCAATCTCCGTCACGATCTCAACGAAGTTGTCGACGTCGAGGCGGCCGCAAGTGGGACAGGCCACTACAGTCACTCCGCGGGTGCGCAGACCAAGCGATTTAACAATCTCCCAGGCAACCCGCACTTCTTCCTGCGGTTCTGCGGCAAGCGAAACACGAATGGTGTCGCCAATACCTTCGTGCAGGAGAATGCCCAATCCGATTGACGACTTGATAGTGCCGCCAAAAGCAGTGCCCGCTTCCGTCACACCGAGATGAAACGGATAGTCGACCTTTTCGGCCAACAGACGATAAGCGGCAACGGTGCGATGCACGTCCGAAGCCTTCAGCGAAACTATTGTGTCGGTGAAGCCAAGGTCTTCAAGGATCTGGATATGGCGCAGGGCCGATTCAACCATCGCCTCCGGTGTCGCCGTGCCGTATTTCTTCAAGAGATCTTTTTCCAGCGATCCGCCGTTAACGCCAATGCGAATCGGCACCTGCTGTGCTTTCGCTGCGCGCACTACCTCGACGATGCGCTCATGCTTGCCAATATTTCCCGGATTAAGACGAAGCTTGTCTACGCCGGCTTCCAGGGCCATTAGCGCGAGCTTGTAGTGGAAGTGAATGTCTGCCACCAGGGGAACATCCGGCACTCGCTTGCGAATCTCTTTCAACGCAATCGCTGCGTCGTTATCCGGCACTGCCAGTCGCACAATTTCGCAGCCCGCCCGCACCATCTCTTCAATTTGCGCGACGGTTCCAGGAACGTCGGCAGTGTCTGTCTTGGTCATAGACTGGACCACGACCGGCGCGCCACCGCCAATCTGAACGTGCTTAACTTTTACCGCTTTCGACTTACGCATACTTATTTACAGTTCCGAGTTCCGAGTTTCGAGTTTCGAGTTAAAGGAGCTCAGGACGCCCGAGTTCTTAACTCGGAACTCGAAACTCGAAACTTATTTCCCAGGTGTGGCCGCCGCTGGCGGATTACTCCCGCCACGCCAACTTGATGCTTGTTTCAAAATGTCATTGGTGATCACAAACACCATCAAAAGGATCACCATGACGAACCCAACCTGCTGAATTCTGTCGCGCACTCGCATCGATAGCGTCATCCCGACCATCGCCAGCATGCCTTCTATCAGCAACAGGAAGATTGCTCCGCCATCCAGGACGGGAATCGGCAAAAGATTGAAAATGCCAAGATTCAGGCTCAAGAAAGCCAGCATCGTAAACAGTCCGTCCCAGCCATTTCTTTCGACTGAAGTTGCCGCGGCCTTGTAGATCCCCACCGGGCCAGACAACGTATTGCGCGCGGACCGCTGTCCGGTGAAAAACTGTCCCAGAGCCTTACTGGTCAATCGCAGGATTTCCAGGTTGGTTTCAATCGCGTATCTGCCCGCGCCGGCAACACCCACACGACGTAGGGGAATCGCTTCGGAAGGACCAATACCCAGCCGCTCTCTTCCATCGTCCAGTTTGCGCGCAGTCGCGGTCACATCCATTTGATGACCGTCGCGCTTGATGGTGAGCGTTATTGGCTCGGACTTGTGCTCGCTGACGTATCGCGTAACTTGTTCCGCGCTTCGCACTGGCTGGCTGGCGATAGCGACGATCTGGTCCCCAGGTTGGAGACCAGCCTCGGAGGCCGGCGAGTTGGGTGTAACTTCACGAAGGACCACCGGCACATCACCATAATCAGGAAGGAAATCAAGGAAACCGGCGGTTTCTCCATCCTCGGTGCGCGGAACAGGCGTGATCGTCAACGGGAGTCGTTGACCATTGCGCTCCACGACCACTGGCAAAGGTATACCCGGCGACAACAACGCATCCCCGCGAATGGTGTCCCATTTGGGATGTTCCATGCCATTAAAAGAAACAATTCGATCGCCGCGTTGCAATCCAGCTGCTTCCGAGGAGCCGCCGCTTGCGATGCTGCTTACGACCGGGGCTGGAGTCGCGGGCACGCCATACATCAACGCGCCGGCTATGGGAATAGCAAGGGCAGTGAGGACGTTCATGACCGGACCAGCCAATGCAACCAGAATTCGTTGCCAGCGGGGACGCAGATCAAATCTCTCTGCAAGGGGAATGTCGGTAGCGCCGCCACCTTCAAGGGGGGCGTTAGATTCGTCACCGCCAAGTTTTACGTAACCGCCAAGTGGGATCGCTGAGACACGGTAATCAGTGTGTCCCCACTTCCTTCCAAACAAGCGGGGGCCGAAACCCACCGAAAAAGTTTCCACTCGAATCTTGAATAGTTTTGCGACTAGAAAGTGGCCAAACTCGTGCAAAACGACAGCCGCGCCCAGAATAAAAATGAAGGCAAAAATGCTTGTAATAACGCCCATTAATCGAAATCTCTTTCTAACAATTTGGCAAAATGGCTAATAGCCAGCCCG
>DATBRN010000212.1:0-6997 GCA_036560225.1 Pyrinomonadaceae bacterium | reverse complement strand
GCACTCAAACTGCTGCCTAGCTACTTCACCAGGGATGAAGAGCGGGTGCGCCGTTTTCAACAAGAAGCTCGCGCCGCCTCGGCGCTGAATCATCCGAACATCATCACCATTCATGAAATCGGGCAAGTCGAGGAGAGACACTTCATCGCCATCGAGTTCATCGACGGCGAGACCCTGCGCGCGCCACTCAACCGCTCGCGTCTCAGCCTGCGCGCAACGCTGGACGTCGCGATTCAGGTCGCATCGGCACTGGTTGCCGCGCACAAAGCGGGGATCGTGCATCGCGACATCAAGCCAGAAAATATAATGCTGCGACGCGACGACGGGATCGTGAAGGTGCTGGACTTCGGCCTGGTCAAGCTGACGGAGAAGCACGCGGAACAGAGCGCGGATTCCGCCACGCCCACCAGAGTGTTAGCAAAGACCGATGCAGGTGTGGTGATGGGAACGGTCAGCTACATGTCTCCCGAACAAGCGCGCGGGCTGAACGTGGATGCCAGAACCGACATATGGAGTCTGGGCGTGTTGCTTTACGAAATGGTGACGGGAAGATTGCCGTTCGCGGGCGAGACATCCAGCGACGTGATCGCCTCGATCCTGACGACGGAACCGCCACCGCTGACGCGTCTCGCGCCGCAAGCGCCAGCAGAGTTAGAAAGGATCATGTCGAAGACGCTTGCCAAGGATCGAGAGGAGCGGTATCAGACGGCTAAAGACTTAGTGATTGATCTGAAGAAGCTGAAACAGCGGCTTGATGTGGATGCTGAGATCGAGCGCACCTCAATTAAAGACCCCGGCGTAGTATTAACGACCCGTAACGGGCGGGCGGCGGTTGAGACGGTTCAGCAGTCGGCGGCCACCACGGGCAGCGGGTCGAATATCGCGCAACCAACTTCCAGTGCTGAGTATGTTGTTAGCGAGGTCAAGCGGCACAAGGTCGCTGCCTTCGTTGCTCTGACGGCGCTCGCCATTGCCTTCGCCGCCACCTTCGCCTATTTCTCTCGCTCCGCCAGTCGTTTGCCAGCGATCACTTCCGTCGTCGTCCTTCCTTTCGCTAACACTAGCGGCGACCCCGAAATAGAGTACCTCTCAGACGGCATCAGTGAGAGTCTGATCAACTCTTTATCGCAACTGCCCCAGCTGAAGGTCATCGCCAGGAGTTCATCATTCAGGTACAAGGGCAAAGATGACGATCCGCGAGACGTGGCGACAGCTCTGGGCGTCGAAGCAATCCTAACCGGCCGAGTTACGCAACGGGGCGACAGCGTGGTGATCAGCACCGAACTGATGGACGCACGAGACCGGACGCAGATATGGGGTGCGCAGTACAATCGCAAACTTACAGACCTTGTGTCGTTGCAGGGGGAGATTGCGGGGGAGATTGTCGAGAAACTGAAGCTCAAAGTTTCGGGTGGCGAGAAAGGATTGGACAAGCATTATACCGAGAACAACGAGGCTTACCAGCTCTATTTGAAAGGCCGCTTTTACTGGAACAAACGGACGGGCGACTCGCTTAAGAAATCAATTGAGTATTTCAACCAGGCGATTGAAAAGGATCCGAGTTTCGCACTGGCCTATGCGGGGTTGGCCGATTGCTATTTAGTACCAGCCAACCCCCTGCCGCCGAGAGAAAAAATGCCCAAAGCGAAAGCAGCAGCTATGCGGGCATTAGAACTAGACGAGACGCTCGCCGAAGCACATACCTCATTAGCGCGCGTCGCACACGTTTACACATGGGATTGGCCGGGCGCCGAGAAGGAATTTAAGCGCGCTCTCGAGTTGAACCCGCGTTATGCGACAGCTCACCAATGGTACGGCGGGTATTTAGAGACAATGGGTCGCTATGATGAAGCAATGGCAGAAAGAAAGCTGGCCCAGGAACTGGATCCGTTCTCGCTTGTCATCAACTTCGAGGCGGGATTGGCATTTTACTTTGCCCGCAACTACGACCAAGCGATCGATCAATTTCAAAAGACGCTAGAGCTGGATCCAAACTTCCTGCCGGCCCATGGATCCCTTGCGGCAGCTTATGAGCAAAAGGGGATGTACGATAAGGCCACCGCCGAATTCAAAGACTTAACATTCAAAGGCAGTGAATGGCCGATGGGAGTTGCTACTCTCGGCCACATTTATGCAGTGTCCGGTAAGAAAGACGAGGCGCAGGCGGTCCTCAATCAGCTCAAGGACCGATCCTCACAGGAATATGTCCCCGCCAACAGCATAGCCCTTGTCTACGCAGGTCTCGGTGATAAGGACCAGGCCTTTGCCTGGCTGGAAAGGGCGTATGAGGAGCGCGCGTTTGCAATTGCGCAGGGCCTCAAGAGGGATCCAAGATGGGACAGCCTCCGTTCAGATCCGCGCTTCGCAGACCTCGTAAGGCGCATCGGAGTGCCACAGTGACTTGAAAGAAGGAAACGATTAGACTATTGCCACTGGCACACGCCTCAGTCGTTACGAAACCCGCTCTTAGATCGGCGCGCACAGCATGGGCGTCCATCTGGCCCAGGACACGGAACTGGAGCGCTCGGTCGCTTTCAAGATTCTGCCACTTGGCGCCGGCCATGTAAGTGCACATAACGCCTCTCTCAAAGAGTAAGGAAGCTCCCCCATGAAAAAAAGTCTTCTTCTCGCTGTAGTCTTATACTTAAGTGTCGCTCACCCTCCGCTCTACGCCCAAGACATTGAGACGAAAGGTTCTCTCAGCGGAACAGTCGTAGATGTCAATGGTGCCGTTATCCAGAACGTAAAAGTTACTATCACTGGTCAGAAAACTATTGATCGCGTAGCGACTACCAATGACGAAGGCGTGTTCGAGATACAGAATCTGATTCCCTCCATTTATAGCCTCAAGGCGGAACAGATCGGCTTTAAGACTACTTCCGTCTCTCATGTCGAAGTCTTTCTCGGCAAAGTAACTGCCCTTAAATTGACGCTCGAGGCTGGTAATATCTCGGAGCTAGTCGATGTCTCTGATAGTTCGGCTGCTGTCGACCTGTCGAGCACAGCCATCAGCGCAAACTTAAGCGACCAACTTTTCCACGATATTCCGTTGCAGCGTGGCGTCACGAGCGTCTTTTATCTCGCTCCCGGCACAACCGATAGTCTCGGAGGCGGCGTTGCCAACCCCTCCATCTCCGGCGGCTCACCACTCGATAACTTGTATATCGCTGACGGCGTCAACATTACCGATTCGGCGTTCGGCGGCCTTGGCGTCTTTTCGCGGGTGTACGGCACGCTGGGCACCGGAATCAACACCTCTTTCATCAAGGAAGTGCAGGTCAAGACCGGCGGGTTCGAGCCGCAGTACGGCCAAGCGCAAGGCGGCATCATCAACATCGTCACGCAGTCGGGCGGGAAGGAGTATCACGGAGCAGTCTACGGCTTTGCACGTCCTAGGTCGCTCGAGGCAACTCGCCTTCAGCCCGACGACTTCAGCGTCAACAAGGTTGGGAAAATCGTCCACGAAGAGAATTACGACGTTGGCGTGAACGTCGGCGGCTACGTTCCCGGTTTGCGAAACAATCTCTTCTTCTTCGGATCATTCAACCCAAGCCTACGCCGGGAGATTGTGCGCGGAGCAGCGCGCAGCACCAGCGATGTCGCCAACGGCACCGGGCGTGACTCCGGTCTCTTCACGCTTCTGGGCGATAACACCCGTCGCCGCCGTGTACTGAACTACGCGTTGAAGCTCGACTACACCTTCAATCAGAATCATACACTCGCTTTCTCGATCTTCGGGGATCCTACGGAGACGAATTCCGCACCGTTCAGGACGCTGAACATTGACAACGTAACGGCCATCAGCAAACTTGACTACGGCACTCACAACGTCGGCTTACGGTACAACGGTACGATAAGTCCTTCCTGGACACTGAGCGCTGCATTCAGCCGGGGCGAGAGTCGCTTCGGCGAGTCAGGGTTTGCTGATTTCAATCAAATCACTGACCGCACGCAGCCGGCGCGCGGCAACTTCCGAGCAATCGGTCTTGGGCTTTCCGAGTCAACCGAAGGCACGACCTATCGGCTTGCTGTGGACACCTCTAAAGAAATCTCGTTTCTTGGTACGCATGCCCTCGGGGTCGGTTACCAGTACCAACGAGCTCTGTTCTCGGGCAGCCGTGAGCAGAGCGGTCCGCGGTTTACTATTCCGGCAACGAATGCCACTGGCGTGCCCCTGACTAGTATTGCGGGCCCCGGCGCCGCCATCGCGATCGGGCAACAGCTGAGCCCAGTAATGAATTTATTGACAGCGCCTGGATCGTGCACCCTCTGCCCGTTCCTGAATATACCTGGTGAAGGCAATAAGCGGGTTTTCCTTCGAGTCGGAGGTGAATTCGGCGAACCCGTTTTCGACACCAGATCGAACTATCATGCCGCTTACATTCAAGATACATGGCGCATCAATCGCTATGTCGCGGCTTTGCTCGGCCTGAGGACGGAGCAAGAACGCCTTATTGGTACCCCCGGCGCTGCGACTCGTAAACGCATTGCGTATAGCTTCACGGGCCAGTGGGCGCCTCGCCTCGGCATAACTGTTGATCCTCTCGGGCACGGCCAAACGAAGGTGTCTTACAACTTTGCTCGCTTCTTCGAGTACATTCCGCTCGACCTCGCTGAGCGTGCGCTTTCAAACATCTCTGGTTTCGGCCCTGCCGGTTTTGCGCCAGACTTCTTCATTGATGCTGCAGGTAATCGGCGCGCCAAACTTAACGAGTTCGGTGTTGTGATCCCCGTGATTGACGCAGCACACTTCCTAAACAGGACGCCAGGCGGATTGGGCGGGCTTAGCGTGATTTCAGCGCAAGACCAGACAAACCCGATCTTGCCGGGCACCAAACTTGGCTTCACGCAGGAACATGTCATCGGCTTCGAGCAGCAACTCCCCCTTAACTTCGTCCTCTCGGTGCGCTATCTCGATCGCCGACTAAAGCGAATCGTCGAGGACGGAGCGGTGGTATCACCGGAATCGGCTGCGTTTTTCGGCCAGACTTATTTCATCGGCAACATCAATTCAAGGCTTGATGTGGGGGTCAATCCGATCTCGCATGTATTGCCGCCCACCTTCGTGCCCATGTTGGATGAAAATGATCTGCCCACCAATTTGCCGCACGGGTGTGCCCCAACTCTTTTCACTGATGTACACGACTTCCGGGGTAATCTTCTTGGGTATGTTTGCTACGAGGCGAACGGCGCGAACGGACAGCCTGCAGGTAGTTCCGGCCCAGACGGTGTACCGGACGGCTTTCCTGATCCCGTTCACGTCTACCGAGCAGTCGAGATTGAAGTGAACAAGCGGTTTTCTGAAAACTGGCAGCTTTTATCCAACTGGCGCCTCGCCAGCTTGAGAGGCAACTTCGAGGGTCATTTCCGCAATGACAATCATCAGACCGATCCTGCGGTCAGCTCACTGTTTGACTTCACGGAAGGTGACTTCGGACTCCTTGGCGATCAGAACGCCGTCGGACCGCTCAATACAGAACGGCACCATGTCGTGAATGTCTACGGGAACTATGCCTTCAGTGAAAAGGGTTTCAGAGGGTTCGGCCGCAGCCTCAAAGGACTGAACCTCGGCGCTGGCCTTCATATGGAATCAGGCGTTCCCATCAGTGAATTCCTGGCCCACCCAGTTTACATTAACTCTCCAGGCGAGGTTCCGGTCGGTGGGCGCGGCAAACTAGGGCGTACACCATTCTTCGCTCGGCTCGACCTCCATGGAAATTACCCGTGGCAAATCAGCGAGCGGATGAAGCTCAACTTTATCGTTGACTTCTTCAATGTGACGAACAGCCGCAAGGTTCGGCTACCGAACCAATTTCGTGAAAGCACCGCAGGGCAGCTGAATCCTGACTTCCTGCAGCCTCAGTTGTTCCACCTGCCGTTTAACATGCGAGTCGGCATGAGGTTCCAATGGTGATTTTCAACAGAGCATCAACATCGTCCAGGGTGAATGGCCGTAGCAGTAGCCGAGCTGTATCAATTCTCCTAGTCTTCATAGAAGGGATCCGGACACTGAAGGGCAGCGCCGCCGGGGTGATATAAGACAGCTGGCATGACCGGAGTTAATTCCTTGCCGGGAGCCTTAGTTTAAGGCCGCTTCACGTGCTTTTCTTAGGCGTTTTCGGTTGAATTTACAAAGCTCTAAAAAGGTATTGCAACCTGCGCGGGAGATAGTGTAGGTTGGCACGTGGCCGATAGCCTTAACGGTCATAAGGGGTTGCATCCCAAATCGTGTAACCTCCGTTGTTTCCGAGCCTGAGAATAATCTTTGTCGGTACTTTCGTTGAATTGCGGGATTTGTCCCCTTAACTGAGAGCTATCCACAAGAAGCCCCGGTCGCTAAAAACACACTCACAAAACTGAAACGAAAACTTGTGCTCGAATTGTAAGCGCACGTAGCAGACTCAATAGCGCCGGCTCGGTCCGTGGAAATACAGACAATAGAGTCGCCTCGACCCCAGGAAATACTATGGGTTTTTTCCAGAGACTCGTTCAAACCTTTCGACTAAAAATCAAACCCGAAATTGTGACACCTGTTGAAAGCAGGTCGACTCACACTACGGCATCGGCACCCTTGCAGCCGGTTGTACCGACAGTTGTCGCTCCAACGGCGAACGTTTTAGAAGGGCCCGTTGAGACGAGCGCACCGAACTTTGCAAGCGCGGTACCCGTGGCGGAAATGCCGGAGAATGGCGATTCATCTGACTCGCAGGCGAAGTTCGTTGCCGATCCATCGGGTATTGCACACTTTCCTGAAGTAGCTGTTGCGGCGGCTGCCGGTCTCGACCGGCCCGCTGAAACGAGCGCCACGATGAGCGTTATGGCTGTGGCTGTGGCAGCAATGCCGGAGACAGGCGAGTCGCGTGAGATGCAAGTAGAGCCCGGTTCGGATTCGTCTGGTATCGCACTTTTTGAGGCTGATTTCGATCAGGATTTGGATGACGCTTTCGCGTCGCTCGTGAGCCAGGAGGCTTCGCCCGAAGCGCAGAGCGTCAGCGAG
>DATBRN010000211.1:0-5055 GCA_036560225.1 Pyrinomonadaceae bacterium | reverse complement strand
GAAGGGTCGTTCTTAACCAACGATCTAGTCCTATCACGACGACTTTGTTTCTACGCGCCACCGCGGCGTGTATCCGTAAAACACGCGACATCGCTCTCCTGCGTTTCTTACAGCCGGTCGCGACGCCGCTTATTCCGGAGGCTGCGAAATGCCAACAAACGACCAGGTGGTGTCCCGCAAGAACACTCCCAGCAGAGTCCGTTTTCCTGCGACATTTGCGGCAGCGGTATTGTTCCTGACTCTTTTAGCGCCAGGCGCAAAAGGACAACAGCCGACAGCGACAACTCCACCTCAGACTACAGCAACGACACCACCTGCGGCACCGAAACCTACTCCGCCTCCGGTTATTAAGCAGGTGAAACCCTCGGTGGTTCAGCCAGATGGAATTCTCACACTCAGCTTTGACAAAGCCATTACGCCCGTTTCTATTACGATCGGGCCAGGCCAGATTGCCTCTAGTTCAGCCGAGACAACAACTCTCGAGGTGAAAGTTCCAAAAGGCACACCATTAGGGCGACAAGATATTGCTGTTATGGCGAAGGGCGTCGAGAGTCCGCTTACCAGTTCAATCATCGTAGCGCCTCTTGTTCTCGGGCTCAAAGCTCGCAAAGACGCGCCAATTGAGATGAGCCGCGTCGTGGTGCCGCGTGGCGAGGTCATTCTTCAGTTTAGCGAGAGCATCCCATCCGAGATCCGCAACCAACTGGTTGTTAAACTCAGGGCCGCTGAGCAAACACAACCCGTCGCTGACCAGACACAATCGACCCAGCGCCCAAGCCCGACACCTCCTAAAGAGCCACAACCGATCGATTACGTGATCCCAGAGAATGATTACCTCATATTGCGAATGCCGGCGGAGCTGGATCTAACGACCTACACCGTTGAGGTATCCGTCAAAGACTCAGGTGTAATCCTGGAAAAACGGCCCAGGCTCGGAGTCGTTTATACCAGCTCAGTTTATTGGCGAGCCACCCTCAACCTGCTCGTGCCCATAATAATTCTCTATGTGTTCTTTAGGTGGCTCTATAAGGTCCCGGAGGGCCAGCCGCGTTACACGTTCTTAGGAGTGCTGTTACTCGAGCCCGAAAACCAGACTTTCAGTCTGTCGCGTGCCCAATTCCTGGCATGGTTAGTCGTCATCGTGTGGTGCTATCTCTTTCTCTATTTTTCCCATGGCTACGTGGAACAATTTTGGACCTATCCGAAACTGGGGAATAGTACTTACGCGTTCCTGATTAGCCTCGGTACCCTGATCGGAGCTCAGGTAACCAACAAGACGAGAGGAACCAAGGGTGCGGGCGAAGTCCATCCATCGGTAGCCGACTTAATAGTACACGGCGGCGTCCTGGCACTCGATCGAGTTCAGCAAGCTGTTTGGACTTTAGTCGCAATAGGGATGTTTGTCCGCATTACTGTGACGAGTTTCGGGACGGCCACTGGCTTGCCTGACATACCAAACGACTTATTAGCGTTAATGGGACTAAGTTCGGCCGGTTACTTGGGAGGCAAAATGGTGCGCGGGGCCGGACCAGTCATCGATCAAGTTACTCCGCGATCCGGCAGCGTAATACTGAACATCAGGGGCAAGCACATCTCGAAAGATGCTTTCATTTGGTTGGATGGAGTCGACCAGCCGAAAGACAAAATCAACATAAAGGCCAGCGACCCCGAAGACCCTAAATTCGTCACGGAGATCGAATTAACGCTCGATACGTCGATTGATCAATGGTATGCGAGCGAGCATGTGATTACTGTGGTCAACGCCGATGCCCAACGAGCTGATTGGCGAAGTAACCCCCAAATCCTGAGCGTCACAGCCGGCGCCGTTGCCGCAGGTAAGGCCCCGTTGACGATTACGGGTGCTCACCTGGAGAAGGGCGCAACGGTTGAGATAGGCGATGCGCCCAACGCGACACCACAGCAGGATAGAGACAATCCAAATCTATTCACAGCCACCGTCGAGGAAGCTTGGCTGCGCGCTCCTCACCAGATCACAGTGACGAGTGGGCAGCAAAAAGCGATGTATAGCTACGCACCCACTGCCGCAGGCGAAGGCGCAGCGGACGGCGAAGGTGTGGCAGGCGGCGGCGCAGCGGCGGGTGGCGAAGGTGCGGCCGGTGGCGGTGGTGCGGCAGGCGGCGAAGGTGCGGCCGGTGGCGGCGGAGCGGCGGGTGGCGAAGGTGCGGCCGGTGGCGGCGGAGCAGCGGGAGGTTGAATGTGACTGCGCGGTGACTCAGGACTTCTGGTTCGATCTGCTGAACAAGTTCATTGTCGTGAGTTCAACCGTGAAGCCGAAGAAGAAGAGTCCGGAGCAGAAGTCAAAGGATTGAACCGCGAAATTCAGCGGGCGGCACGCAATACAAGTTGTCCGTAGGAATCATAAGGGAGATACGATGAGAAAATTACAACTTTGCTTTCTGCTGGGCTCGCTAATCTTTGCTACGGGTTGTCCGAAGTATCGGCCGAAGGTTGATTTCAATAGTAACGGCTTCGTCAAACAGGTGAATACCTTCTTTGAGACTAAACAGAAAGAATATTTCCAGAAGCTTGACGACAAGAAACCTGACGAAGCCAAGCAGATCCGCAATGAGCTAATCGAAAAAGCCTTACCGTACATCGATGAAGCCTACATGGATTTCATAACTGCGCTGCAATCTGGAAGGGATCGCGACAACTTCGTCGCCGACCTGGTCGAGTTGGGAACTTCGGCCGCAATTGGCATTACCAATGGCGAGCGGCCCTTGCAAATCCTGGGCGTTGCGTTAACGGCTTTTCGCGGCGGACGGCGCTCGGCCGATCTGAATTTCTACAAAGAACAAGCGACACCGGTCTTGATAAGCAAGATGGACGGGAATCGCGCGAAAGTTCGAGCAACCATCTTGAACCGCGAGAGGGAAGAGGTGGCCACTTACACTATCGGGGCGGCGATCGGCGATATCGTTGACTACTACAATGCCGGCACGCTGGTGCGGGCTTTCACCGAGTTGCAGAAGGACACTGCCGTTGCGACGAAGCGGTCAGAAGACGAAGTCCTGATCCTGAAAGGCGTGCCGCTTACTGGAGAGGCGACTCCGCAGGAGCATGACTTGCGAGTTGCCGCTGTGCGCATTTTGCTGGAATTGGGACGAGATCTAAAAGGAAGCGATAACGACCAGAAAACAGCAACTCGGATCTTACAAGCACTCGTAACGAAGCTTCGGACTGATGCCACCGTGGCGAGCGTGTTGACGAATGCTACTCTGACACCCCAAAGCGACGGGCCGACCATACTCGCTGGTCTAATCGACATCAGAAGAAGCGCTACGATGGTGAATAACAATGCCCTGCTCGATAAGATCGACCAGGTAATCGTCAAGCAGGGTCTCGTCCCGCCTCCGACACCATCACCGACACCGAGACCGTCACCGTCGCCAGCAGCGTCGCCAGCAGCGTCGCCGACGGCATCGCCGAGCCCAACAACTTGATAAAGGAGCTACTGAAATGGCTAGAATACCGCGCAAGTATCCGAAGAGCATGAGCTCGCTTAACGCCTTGGAAATTAGGTGCGAGACAGATGAAGCTGGCCTCTTTGGCGGTCTGGCACTCTTGGCACTAGGCAAAGACGCCGACAACAACAATGCTGACGTGACGGCCGCGCAATATGAAACGGATGGCGCGGCCGATCTTAATCTTGGCAGCCTCATTTTTGAGGAATTCACTACCGACGTCGACGCCGGCAGCCGCGAGGCCATCCACAAAACGCAAGGTGAGCCGCTCGTCTGTAAAGGTCGCGCTTATATCAATAACGAAGCGAAAAACGTAATCGTGTTCCGTGAAAAATAGTAAAGCGCGCACTTCCAAAGTTTGGCGGAATGGTCTCGTGGGTCAGGCGAAGCCTTGAGCTACCTTGAGAACTTCCACCACCTGTAATGGTGCCGCTTTTTAGAGACAGGAAACAACCATGCCAGTACTAAAACAAGGTTCATCGGGTCCTGACGTTCAGGATCTGCAACAAAAACTCAAAGCCCTCGGTTTCGATCCGAAAGGTGTCGATGGAAACTTCGGCCCAGGCACTAAAGCCGCAGTCATCGCTTTTCAGCAGAGTAAAGGTTTGCAGGCGGACGGCGTCGCGGGACCGGCGACGATGGCCGCGCTGCAAGCAGCATCCGGAAGCGCAACGAGCAACACCGTCGGCGCAGGTGCAAATTTAGGCGGCGAAGTGTCAGGCGGTGCAACCGCTGGAACGGCCGCAGCCGCCGCTCCGGCCACGGCGCCCGGTTTGAACCTGGCAGCGCTCGCGGGAAAAGTTCCGCAGACCGTGATTGATCAGATCCCCGAGACGGCCGCAAAGTTTGGCATAACCACAAACCTTCGTCTGGCGCATTTCCTCGCACAGTGCGCGCTGGAATCGACCGGTTTCACCGCCACCGTCGAGAATTTGAATTACAGCGCACAGCGCATCCCGCAAGTGTTCGGTAAGTACTTCAAGAATGTTGACCCAACACCGTACGCCCACAACCCGCAGAAGCTTGGCAGCAGAGTTTACGCCAACAGGATGGGCAATGGTGATGAAGCATCCGGCGACGGTTACAAGTTTCGCGGTCGCGGCTACATTCAATTAACCGGCAAGAATAACTACACAAGCTTCTCCCAATATGTTGGTGAAGATTGCGTGGCGAATCCTGATCTGGTCGCAACGAAGTACCCACTTTCTTCCGCCGCCTTCTACTTTAGCTCGAATAACATCTGGGCCATTTGCAACCAGGGCGCCACTGATGCAACCGTGACAAAAGTGACCAAGGCAGTGAATGGCGGGACACACGGTCTGGCCGAAAGAATTCAAAACTTCAAGAAGTTCATGCAGGCACTGGGTTAGGCAGGAAAAAGTTTTGACTTCCCTACTTCACAGAGTGAGAGGAGACCAATAATTGTATGGCCAAGATTGAATCTTTGATTCCGGTGAGTGGCGTTGGTTTCAGGACCAACAATCGAACTAACGATTCTCATTTCGCGACGCAGGTCGTCCATGACTTACTAATTAAGGTCGCGGGCTTGTGGCACGACCTGCAACCCGAT
>DATBRN010000210.1:0-7880 GCA_036560225.1 Pyrinomonadaceae bacterium | reverse complement strand
ATAAACATTCGGCTCCTCCGGAGCCAGCGCGCTATTTGGTTGCGGCCTAAGTCGCGCGATGCAACCTCCATGTTATTTGTTCAAGGTGATAGGTTGACAGTGTGTAATAGTTTCCCATTAAGCTAAACTGCACGAGTACCCCAATTTTTCAGAAGCCATTGCGGAGGACATTTTCAAACGTGCGTCTATTACATCTCCTCGCACTCCTATCAATCTTGATTTACATTCCAGCACTCAGTTCACAAAATCCAACACCGCCACCGCGCCCCACTGGATCACCGGAATCACCTCAAGCGCCAACGCCATCGCCTTCCCCGACACCAAAACCTTTGCCGCCCCCAACCATCAGGATTGATGACTACCGTGTGCCGGCCGGTCGAATAATCGGAGCAGCACTAACAAGCAACAAGGCTTATGCCAGGCTTGCAGATCTGACCGACCATATCGGCAACCGGCTCAGCGGTTCGCCAGCTCTAGAACGGGCGATTGAATGGGCCATCACGGAAATGAAGAAAGACGGCCTGGACAATGTGCGCGCGGAAAAGGTGATGGTGCCACACTGGGTCCGCGGCGAAGAGAGCCTTGAGATGGTCACTCCGGTTCAAAGAAAACTGCCGATGCTGGGACTGGGCAATAGCATCGCCACACCGGCTGAAGGCATTTCAGCTGAGACAGTCGTTGTGCGGAACTTCGATGAGCTTGAGGCACTTGGCGAACGTGTACGGGGAAAGATCGTCGTCTATAACGCGCCCTTTACAAACTACGGCGCGACAGTTCGTTATCGCGGGGATGGTGCTTCGCGCGCAGCCCGTTATGGAGCTGTCGCTGCACTCGTACGTTCGGTTACTCCCGTAAGCCTGCAGACCCCGCACACGGGCGCCATGACGTATGACGAGAAACAACCAAAAATTCCCACCGCTGCCATTACAATTGAAAGCGCCGAGTTGTTACAGCGAATGCAGGATCGCGGCGAGCACGCTATGTTACGACTCAAGATGGAAGCGCGATTCCTGCCGGATGCGGAATCGGCAAATGTAGTAGCTGAGCTTCGCGGCTCGGAGAAGCCTGACGAAGTGGTACTCATCAGCGGTCACCTGGATTCGTGGGATGTGGGCCAGGGTGCAAACGATGATGGTGGCGGTTGCATTATCGTTTGGGAAGCAGCACGACTGCTTAAAGAACTCGGATTAAGGCCGCGCCGCACGATCCGGGTTGTACTCTACACTAACGAAGAGAACGGAACGCGCGGAGGCATTGGTTACAGAGACCTTCATAAACCGGAGCTTTCGAAACACATACTGGCGATCGAGTCTGATTCAGGCGTTGCTCGCCCTGAGGGCTTCGGACTCGCGAATACAGCATCTCCGCAAGCGCGCGCCAACCTACAGGAAATTGTAAAACTTCTCGCAGCCATCGGCGCCGACAAAATCGCTGAAAACGGTGGTGGTACGGACATCGGTCAGATCATGAAGGAGGGTGTGACAGGCGCGAGCCTCAACGTAGATGGCGCCACTTATTTCCACACCCACCACACGGCAGCCGACACGTTCGACAAGATAAACCCGCGCGAGCTCGCCCTTTGCGTGGCTGCTATGGCCGTTGTGGTCTACACCGTCGCCGATTCACCTCAACCACTGAGTGGTCCAACAGCCGCAACACAAGCTGTTTTTAGGTCGTCCGTTTAGAAAGCAGACTTGTCTGCCACCGCGGGGCGGGGCACAAGTGCCCTTTCTAAACGTTTCAATTAGGAAAGGGGTGGCCCACGGAGTGCCACCCCTACAAATTGTTTTTAGGTCATCCGTTTAGAAAAGCGCACTTGTCTGCCGCCGCGGGGCGGGGCACAAGTGCCCTTTCTAAACGTTTCAATTAGGAAATTTGAGTGGACACGGAGTCTCACCCCACAAGCATCTTGCAAGTCGCCGCTACCATGATGTCGTAGTTGAGCAGATCCTCTTACTTCATCTGACCGCGGGCTTGCGCAGCCCGTGCGGCGCCGATTGCGGTCTTAACCTCTTTAACTTCCTCCGGTGGAGGTATCACGGCCTTCATTCCGAGCGACTGGATCCACAGCTCACGAGTCCAGCCGGTGGTGTGGTAGAGATGCTCGTCTTCTTCATCTTCAACCTCCTCGTGCGCTTCCTTTAGAACTTTGGCAATGTCGCCAGACGCCTTTTTGGCAGCTTCACCGATCAGATGCCAATTGAGGTGATCTTTGGTTTCGGCTAGCACGACGGATTCTGCAGCCACCAACTGTGCAGCGGCTTTGTCGCCGGCTTGCAACGCCATTTCCATCGCCTTCACCAACGACTCGCCTATATGACGCACCACACCGCGACCTGGAGTCTCAGCCTCAGCATCAAGTCCCAGTTGTTCGAATACCCCTTCCACGATTTCTACGTGATTCTTCGTTTGTTCAAGGTATTCCTGCCATTCTTCTTTCAAATCCTCGTTGACCGCACAGCGCAGAGCCGTTGTGTAGACCTGAACGCCGCCAAGTTCGGTTTCGAGCGCTTGATACAAGAGTTCATCTAATTGCTCTCTTTTCATCGACATGATCCTCCCCCGAGTTTTGTAAATTCAACCGGCCTCTCTTGCACACCTAGTGCCGTAATGTGCATCAGCGCACACTTCCGCGATCCAACAACTTTTTTCGCTATTTCACTGCGGAAACAGGCAGTTTCAATCAAATTGGCTGGGGTAACGAAATTCACGGGCTCGTGAGAATGCATTGCGGGCGTCCTGAAACCTGTGCATCATTGGCAAATGACCGCACCAAAGGCTTACATAGCAATGGCACGTCTGAATGTTCTCAACCATCTTCGGGTGCGAGGTGTATTGGTGTCGAAGATTGCCGTCCTTGTCCGAGTGAAGACGGAAACGGTCGAATCCTGATTCCCCTCGCGATCCTCGCTACCAAAGTCATACTTGAACGTGCCGGTAACGGCACTCAGAAGCCGCAGGTTATCCCAACCACGCTTGCGTGCGATGAAACGCGAGTGCGCAATTTGCTAAGGGAGATTCTCGAGGATTCCGGCTATGAAGTTATGCTGGCTGGTGACGCCCTTGAAGGTCTCGCTTTGTTCAAGAGCACTGAATTTGACGCCGTGTTCAGTGACATCGGGATGCCTGGCATGAGTGGCTCAGTCCGTTCGGAGTTCCAAACGGAATCGAGAGTTCCATTGGCTAGCGACGCTATTGCGAAAGGAAAAACGCTCCCTGCTAAAACTGCGCGTTTGGGCGAGGCATTCAGCTTGCTATTGTGTTCCAGCGAGCTAGTTACCGAAAATGTGGATCGTTCGCGAACATCAAGTCAGCCCGCATGTAGGCCAAAAGTACACACGAACCCAATGAAATATGTTCGATTGTAATTAAGAAACCACTGACAGGTTGACGTCCCTAGAGTGTTGGCGACTTGGCGTCTTGGCAGTTTAGCATCGAAAGATTATTCAGCTGGAGACCACGATGCTCGAACGTAATCGTGATTATATTATTAGACGAAGTAACACCGGCCTGGGTATGTTTGCATTGAGGCCGATTCCAAAGGGCAAAAGAATTGCTGAATACACAGGTCCCTTCGTCCCGAACGAGGAAGTTGAGCGACGCAGAGGGAAATACTTTTTCGAAGTAAGTCGAAAGCAATCAATTGATGGCAGCGGCCGAAGTAATATTGCTCGCTACATCAATCATTCGTGTAAACCTAATGCTGAAGCAATCATTTCTCACCGGCGAGTCTGGATTTGGTCAACAAAAAATATAAAGCCGGGCGAAGAAATAACTTACGATTACGGTGAGGAATACTTCGAAGGGGTAATCCAGCCCATTGGTTGTAGATGCAAAAAGTGTAAATCAGGCCGCTAACCAACCGCGTAAACCTAACCGCCAAGACCCAAGAGCCCAGAAAACAATTAATCCTGTAGAAGTCTTGGCGGTCTTGGTGTCTTGGCGGTTGTGGGCTGATTCTCCTCGCTATGCGGCTTGAGTATTTGCCGACTTCTTTTCGCCAATCTCCCCGCCTTCGATCGTCGCAGGTTCTCCCTCCGTTACAGCCTTGGCCTCCTCGGCACGTCCGGATGTTTGTCCAGCGACGGTCGCGATCTCGCCGGTCTCCATGATCTGCTTGAGACGACGTAAGTCATCTTCAATTAGCTGAGAAGGTTCCGCACCAAGAAATTGAGCCAGAGTGGCTCCCACTTTTCCGGCAGGCGGATTGTAGTTCATGGTTATTCGGACATATGTTCCATGACCTTCTGGCGCTGGTTGAAAGCGTACCGAGCCAGCGTTAACGACATCCGCGTTTTCAAGCGAGCGCCACGCAATGAGTTCGTTCGCTTTCTCGTTGTAGATTTCTGCGTCCCATTCCACTCTGGCGCCCCCAATTCCTTTTGCTACCCAATGTGAACGGAGGGCATCCGTTTCAGTTACGGATTCCAGGTTTTTCATGAAGAGCGGAAGATTCTTGAAGTCGCGCCAGAACAAATAGAGTTCAGCGGGAGACTTATCGATGGCGATTGAAGTTTCAATATGGACGTCCCGGGCAACGTCGCCGCCTTCCTCCCCTCTCTTGATGATCCGGGCTGCGGCGTATGCCAGCCCGGCGCCGACAAGAATGGCACCGCCGGTTATGACCGGATGTTTGGCCGCTTTGGCATACAGTCCGCTCTTTTCGATCGCGCCGTCGCTAGCTGTGCCGTCAATGATTTCCTGCGTCAATGGTGTTTCCTTCATTTTCAAATCCTCCTACTTATTTCGCCGAACCCCGGCTCGGCATTCTTGCGATGTTGTTCCGGGAGCACATCCGATGCCTGAACAATCGCGAGTTTCCCTGAATTCTTTGTCATGATTATGTCCCCTAAGAAAATGTTTTAAGTGATAAATAGAATTGTGAGACTTGGCGCAGAAAAAGAACGAACGGTGAGGTGAACTCGGATGAATTCACCTCACGCGTTCGTCTTTGAAGCCAACTAACGATTGCTCTGTTTATCGCCCTTTTGACCGCCTCCTTGCTGGCCCTGACCTCCCTGCCGGCCGCCCTGCTGACCTTGTCGGCCGCCACTTTCCTGGCCTCCACCTTGACGCCCAGGAGCTTGTTTACCGCCACCTTGCTGGCCGGCACCCTTGCTGACCGCCACCTTGCTTATCCTTACGATCGTCTGCCATATTCCCTCCCTTGGTTTCGAAAAGTTAATGCCATATGTTTTTAGGGTTTGAAACGCACACCAATCCGTCTCTCGCTGATTCATTCGAAACGGATTGGCCTCAATGGTTCTAATCCTCGGCAAGGAGAATGACCTGACCTAATGATCTCCAGATGGACTGTTCACAAATTTGGCGGCACCAGCCTCGCCGACGCGGAGTGTTACCAGAATGCCGCCCGGATCCTGCTTTCCCAACAGCAGAGCGAACGTACCGCTGTAGTGGTATCGGCTATGAGCGGGGTTACGGACGAGCTTATTCGCTCGGTCGAACTTGCGGCCAGTCAAGATGAATCTTACCTGGCCAAACTCGAGGCCCTCAAAGAAAGACACCTGCAGACAATAGCTGGTCTACACCTTACTCCCGAGCGACAGCAGACTCTCTCAGAAACCATCGTCTCAGATTTCCAAGAGATCCAGGAAGTCCTCAGAGGAGTCTGGATCACCACGCTTGCCTCCGAGCGTATTAAAGAATACGTCTCAGGACACGGGGAACTCTGGTCCGCCCAACTTCTCCACGCCTATATGGAATGTTCAGGCCACTCAGCAGCATGGCTTGACGCACGCCGCGTTCTCTTTGTCGAGCCCGACAGCAGAACCATTGCAGTAGACTGGCAGCTTTCGCAAGAAAAGCTTCAAGGTTGGCAGGCGGATCACGACCCTCAGTTCCTGGTCATCACCGGATATATCGCCTCTACACACGATGGCGTCGCCACAACGCTGAAGCGAAACGGCAGTGACCTTTCCGCTTCGATCTTCGCGGCTCTGCTCAAGGCGGACTCGGTGACGATCTGGACCGACGTTGACGGAGTGTTGAGCGCCGACCCTCGCCGCGTCCCGGACGCTCTGATTATCTCGGAGCTCTCTTATCAGGAAGCCGCTGAACTTGCCTACTTCGGAGCAAAAGTCGTTCACCCGAACACGATGTTTCCGGTGATTGCCAGGAACATTCCCGTTTGGATCAAAAACACTTTCAACCCTAAGGCGCCGGGCACGAAAATCTCAGCCGCTGCGGCTTCCGACTTTCCGATCAAAGGTTTCGCTGCCGTCGAAGACATGGCCTTAATCAATGTGGAGGGCACCGGGATGATCGGCATTCCGGGCGTAGCTCATAAACTTTTTGGGGCGTTGCGTGCAGTAGACGTCTCGGTGGTCATGATCTCCCAGGCGAGCTCAGAACACTCGATCTGTTTCGCGGTGCCGCGTGGGCAGGCGCAACTCGCCAAGCAAACGGTCGAGCAAACATTCCTTGCTGAGATTCAGCGCGGCGAAGTTCAGACGGTGGACCTAAGGGAAGACTGCTGCATCCTCGCCATGGTTGGCGACGGGATGATTGAGAGATTAGGTATGGCCGGGCAGTTTTTTACTGCCCTTGGCAAAGCAGGCGTCAACGTCCGTGCGATCGCGCAAGGCTCATCCGAACGCAACATCTCCGCCGTTATCGAACAGCAAGAAGCGACGAAAGCTCTGCGGGCTGTGCATTCTGCCTTTTATCTCTCGAGCCAAACACTCTCAATCGGAGTAATCGGCACAGGACTGATCGGCAGTGCATTTCTTGGTCAACTCAGCAGGAGTATGACGACGCTCAGATCGAGGCGCGGCATAGATCTGCGCGTGCGTGGGATTATGAACAGTCGAAAGATGCTCCTTCACGACCGGCAGCTCGAGCTGGAAGGATGGGATGACAAGTTGCGCGGCAGTACATCGGAAGCGAACATCGATCAGTTGGTCAAACACGTGAAAGCCGAACACTTGCCGCATGCGGTTATTATCGATGCCACCGCTAGCTCGGAACTACCGCGACAATACGAAAGCTGGCTCGCAAGAGGAATTAACATCATCACGCCGAACAAAAAGGGGAACGCCGGCCCGCTGCTTTCCTACCGGAGTTTGCGTGAGACAGCCCGCCGGCATCAAAGGTACTTCCTCTACGAGACAAATGTTGGCGCCGGCCTACCCGTTATCCACACACTTCGCGATCTGCTCGAAACGGGAGATGAGATAGTTAAAATCGAAGGTGTTCTGTCAGGCACGCTCTCCTACATCTTCAACTCTCTTGACGGGACGCGCACTTTTTCCGAAATTGTGCGCGAGGCACATGCGCAAGGTTTCACGGAGCCCGATCCGCGCGAGGACCTTTCCGGAGTTGATGTGGCGCGCAAGCTGATCATTCTGGCGCGGGAGATGGGACTTGGGCTGGAAATGGACGCCGTGCAAGTTGAAAGCCTCGTTCCTGAAGACCTTCGCTCAGCCGGCGTTGACGAATATCTAAGTAGCCTCGGTAAGCATGACCAGGCAATGGATGATCTACTGACGGCTGTGCGGGCACGCGGTCGTGTCCTGCGTTATGTTGGCGCTATCGAGTCAGGCGCGGTCTCTGGCGGCGCGCATGTCTCGGCAGGACTGAGAGAGTATCCGCTGGATCATCCGTTCGCGAACCTCAGCGGCAGCGACAACATTGTGAGTTTTCAGACTGCTCGCTATAACACTCAACCGATGATCGTAAGAGGGCCTGGCGCCGGTCCGGAGGTCACCGCCGCAGGCGTCTTCGCTGATCTACTTCGGCTCGCATCCTTCCTGGGGGCGCCGTTATGAGCACGGCCGCAGCCCGATCGGCCACAGTGTTCGCTCCAGCCACAGTGGCCAACGTCGCAGTCGGCTTTGATATTCTCGGCTTCCCGATTGAGT
>DATBRN010000209.1:0-5101 GCA_036560225.1 Pyrinomonadaceae bacterium | reverse complement strand
CGCACCGAATTCGTCGCGATTGGGAACGTTAATCGTGGCCGCAAAGTTTCCTTTCGCCACTTCGCCGAGGAAGCCATGGGCCTCCTGGACCGGCAGGATAAAAGACCATGAGGTGACGAACCCTAATAACAACGCCAGCAGTATCAAAACTGCCGCGCTGCTCGCCATCAGGACCAGCGTATTTTTATTTGCCGCGGCGACATTCGCCCGAAGGCGGTCCATTTTTTCCCGCTCGCGCTGGACCAGCTGATTGACCAGCCCTTCAATTTGCAAAGACAGCGGATATTCCTTGCGGAGCTGCAGCCGCATCGCATCATCAACCTTACCGTCGCGGACGAGGTTTGCGATATCAGCTACAGTGGTCAACGCTTCTTGTTGGGCTGTGCGGATGCGCTGGATCAGCTGCACCTCTTCCGGTTGGGCTGCCTTCTCCAAGCGAGCCAGCGTGTTGTTGAAACGGTTGTTCTCGCGCAGGATATGTTCGACCGTAGAATCGTTCTTCAAGAGCAAAGCCATGGCGGTGAAGTTCATCTGCAGGGCCAGAGCGTGCTGAATCTCTTGCGACCAATGAACCCGTTCATGAACCTCATCCAGGAGTTGGCCTTGACTGGCCATTTTGGCGATGGTCTGCAGGCTCATCACCCCCATGCCGATGAAAAGCGCGGTGACCAGAAGAAAACTCGCGAGCAGTTTTGCGTGGACCGAGGCCTTGATGCCCGCCACCCACCGAACCAAGCTTCCTAACGGTGAGCGCGTAAGGAGAAAATGCGCGATTTTTTGCTCCCATCCGGCCGGCGCTGGCACCGGGACCAATAAGCTGTCATGAATACTGGCTTCCTGCTTTGGCACGAAACTGCCTTGGGATATAGAATCGAAGCTACCAAACGCCAATCAACGTCGTCAAGGCAAGTAGTCTGGTGAGAAATGGAGCGTTGGAATATGAGAGTATGATTTTAGATACATTAATCCAACACTCGCGCCATTGCTGCGTTGGCGCGAGGCTGAGTTTTTCAATGCTCTGTAGAACTTAGACTCCTGAAGGTATTCAAAAAAAGCTAAACGTTCTCGTTGGCGTCAGCCTAACCAACCGATCTTGGAGCTTCTTAGGAAGGCAGGGGTTGCTCAGTTGCTGAAAGTCCTTGTTGGCGAGCGGTTCAAGCTCATATTTGAGAAACGGAGAGAGCGCTACACTTACGCCGCTGCGCTACGGGACTTGAACTTCTGGTAGATCCACAACAAGAGAAACGCACCGACGATCGAACCAATCCAACCGGCTCCCTCGCCGGCCTCATACCAGCCCACGGCATGGCCGGCGTAAGTCGCGACAAGCGACCCGGCAATGCCGAGCAGGGTTGTTACGATGAATCCCATGTTTTCCTTGCCGGGCATGATGAGTTTCGCAATCACGCCGACGATAAATCCGATGATAATCGTCATCAAGAGGCCAAACATGCCTTCCTCCTTTCAATACTGAGTTCTCGCAGCCCCAGGCATCGACGGCGCAACGTGGAGGCAGTTCTAAGAGGGGCTTGCGAGCGGCCTAATGTCGGTCGGAGCCAAGGATTGTTTTCATACCAGCATGAGTCACATGGGATGCGGCCACGGTGAATGAAAACGGCTGCCGCAGATCCAAACTAGTCACTCCGTTTCACGCCGTGGGGATGCGAAGTTTCTGTCCCGGATGGATCAAATCGGGATTCTTGATCTGATCGCGATTCGCTTCAAAGATCTTTTGCCAGGTCACACCCTTGTACTTTGTGGCGATCTTGCTCAGGGAATCGCCCGACTGGACGGTGTAAAAGACTTCACTCCCCGCGGCCACCTCTAAGCTTAAGACAACGTCCCCGGACCGCATATCCGGGTCGAGACGGTTGTATTCATCCCATAGTTGTTGCTTGACCGCCTCGCTAGGCGCGGTTCCGTGAATGTGTAGCACATTGTCCTGTTCCTGGATTTCTAAGTCGGTGACTCCACTGCCTTCAGCCATAGCGATTAACGATTGGTACTTGTCTCGCAGCATGGGACATCCTCCTTACTTAATAGTTAACTGGTTATTGACCTTCTTCGGATTGGCCTCGTTGGCCGCTTTCATTGCGTCCTGCAATTTAGCTCGCGGAATTTCACCAGTCAGTGTCACTTGTCCATCCGTTACGTCGGCAGTTACTCCCTTCACGTTGTATTTGGCCAGACCCGCCTCAACCGCGCTCTTTATTTTCGTGTCATCGGAAACGGTAATCGGCGGTTTGACAGTCAGGTTATTTACAACCGACTTGACGCTTGCGACGCTCTTCGCCGCTTGCTCTGCCTGGCTTTTCGCCGAGTCGTTATCCACAGTGCCAGTCAGAGTTACCACCCCGTCCTTGGTCTCTACGTTGACCATGGAGGCAAGGGCCGGACTCTGAGCCGCCAATTGTGATTTCACATTGGCCGTCAACGTCGCATCGTCAGGGCCTCGCTTACAGGCTCCCAACAGTGTAATCAGGCAAACAGCAATGCTTGCCGTTACGATATGCCGCGACATTCTTATTTGCATGAGAGTCAGGCCTCCTCTCGGTTCAGAAAGGTGTCTGTATCATTTCACGGAATCACTTTCGCGCATTTCCCCGAAGGAAGCAGACCCTACAATCTTGACCTTCGGAAATTGCGCCGGCTATTTTAGCAGCTCACTATTGGCCAACATCGACAACCCCTGCGCGATTTCCTCGTTGCCGTTCTCCGGCACTTGTCCCTGCGGCGTCAGTTGATTGATGACGTCGGGCAGTAACTGGGCCATTGCTGAACCTGCCTGATCCTCCGGCATACCCAGCTGGGACGCCAGGTCGCGGATCGTTGACGGGCCAAACACCTGTTGCAGCTGGTCCGCAGAGATGCTCATGTTCTGGCCGGTGCTTACCCACGAGTCTGCGTGTTGCGCGAGGCCGCCTTGACGGAATCTATTGAGGACTCCTTCCAAACCGCCATTTTGCTGTAGCATCGATAGCGCGAGTTGAAGGAGCAAATTTCCGCTCTGTGGCTGGTTCCCGCTGCCAAGACGGCCTAAGACAGAGTCTAGGGGGTTTTGCCCTTGTTGGCTGCCGCTCAACATCGAACCCACCACATTGCCGATCAGACCATCTAAAAGTCCCATGGCTATTCTCCTCCTTTGCAATTGACATCGCCCTGATAGCTCGAAATCGACCATATCGAGACGCGAATGTAGTAGCAACACTCCGTTGGGACAAAACCTATTGAGGTTGCTTCTTTACGATTTTTGGCGATAAGGTCAGCCATACTCAACGACAACGGCACAATTCTAAGGGCGTACATAAATTCTTTGGCGCGAAAGGAGAATTTCTATGCGTCTCGACGAGGAACAAGAAAGCCAGAATATCGAAGACCGCCGTGGTTTTCGTGTATCACGCGGCGTCGCCGGCGGCGGTATCGGCACCATCGTCATCGTTTTGGTCGCGCTCTACTTTGGCGTCGATCCGAGCCTGTTGTTGCAGGGTAATTTGCAAGAAACAAATGTTCCACAGGGTACGTCGTCACAGTCGCAGTCCGGTAGTCAAGACGAGATGCGGCAGTTCGTCGCGCGGGTACTCGGGAGCACCGAGCGGACGTGGAGTAATATCTTCCAGGCGGCCGGCCGCACCTATGAGAAACCGACCCTGGTGCTTTTTTCGGACACCGTCCAGTCGGCCTGCGGCTTCGCCCAGGCCGCGGCAGGCCCGTTCTACTGTGGCCCCGATCGCAAAGTTTATATCGACCTCTCTTTCTACCGCGATCTGCGCCAGCGCTTCCAGGCGCCCGGCGACTTCGCCCAGGCCTACGTGATTGCCCATGAAGTCGGCCATCACGTGCAAAATCTTCTTGGGATCATGACGAAAGTTCAGTCGCTGCAGAGCCGCGCAACAACTAGGAACGAGGCCAATGCATTATCCGTCCGGCTCGAACTGCAGGCAGACTGCCTCGCGGGTATCTGGGCGAGCTATGCGAACCGCGAGCGCAACATCTTGGAGCAGGGTGATGTGGAAGAGGGATTAAACGCGGCGGCCCAGATCGGCGACGATCGGATGCAAAAGCGCGCACAGGGTTACGTGGTTCCAGAGGGCTTTACGCACGGCAGTGCCGAGCAGCGCGTGCAGTGGTTTCGGCGCGGGATCGAAAGCGCCGACCTCAAGCAATGCGACACGTTCGCCAGACGCTCCGTGTCGTGAGTGTCTTGCGGTATTTATGGCTAGACAGCTGACGGTCGGCAGATTTCTACGACTGATTCCGCTGAAAAACTCACCTTCAAAGCTGAGCATGCTAATCCAACCAATCCTTGTCTTTGAGCTTTTTGGGAAGGTAGGTTTTGGTCAGGTATTGAAAATCCTTGTTGGCAAGCGCGTCGAGCTCATACTTGAGACCCGTTGAGAGCATCCCCTTGATCTCATTCTGCCACTCTTTTTTCTGAAACCACTTATACTTCATGAGTTCTTTGGCGCGGTTGATGTCTTTATCGTTGAGCTTGATGCCGACGTTGCGCGGCAATCCGTAGCGATCCGGATCGCCGCTTGAGAAGCCGATGAACTTCGCCTTGGGAATGGCCATGCGCTGGCTTTCAAAGGCGAGATTGATCGATCCCTGCTTGACCACCGAGTAGATATAGTAGCCCCAGGGATCGTTATCGACGAGAACATAAACCGGAAGATGGTATTCTTCGTGCAGCCTGCGCGCGAGGCGTCTGACACCGCGTGGCGGTTGGCCATTGCCGGTAAGCAGGATGCAGTTATATCTGCGCCAGAATTTGTCTTCTGAAAGGCGGTTCCACTGGGTGCCTTTCTCGACGAGGAGGACGAAATCCGCCGTGCACTTCGTGATCTGAATGTACTCCGGTTCGACGATGGAGGGAACGGAGTAGCCGCCCTTTCCGAGCCGGGTGCAGTCCACGCGATCACCGTCATCGACCAATACCAACGGTCCCACGACGGTGCCGGAGTTCTCGGCGCGCACGTGCAGCTCTTCACGAAGCGCTTCCAAGGTGACTTCAAGGTCCTCAATGAGCGGGTCGGATTCGTTTTGGCCGTCGAAGGTGTTTTCATGCGAGTCCTTAATCGTGTGCTTGGTGCGGTAGTAAATC
>DATBRN010000208.1:0-20179 GCA_036560225.1 Pyrinomonadaceae bacterium | reverse complement strand
CCATGCTGGTGCCTTAGCTTTCGGTAGGTTAAGCCAGGAAGGATTCTGAATTGGCTCGCCATTCGGCTTGGTTCCGAAGCCGCGCATGTTCTCGGCTTCATACCAGAGGTACTCGTAAGCCGGAGACGCGGAGACCGGGGGACGCGGAGACGCGGAGACTTCTTTGAGTTCTTGGGCCTGACAGTGGTCTAAGTTTGCGGAAGGAAAGGTGATGAAGAGACTAATAACCAGAATGGAGATCAAGTAACTTCTAGTTGAATGTGGAGAGAAAACGCTAGAGGAGCTCGACCCCATTGTGGCACGAAACTAAACGTCTGCACCCTTTGCTCGAGTTTTGCCTGTTCTAATCGTCCACTGTTCTGGATGTTCTATCATTCGCACAAGTTGACCGAGAATACCATCGTACGTTTGATCGAGTTCGTCTGCCTCGGTCTTTGAGATATAACCGCATCGAAAGGCTATCTCAATCCAGACGCGAGTCTCTTCAGCCTCTCCCTCTGAGTCGCTGAGTTTGCTAACAAAGTGAGCGGTGTAGCGACGTTTCCTCCATGCTTCAGCGATATTCGTACAAACTGATCGCGAGGAACGACGCATCTGGTCGACCATGGAAAACCGCTCTTCAGCTGGAAACCGCTTCGTGATCTCAAAGATTCGCATCGCGGCATCGATCGCGGCCTGGTAAACACGAAGGTCTTTGTAACTTCTGATACTCCCCATTGCTCGAGATCAGTTTTTATCTCCGCGTCTCCGGGTCTCCAGATCTCCGCGTCCTGGCTAACCTAACGCTTCCAGGCACTCCTCGAGGGTGCGCTGGCGGCAGGTAAACATTGGCGTGTCGCGCAACGTGTAGGAACTGGCCTTTGTCTCGCGCAACTCTTGCACCAGGTCAAGAAAATCGGCTGGATTGTTAGTCTCAAATGCGACTACGAATTCCTGATCGTCCAAACCAAACGAATAGGTGGTGTGAAGTTTTACGGAGCGATACTTAGAGCCGATGCGAATGTGTTCGTCCATCATCTCCTGACGCTGATCGGCGCTGCGCGAATACCATTCTCGGGTCTTCACAAAAGGATAGACGAAAAGATAATCCGATTTGCCCGGAACGATGTGCAGCCGGTCCTCGACGTGCTCGGGATTGTCTTTGTCGATATACATCGAGCGCTTTGTCATCGATAGAAACGACTGCGCCGGTTCGAGGTATTTCGCCATCTGAGTATGGTTGAGGCGGGAAGTCATCTCCTGAATCGGATCCAGTTCCGAACCGATGCGCCAGATCATGAAGTCAACATTTGTGCGCAGTCCTATCGTTGAGTAGCTATGGATCAATAGCTGGGGCCGAAACTCATTTACTGCACTGATAAACTCCTCTTTGCTTCGGCGCTTGTCTTCTTCCGGAATCGTGCGCCACTCAGGACGAGCGTGGTAGAAAGTGAAGTTGACAAATTGGCGTGGCAGCTTCGCCTTTTGCTCCTCGATTTCATCGCAATTTGGGGCGAGCCGGAGCGAACCTCTCGCCGCGACACCTGGTTCTTTACTCGTACTCATTTGCAGTTACCTCTAAAACTGTGGAGAGAATTTGCTTTGTTAGTAACAGCGTAGATTGTTGACGCGCGCAGGTATTCTGCCTAGTCTCAGGGGTGATTGCAACTGAGCACGGCTGTCGACGCGGGCCCGCGGGCGTTTTCACTGCAGTTTTCTCTTTAGCGGGATGCTCATTTCGCACGCAAAACCGCATTGGATCCAGGCGCTTGTTTCGAATATAGGCGATTGCAAGTTCTTTTGCGCTTTGAGCCGATTGTTGGCAAGCGGAACGTTCAAGCCGGGCGGTTCCATGAGGCGCTTTACTCGTGGAACCGTTAGATGAGAAAAGATCCCGAATGATGTCCCAGCAGAATAGCAAGCAATCAAGGACCGATACCAACAAATCACGACGCGCGTTTGTCTTGCTCCTACCTCTCGCTGCGATTGGTGGAATGTTCGCAACCGTTGCCACTGCCGCGCTTCGTTTTTTGCGTCCCACTATCTCAGCCAGCAGTGAAAAATGGATCGACGTGGCGCCGGTTTCTGAATTCAGCGGCAACAAACCCATTGCGCGAAAGGTGGTCGTGGAACAAGTGGCGGGTTGGTCGAAGTCACTCGCAGAACGCTCTGTTTACATCCTACCCGGTCAAAACAACCGTGTGCTTTCTTCAGTCTGTCCACACGAAGGTTGTGAAGTGTCCTGGCGTGATGACGCAAGCGTTTTCTCGTGTCCCTGCCACGACAGTAGTTTCGCGGCAGATGGGTCCCGAATCTTCGGACCTGCACGGCGTGGGCTCGATCCTCTGCCGTCGCGAATCACTGACGGCAAGCTACAAGTGCAATATCAGAGTTTCGTCAACAATACTCAGGAGCGAACACCGCGCGGATGAGCTCGGCCAGCGACACTGATTTTGGCGAACTGATAAACAAGCCGAGTCGTTCATCCGCCGGCGTGGATAACAACGGCAATAATGATTGGCGGTGTTGGCTGCGTACTACTACGGGCATCGTTCTGATGCTCTTATTGGTCCAGTTTATTACCGGGCTCCTGCTTGCTTTCTACTACGTCCCGTCAACGGACCACGCGCACGCGACAGTAACTTTTGTCGAGAAGGTCTTGCCATCAGGTTCATGGTTGCGAGCTCTGCATCATCACGGCTCACAATGGCTACCGCTTTTTCTCTTCGTGCATCTGCTCGAACTTTTCTGGTGGCGAGCCTATCGGACCAGTGCAACTCGGTGGCTGGGCGCGGTGTTGTTGTTGGGATTGGTCATGGCTGCCGGAGCGACAGGCTATTCGCTACCCTGGGACCTGCGCGCATTCTTCAGCACGCGCGTAGCGGAAGGCATCGTAAGTGGATTGCCGCTGGTCGGCGCCGTTGCCCGCGCCTGGTTGTTAGGTTCGAATGAGATCTCAACTCTGACCATTTCGAGATTCTTTGCGCTTCACGTCCTCGTAACACCATTCCTGATTCTGTTGGTTGTGGGCTGGCAACTTTTCGTTCGTAGGTCTAACCGAGCCTGCGCAAGTGAGGAAGATTCTGAAGACAGGCTCGAAAGCGTGCCCTCGGCAAAGAGACGCCGCTTGATTATCAGCCAGCTAACGCGGAACGTAATCGTGTCGGCGATTGTATTTGTGGCGCTAGCCTTGTATGCGTGGAAGTTTCACGCGCCACTTGGTCCTTCGGCGTCAAACATGACCGCCAATTATCTTCCACGACCGGGTGCGCAGTTTGTCTGGCTTTATCAAACCTTGAAATACGTCCCGGGCGCTTTGGGTTCGTTGGTAGGAGTTGTACTGCCCGGTCTGATTCTCTTAACACTTGCTGCGCTGCCGTGGCTCAGCCGGTCACCACTCAAGCGCATTACGAATCATCCCAGACGCGACATCGGGGCGGCAGTACTGGCGATCTCGATCGTATTTGTCGTGGGCATGACAGTCGCCTCTTATGTGAGCGACCGCCGCGATCCTCGCACTCGGCAGCAATTAGCACGGCAAGCGGCGGAAGAAACGGCCTTTCGCCAGGAGCCTTTCGTTCCCGCTTTGCTTAGTGACACTGAAAATGTCGCGGCTCCTCCGGCGTCGTCTACGTCGCCCACATCCTCAAACAAGCCGCCTGCGTCGTATACGAAGCTCTGCGCGACGTGTCATGGTGAACATGGCGAGGGTGCGAGGCAGGGTCCCCTGAAGTTTCCACCGCTTTTGGGAGTCGCGGAGAAGCCACGCCGTTCTGTTGAAGACATCATTGGGATACTCAACGATCCGACAGCTTACGGTCTCCAGCCGCCAATGAAATCTTTTGCTACGAAACTTACGGACGATGAGAAGCGCGAAATAGCAGCGTGGGTGGTGACGCTGAAGAAGTCCAACTAAGGACCGCGGGATTAATATTCTAGTTTGAGCATCAAAATAATGCTGAGACTGATTCTTATTGGACTTGCGGGATTCGCCGGGACCTTAATGCGGTACTGGCTGTCAGAATGGACCGCGAAGAGATTTGGCGAGACGTTTCCGACTGGTACGCTTGTCGTGAACTTGATTGGCTGTTTTGTGGGCGGACTGCTCTTTTACGTGATGTTTGAACGCTACCTGGTTAATCCCACGGTACGGACAGTTGTCTTAATTGGCCTGCTCGGCGGTTTCACCACCTTTTCCTCCTTTGGCTTACAGACGTTTACACTTCTCCGCGATGGTGAGATGGGCCTGGCGCTTTTCAACATTGCCCTCTCAAACATCGGCGGTTTGTTGATGGTTTGGGCGGGCTATTCGCTGGCCCGGATTTTGTGAGGCCCTCATGACTATTCCCGAGGAAGGCTATTTACTCCGCATCTTCATTGGCGAAAGCGATCGGCATGGCCACCAACCGCTTTATGAATCAATCGTTCTTCAAGCAAGGGAGGCTGGACTCGCCGGCGCCACTGTGTTGCGCGGTGTGATGGGCTTTGGCAAACATAGCATATTGCACACTGCAAAGATCCTGCGATTGTCAGAGGATCTACCGATGATTATCGAGATCGTCGATAGCCTGGAGAAGATTGAGAAGTTTCTGCCGGTGCTTGATGAACTCATCAAAGATGGTCTGGTAACGATCGAAAAGGTAAGAGTAATACATTATCGAGCGTAACTCGTCGCATAGTTCGAGCGGCGGTCCAATGAGGTCAGTACCACCTCGCGGTAGCGGGTGGGTAGACGCCGCAGACCTACTCGAGCTGCGATCCCCGAGACCGACCACGTGCTATACTTTGCCGCCCCCAAACAAAGACAAATCATTCTGGAGAAATGTTCATGAAGCCTTGCACCGTGATCGTTGTACTTGTTCTTGCGCTTCTCTGGTTGGGTGGATGCAGCGAGACCACTACCAACACCAGCAGCACCGCTTCCACGCCAGCCCCGGCGATCAAGCCAGCGGCAACACCTGATGAGTTTGCAGTCGCGCGCGCAAACTATGCCAAGCATTGCTCAGCCTGTCATGGAGATGAAGGGAAGGGCGGATTGGTGAAGGTTGAGGATAAAAAGCTCAAAGTACCAAGCCTTAGAGAGGGTCATGCGCTCGAACACCCGGACGAGAAATTCGTCAAACAAATCACCAACGGTGGCGATGGCATGCCCAAGTTTAAGGATAAGCTCTCACCCGATGAGATCAACGCGATGGTGCGCTTCGTTCGTCATGAGTTTCAGGGAAAGTGAACGGACAAATAGTAAAACTCTGGTCAATGAGACTGGCGATTTACTAATTCACCGAGGACGATTTACCATTACACCGCTTTAGCACCCGTAGCTCAGTTGGATAGAGCGTCTGACTTCGGATCAGAAGGCCGCAGGTTCGAGCCCTGCCGGGTGCACCATCGGTTTCACTCCTCACAAACTCAGCACTTCGATTTTTGCTCAGCTGAGCTTCAATTGGCCCTCTGGGCCAAGTCTAAAGATTCATTCCATCGTTTGCGGAAGAACGCCCTACCATCTCTGGCCCATTCTGGCCCATAACACCTCACGTCAAGTCTGTTGGGGCATTCTCAGCCGCCGCTCGGCTGTTAAGATCTGAGATCTGAAATTTGAGATCTCAGAAAAAGAGCCAAAAACAAGAACGCGAGAGAAAAACCGAAAGCAAAAAATCCAAAGACCAAAGTCCAAAGACCAAAAGCCAAAGACCCGGGACCAAAAGCCAAAGACCCAAGTCTTACTTTCAAGGCAGGTTCAGCGCTATTTGGAGGTAGACGTCCTTAATTTTCCCTTCATAATCTGCGGCCTGCTTGAAAACACTTTGAAACGCAAGGATGGCACTAATGGCTTCCTGGGGATCCCACCAGCCAACCTGGTTCAAGTGATCCGCAGGAAAAGGAAATTCATTCTGGGCAACCGGTTTTCTGGCGCCGTTGCTCGCAATCAATTCTCGGTTCCACTGTTGAGACTTGAAAGGCACTAGTCCGTCATTCTTGCCTTCATGATCGCGGATGAAAATCCAGGACGGAACGAGCGGCGCAAATACCAGATGCAGATCCTCGGCGCTGGCGAAGGTTTGATAGACCACGTCGTTTCTTGCCTCGGAATCTTCTACGCGACGATTGAACTGCTCACACTGGGTTACGGTGAGGTCGGCGAATCCGTCGAGATTAATTACTCGCCGCATCAAATCTATTAGAAAGACTCCTCCATGTCCCAGCACCTGATCGGCCAAAATGGTGCCAAGATGCGGCGTCCCGATAGTTGTCAAACTGGCCACCTTATCGGCCATCTCCTTGTCAACGATCATGTGACGAGCGTCCAGGCCGCCCATGCTGTGCCCGATTATATGGACCTTTTCAGCTCCGGTTTCCGCCAACACTTCGTTGACTCGATCTTTCAATTGTTCCGCTCTTAGTTCGACCGAACCGGCAAAATCCTGGTTGGGGTGGAAGACTTTGAAGCCGTGAGCTTCGAGATGCGGTTTGATTTCTTTGAAGTAGTGGAACCGCTCGCCCAGTTGGTTATCCGGCAGGTTTGCTTTCGTTTTCAGTATCTCCAGCAGAATATCGAACCTGGCTATCCCGTGTGCGAGCACGATAGGAAGCTTATGATTATTGGACATGAGGTTTCTCTTTCCTCGAGTCGGGAAGGACTCGAATTCCGTGGCATTGAAATCTATTCGCGAGGTATCAGGGCGTTGCTGAAGATTCACCGCCCACAAGGTGGTGACACATTTCTCTGGTAAGTCTTAGTGGGGTATATCTCCTTTATCTTCGCAGTCAGGTGAGCGAAGTGCTTGTCTTCGACGCAGACTGGAGTGTTGACCGGAATGATTGTCATTCCCTCAAGCCGGAAGTGATTCAAGGCATCATCATTGATGACGTCTCGAATCCAGATTTCCTTGACTTGCGCCGGTCTCCTCTTTCTGATCTCGCTGTAAACTTCCGGGTCAACCTCGCCGGAATCTCCGACCAGAATAAATTTTCTGTCAGGAAATCTTTCCATCAGGGTGGTGATCTCGCTCAGCTTGTGTTGATATGTCACACCCAGGGAGCTCTTGATAAAGTCTATGAGGTTCCTCGTTGTTTCAGGCGAAAACAGGGTCTTTGGGAAAAACTTTAGGTGAAATGTTCCCTCCGGAAAGCCGCCTTCACCCGTAATGAGATAGTCATAGAGCGGTCCGAACATTTGTTCTGGTCCACCTGAAACGTAGTGGACCGGAATATCACCGACTTCCCGATACTTCATCGCCATGTCAGGCTCACGCACAGGTTTAAAGTCAACACAGAATGTGTTTCTTAGGACAATATCCTTGCCTGCCGGGATCTCGGTGATCTTGATTGTATCGTCAATGTCGGAGACGAGAGATATGCCGTTTGGATCAGGCGCGATTAATCTGACTCGTCCTAGTCCGGTATGTTTACCAGAAATGGACCGATAGGTTAACCACCCATTCGGCGAGGCCTGTCTTGCCAGCAACTGCGCGGCCTTCTCTTCGGATAAAACCAGGCTTAGTTTGACGATTCCATCAGACTTACTTCTGCTCATTACATAAGCCTTGTCATCAGGATCCGAGTCGAACTTGATGGTCACGCGTTCGAAAGTTTTGTCATCGTCCAGGAGATCCGCCGTGCGGGAACGGAAGTTATCCATCTCCACATTGCTGCATTTGCTGATTCTTTCCAACAATTTGTGTAGATGTGGTCTATTCTCGTGAACCCAGCCGCGAAGATTAATGTTCCAGCCCTTAGCGTCCTTGTAGCCGTACGTAGGATAGAAAGTGACTTCCTTTCCGGTCAGCACCTGAAGTCTTCGTGGCGGTGCAGAGTTGGCGGATGCCGGAAGCGGCGACGGCCCTGCTATTGGTTTCGAGGCGACGTTTCGACAGCCTATAGAAAGCAGCGTGGCCAGAAGAGCGGCGAGAAATAGTAGGCGAGTATGTCTCAAGGAAGACCTTCTTTCGGAAAGATCGCACGAGGTTCCCGATTGACGATTGTGCAACCAGCAGCACGAGTTACTCAGGAAGAAATGAACGTTGAAATCTCTGCTTTGTGGCTTAGATGCGAGTGCGTGAGTTCCACGAAGCGTGAGTGCTGCTTGTCAATCCCGTATGATGCGCGGATTATTCCACCCCACGTCAGCATGGGTCAAGAGTTTAGTAGGGGCGGCACTCCGTGGCCGCCCCTTGTTTGATTTGCAGGCGCTTCAAAAGTGACTGGAGCTGCGAGTAGGGGCGACAGACTCCGTGGCCGCCCTTACAGAATTAGGTTGAGGACTATCCACACACACACGCACTTCGCGGCTCAGCCGCCGCAACCTTCGAGTTTCCTTCAAGTCCTCCAGTGACCGTAGTGACAGCAAAAGGCAAGAGTGTAAAGGATGTGTTGATAACGATCTGTAAAGGATGTCTTGACAACAAACAACACGGAGTACCGCCCCTACAAACTGTCTCTAAGCGCTCGCTACACCGCTCTCCACTACCTTGCGCTCTGCAAGAGGAACGTAGTGGCGCGTACGGTGGCCCAAATAGATCTGCCGCGGGCGAGCTATCTTCTGTTCCTTGTCCTCGAGCATCTCTACCCACTGGGCCAGCCAGCCCGAGGTGCGGGGAATCGCGAACAGCACAGGGAACATGTCTACCGGCAATCCCATTGCCTTGTAGATAATGCCGGAATAGAAATCTACGTTGGGATACAACCGGCGTTTCACAAAGTACTCGTCTTCAAGGGCAATGCGTTCCAGTTCCAGCGCTAAATCCAGCATCGGATCTTTCCCGGTAACTTCAAACACCTCATAGGCGACTTGTTTGATGATGCGCGCGCGCGGGTCGTAGTTCTTGTAGACGCGATGGCCGAAGCCCATTAACCGAAACTCGCCGGCCTTAACGCGCTTGATGTATTCGGGCACTTTTTCGATTGAGCCAATCTCTTTCAGCATGCGCAGCACCATCTCGTTGGCGCCGCCGTGTAGCGGACCATAAAGCGCGGCGGCTGCACCGGCTAAAGATGAAAATGGATCCGTCTCCGCACTGCCGATGCTGCGCATGGCATTGGTGCTGCAATTCTGTTCGTGATCCGCGTGAAGAATGAAAAGCACGCTCAAGGCGTGTTCAAGAACAGGGTTGGGCTTGTATTTCAACTCTGTCGTCTTGAACATCATGTTGAGAAAGTTTCCCTCGTAGCTGAGATCGTTGTCGGGATAGGCGTATTGCATTCCGATGCGATGGCGGTAGGCGAAGGCGGCGATAGTCGGAACTTTTGCAATGAGCCGGAAGATCTGTTTACTTCTGCCTTCGACGTCAAATACTTCTTTTGCGTCTGGATAGAAAGTGGACAATGCGCCGAGCGTGGCTTCAAACATTCCCATCGGATGGGCGTTGTAATGAAAGCCGTCGATCACTTTCTTGATATTCTCATTGATAAAAGTGTGATAGGTGATGTTACGCGTCCAGGCTTTCAACTCGGCCTCGTTGGGCAGTTCACCATTGAGAAGAAGGTAAGCAACTTCGAGATAGGTGCTCTTCTCGGCAAGCTGATCGATCGGATAGCCCCGATATTCGAGGATACCTTTGTCGCCATCAATGAAAGTGATCCGGCTCTTGCAGGACGCCGTGTTCATGAATGCCGGATCGTAGGTCATCAAACCAAAGTCATCGTCTGATGTCTTGATCTGCCTCAGCTCCATGGCCTTAATGGTACCGTTCTCGATCACGACTTCATACTGCTTGCCCGTGCGATTGTCAGTAATGGTTAAGGTGTTCGCACTCATGGGTGTTTTCTCCTGGTGGTCCTTCGACTAGCTGGATGGCGGAACGCAAAAAGGAGATTAACTCCGGCGAAGTAACTAATCAAATTAACAGATGCGTTGGTCAATTCATGTTCACATAACGCGACCGGGCAGCTACAATGCGGCGCGCGCCGCCAGTTACACCCACGAACACTTTAGTTTTCCAAAGGAGAACTTTCCATGAATATCAAGAAACTTGTTCCGACGATGATCGTCGTCTTTATCGTTGCGAATATTTTTGGCTTTTTTATTCACGCAGTCTTGCTGAAGACAGACTACCTGCCGGTTTCTGGATATTACCGGCCAAGAGGCGAGGAAAAGATGCTGTTTATCAGCCTTGCGTATTTGTCGTTTGCGATTGGTTCGGTCTGGGTGTATGCGAAGGGCGTTGAGAAGAAGAGCTGGCTGGGACAGGGAATCCGATTTGGTATTGCGATGTGGCTGATCCTTGCCGTTCCTTCTTTCTTGATTGCTTACGGTGTACAACCGGTACCCGGAATGCTGGTGATGAAGCAGGTTTTGTATGAGGGCGCCGATAAGATTCTTTTGGGGATCATTACAGCAGTCCTCTATCGGCCATGACGGATTTATGGGCAGCAAGGTGCTGGTTCTGCGTTCAGGTTTGATCTTGGAGCTCGAACGTAATTAAGGCCCGGTGCAAACCATAAAAGATTGGCCCGCCGAGTCGGCGGGCCGTTTTCTTTTACACGAGAAGCTTTGAAATAATGTCGGTGTTATTCTCTCGCGTTTTTGATTTCCCGTTCTGCTCGTTTCTTCGCCTCGTTGGCCTCATGCGACCCCAAACCGAGGTTTTGCAATGTCCGCCCTATACTGTCGCCGGATGCAAGGCCGGCCAAAATCGAGTTCCTCGTGACGTTAGGAAATCTCGCATGGAGATTTTGCTCAAGACGAGTGGCGGCTACATATTGTCCAAACTTCAGATTGGGATTGGTGACCAATGCCGCACTATACCCACTTCTTAAATCATTTGCACTTACGTGAAGGGTATGCGTGATGCCGGGATTCTCTCGCAAGTCTCTTTCAGCCTTGCGGCGGTTTTCGGCTGCCAGTCGAGCTCGATCTAAACCAGCATCGGACCGTCCATTCGAGCGATCAGAAGCGTTTGCGAGCCCATCATCAGAGCGTCCATGGGATCTCCCCGAAGCATTGCCGAGGCCACGATCGACCCCAACTCCTGAGGGCGGGCCCCCGGGATTACTGACGCCGCCGCCAGAACCTCTCCCGCCGCCAACACCGCCTCCGCGGCCTCTGCCCTGTCCGAATGCTGTTGCCGAAAGGCTCACGACGAACATGCAGACCATGACGGAATAAAGAACGTTCTTAAATAGTATCGTCGTCCTCATAGGAAACCTCCAGAATTAACTATTTCATTGATTCTTCGAATCTATGATCCGAGGGACAAGAGGAGAGAGACTCATTCTACCAGAAAAGACTATACTTTGGTCAACATTAGCGGAATGAAAGCCCAATGCAAGGAAAAAATTACAACCATGCTTGGGGGGAGACGACACGCAGTGAGCGTTAAAGCAACGATCGGTACAAGGCGGGCTACTTAACGCCCAGCAGTTCCACATCGAAGATCAAGGTAGAGTTTCCGGGTATGTTTGGTGGACTTCCCGTTGGCCCATAGCCAAGGGCTGGAGGAATAACCAGCCTACGTTTGCCACCGACTTTCATGGAAATGAGACCTTCATCCCAACCTTTTATTACTCTGCCAACCCCAATCTTGAAGTCAGCCGGCGCGCCGTGATCGTAGGAGCTGTCAAATTTCTTCCCGTTTGCCAAGGTGCCAGTGTAGTTTACAGTCACGGTCTGACCCTTCTGCGGCGTGGCTCCGTTTCCCACCACCAAGTCAGTGTACTTGAGTCCTGAGGCAGTTGTGATCTCCGTGCCGGCACTTCCTGCGCGATTTTTGATCAGGTAACCAACAGCGGCTGCGGCCAGCGCTAGTACAAGGATTATGGCAATTATCCTGATTTGGCGATCAGAACCGCTGGCCGGCTTTGCCTTTGCTACTGGATAAGTACCCTTGGGTCGTTTCTTGGCCTTGCTGGTCTTTCGGTGTCTACTCTGCGGCAAGAGTCAGTATCTCCTCTGGAGTGTGCGGTCGGAACAGGCAACCTTTATATCCGGTTTCCGGAACAGGTTCAATCGTGCAGCCTCGCCCTCGATGACGATTCAACGACGCTCCCACGAAGAGCTTTTGCTTCTGAGTAATCAGGCGTAGAATGCCAACACTCGAATCCGTCCGGAAATTTCCCACAAGTCAAAGGAGCCTTTATGAGCATCAGAATGCGACTATCATTCCTTTTCGTCGTCACTGTGTTGATTCTGTTTCTGGTTGGGATTTCACAGAGTCCGCGGCAGGTGTCTGCTCAGAACAGCACGCACGATCCCACCTGGTGGGACAAGTACCAGTTCATTCTAAACAACGGCTCAGACGGTAGCGCTGGCACTACTACCTCGGTGAGTTTCGGAACTAACGTGGATGTTTCGAATGAATGCGGACCGCAAAGCGAAACGTTTATTACTCTGGACACCAACAAACCCAAGACACTGGCGGCAGGTTCAAATGAAATCTTCCGGCTACCGATGCGCGGTTATTTCTCTTCGAATGGTGGAACCAGCTGGGGCGGAGTAGATCTCCCGTTGCCGCCGCCAAAATCGAAGAGTGGTATCGATTTTGGATCGGATCCTACGCTGGCTTTCGACAGCCGTGGCAATCTCTTCTATGGCTACATCGTTGTGTTCTTTGCCAAGGGCAACGGCATTAACGGTACTGAAATGGCTGTGGCTCGTTCTACCGATGGCGGAAAGACATATCCCTCGGTGACGTTCTTCGACTTCGAAAATGGCACAAACCATTTCAACGACAAGCCGATGATAACTGCCGACGCGAACCTTGGCAGTCCATTTCGCGACAATGTTTACATCGCCTGGGACGCAGCTTCCGGTGGATCAATCGGTGGTGGTGTGCGACTGGCCACGTCAACCGACCACGGCGCGACCTTCACCACGAAACGTGTCGATGATCCTTCCGGACCGGGCCGATCCATTGGCGCATCTCCGGCAGTTGGGCCAAACGGGGAAGTTTACGTTTCCTGGAACGACTATTCTGCGAATGCGATCGTGTTTAATCGTTCTTTCGACGGCGGGCAAACGTGGGACAGCCCGGTGACCATTGCCACGAAAACTATTCCGTTTGACATCGGCATACCGGCTGAGTCGTTTCGGCGCGCGCTGGTTTACCCGTCTCTCGGCGTGGACACCTCAAGCGGTATTCATCGGGGCAGGATTTATTGCACCTGGATGGATCTAACCGCACTCAACGCCACGGATATCTTCGTTTCCTTTTCAGACGACCAAGGAGCGACCTGGTCAGCGGCTGCTCCCGTGACTGACCAGTTCTTGACTACGGTGGATCGATTCAATCACTGGATGTCGATTGATTCTGTGACGGGCGATGTAAACGTGGCTTTCTACGACACCCGTAACGATACAACCGGATCAAGGTATCAGACTGATTATTACCTGGCGCGCTCGACGGACGGTGGAGTGAATTGGAGCGCACCTGATATCAGAGTAAGCACTGTCAGCTCTAACGAGCACGATTGCAACGGCATCTTCCCGTGCGATGGCATCAACTACGGAAACCAGCAGGGCGACTATGAGGGACTGGTTTCGTTTGATGGAACTTCTTATCCCGTTTGGACAGATAGTCGCAGGCAATTGGAGCCGTCCAGCGGTTGCCGTCGTCCCTTCTTGATGGAGGAAGTATTTACAGCGAAAGTTAAATGACACTCCGAGAGGCAAAGAAATTAGTAGAGAAAGGCACGGCAGGGCGTGCCTTTCTTTCTTTGCTTAGCTTGGAATTGAGGTGAAAAATGATTGCACGTTGGCTGAAGCCATTGCTGATCGTTCTGCTGACTCTAGTAATAGCGGCTGCTCAGGGGCCGCCCACAGAGACCGGTCCATTTCGGAAGCCCGATCTTGTCGAGCTAATCAAACTCGATCCGACAATCAAGCTCGACATCCACTACGCCACCAAGAACAACTTCCTCGGCAAGGCTGTTTACAAAGAGCCACGCGCCTTTCTGCAACGACCTGCCGCTGAAGCACTCGTGCGAGTGAATCAGCGCCTCAGGAAGCAGGGCTACGGTCTGGTAGTTTTCGATGGCTATCGTCCGTGGTCGGTCACGAAGGTCTTCTGGGATGTTACGCCCGCGGACAAGAAAATCTTTGTGGCCGATCCCAGCAAAGGCTCGCGCCATAACCGCGGTTGTGCGGTCGACTTGTCTCTGTTTGATTTGAAGACCGGGGCCGAAGTGAAAATGCCGAGCGAGTATGACGAGATGACAGAACGTGCCCACATCAACTACGAATGTGCTACGCCCGAGTCGAAGCGTTTACGCGAGTTGCTGCGATCGGAAATGGCTGCGGAAGGATTTGCGGTCTACGAGCCGGAGTGGTGGCACTACGACTATAAGGATTGGAAAGAATATCCGATCATGAACATCAAGTTTTCCGAGATCCGGAAATAAACAACCTTGATGGACTCCAACTCAAACAGCGGAGGGCGAAGGGGTAAGCATTCGCGTCAAACGAATGTTTCCATTTATTCCGCTCGCAGAGATTGAGTTTCCTCCTTTTCCAATTTGGGCGCTGTAGCTTCCATAGTGCTTCTTGTCCACCACGACGTTGGGTAAATCAGAAGTCACATTGCCATTCATGCCGTGGGTTTCGAGGTCGGCATTCACATCATCGCTAAGTCGCAGTTCGATGTTTCCGTTGATGCCGTGGAGATCGATGCCTTTGTCCAGTTGTTTCAGGCCCACCGCAATATTCCCGTTGATTCCATGAAACTCAGCAGAGCCCGATGCGCCAGCAATATCCACTCCTCCGTTGATGCCATGAACTTCCACAGGACCGTCGATCTCGGCGCTTGTCACCGAGCCATTCACACCTTTGGCTACCAGCGAGATTTGTCGCGGCACCCTTAGCGTGACGTGTTCCCTGGGACTTGAACCAAAAAGCCGCGAGAAAAGGCCGGCATCACCTTTTTCGCCACGGATTGTTAACCCGGTAGTTGTACTTTCGACGGTAATTTTGCGGCGATTCAAAACTTCCTGACTCTCGCCAATGCGCTCAATGTAGACGTCGGCCGTCTTGCTGGCGGATGTTTCAATTTTCACCCAGCCATTGATGCCCGAAACCTCTACACGCGCGCCGGGCGAAAGGTCATAACTCTTCCGGATCTCTTCGCGCGCGTTTCCTGCTGACTGTTGATCGGGGTTGATTACAAGCGGCCAGCCGCTGCCGTTCGCTCTTGAATGCGAACGTACGACGCCCACAAGACAAGCAATGCCTATTAAAAGGACGACCAGCACTATTTTTTTCATCTTTGTGTTCCGCCCCTTCGAGAAATCGACTTTCTATGCTTTAACGATCAAACGCGGCTTTTGGTTCATATCAATTTATGTTGACTTTCTTGACATAAGCTTTGCTAGCGACATACAGTCAAAGACTAATCCGACTTTCAGAATACCCAAAAAGTTCGAGCAAATCCGCACAGGTCTGTGCATTAGAGGTTGGCAAAGAGAATAGTGGAAAAAGACTCCAGGGACAGGACCGTATTAATCGTGGAGGATTCAGACGATGCCCGGTATTTCATGCGGCTCTCGTTGGAGCAACTAGGCTTTCTGGTAATTGAAGCCGAAGATGGCGCCAGCGCGGTGGAAATCGCGCAAGTGGAGCGTCCCGACATCATTCTCATGGACTTGAGTCTCCCTATCCTCGATGGGCTGGCGGCAACGCAGCAAATCCGCGCCATTGACAAACTGGACAGCGTTCCCATCATCGCCGTTACCGCTCATCAGGAGATAGACTTTCGCACCGAAGCGAAGGCGGCTGGCTTCGATGCCTATGTGACCAAACCCATCGACATCGATTTTCTTGGCGAACTGATTAAAGGCCTTCTGGTTTGATAGTCATGAGTGAACCAGAACGGAAAACCAACGGGACGGATTTCGCCAACCTGCTTGAATTTCTCCGGGACACTCCAAATAAGCTTACTCAGCTCACTGACGGACTTCTATTGGCGGAACTCCGTTTGAAGCGCTCGGAGGATGAATTCTCCGTTCTTGAGAATCTCTGCCACCTGAGAGACCTGGAATTACAAGGTTACACGCCTAGAATTATCCGCATGCTTAATGAAAAGAATCCGGAGTTGGCTGATTTCGATGGCGCACGGGTGGCAGCTGAGTCCGACTACAACAATGAGCAGCCGGATCTCGCACTGAGGACGTTTCAGACTGCTCGAAGTGAGAACGTAGGAAGGTTAAGCAGCCGGGCTGACGAAGAACTTGCACGCGAAGCCACGCTCGAAGGCGTTGGCAAGATCACGCTGAGGCGCTTGGCTGAAATGATGCGTGAACATGATGAGGGTCACGTTGAGGACTTGCGCCTGTTGCGGCAATGGCTCGAGAGGCAGCGTGAATCAGAACTGGGGCACTAGCCACAGGCGCAGCCGCGGAGCGGGTGGAAGCATAAAGTCTTGCACCCCAGCCGGGCTGCCCGGCCGGGGACCCCGCCCTGGGGTGGAGCGTAGCGGAACCCCAGGAACCGGTGGGTCGAAACAGACCTAGCCCGCGGAGCGGGTGATATCGCTTGCAATTCAATGAGACTTTCGCCCGCTCCCGCGGGCTGAAGGTTATTGGGGATGAGCTAACCTGGGGTTCCGCTGCGCTCCACCCCAGGCTTTATGCTTTCACCCGCTCCGCGGGCTGGGCTTGCGCTACCGCGCTCGGTACCGTGGCCCTGCTTGTTACTCAACCTCAAGTCGAACAATGGTCGCTCCCAAGCCGCCCGCCTCGGGCGGCGCATCGGTCCAATCGAGAACAAACGGGGTCCTGCTCAATATCGCCCGGACCATTTCCCTCTGCACGCCGATGCCCTTGCCGTGAATGATTCTCACGCTACTAAACCCCAGGCGCCGCGCCTCATTCAGATATTCCTGAACCACGAGTTTCACGTCGCGCGGTTGAATGGTATGCAGATCGAAAACGTCAGTAATCGGGATCGTTACTGGCTCGGGAAAGGGATTGAAGGGGTCAAACGGTTCTTGCGGATCTGACAAATCATCGTCGTTAGACATACCGTTGCTAAGCTTAGCGCCAACGTTTGGACTAATTAATCCGCAGTTGGACCGGGGACGTGAGCGATGATCCTACCAGCCTGAGGCTCTCATTGCTTGGGAGCAATATAACCGCGCCTGGCTTTCACAACCAATTTCCCCTGCGACTTCTCAACCGCCGGCGCAACACCGATCTTTAGCTTCCGCAATGTGCCGTCGCGCTTTCGATTGGAAGATACGAAAGCGAGACTGTAGCGAGTGCGCAAATGATCGATCAGGGTGGCGAAGGTTGTATCAAGCAGCTCAGGTTTGTTTTCCAGCACTTCACCACCCGTTTCATCGGCAAGTTGTTTAATATCCAGCACAGGGGCGCCAAACGGATGGGCCATGCGGGTTCCCCAAACCATTAGTCCGTTTTCCATTCGTTGACCCGGAGTCCTGGGCACTAGCCCACACACTACGCTACCCGATTCGAAGAGCGAGTTCTTGGCCGTCTTTCCTGACGGTCCATGACCGCAGTCGAAATTTCGCGTAATACCAGTGATGACAATCACGACGCGCCGGCCAACGGGATTGCCGGAGGTCACCATGTAATCAGCGGCTTGGGCGAAGGCTTTGTTCAGGCAATGGTCGGCCCACTCATCGTGTGGCGGAATTCGATCGAGCGCGGCCTCAATTACAGATCGATCGCGCGTGAATTCCTGCAGCAGCGCCGCATCGTCGTCATATGTCATCATAGCCACCTCGTCGGTTGGCTTCAGACGGGCCAGAGCGGCGCTCGCTGCCCGGCGTACTTCGGTGCCAAAGGGATCGAGGCATCCACCGCGATCGATCAGCAACAGCACCGACAGCGGCAAGGTATCCTGACTAAAATGCGTGACCTGCTGGGTTACACCATCCTCGAGAATCACAAAATCGGTTTCCTTCAGTTGACCCACGACTCGGGCAGTCTTCTTTTGCATGACCAGAGCGTCGACCGTCACGAGGTCGACATCGACCTTAACGATCTCGGCTGGCTGTGCTGATTTCTGCCCAACATTCACAGTCCGTTCGCGCGTCTGTGAGGCAATCCGCAAAGCGAAATAGGGCACCAGAAAGAGCACCAGGAGCAGAGAGAGGTACCGGTATTTTATTAGCGTTTGGATAAACGGTTTCATAAGAACTCCAAATTCGGGAATTCGCGAGCCGAACTCAATTTGGGGAGAGTGCTATGGTAAGGAGCAAATAATACTCCCATAAGGCTAATCTTACCAACATCCGAAAAACCGTACACAAAATGAAGCCCTGGATCCGTCTGCCGGGGATGTATCTCGAATTTGAACTTAGCATCGAACTCGATTAAAGTATGCTGCGTCTGCTCACAGTTTTCCGTATTGAATATCCAGTATCACTCAATTGATTTTTGCCGGTTAGCACCGTACCTCAGGAGATGATCCCAATGAAGAGAAATAGTCTGCAGCACTTGCTTTCCCGATGTCAGCGAGCGCTCTTGCCCTTTGCAATCCTCGCCCTGACATTGTCAGTCTTGTCGATTTCACAGTTCACGCCACAATCGCGAGCGCAATCCGGACAGAAGATGGTCCCCGCGCGTGACAACGCGTCAGGCTCGCCGAGTATTGTCTATCCCGAAAGTAAACGAGGGGACACTGTCGATGATTACTTCGGGACGAAGGTGGCTGATCCCTATCGCTGGCTCGAAGGCGATGCAGCCGTTGTGCCTGAGGTTGCGAACTGGGTGGAGGCGCAAAACAAGGTCACTTTCTCATACCTTGAGAAAATTCCTTATCGACAGAAAATCAAGGATCGCCTGAGCCAACTCTACAATTATCCAAAGTACACTGCGCCGATCCGCCGCGGCGAATATTTCTTCTACACGAAGAATGACGGCCTGCAGAATCAGAGCGTCTGGTACAGGCAAAAGGGTCTCGACGGTACACCCGAAGTTCTGCTTGATCCAAACAAGCTATCTGCTGACGGCACGACGCGTTTGGGACAATTCTCGCTTTCGAAGGACGGAAACTACCTCGGATATGGAGTCTCCCAGGGAGGCTCCGACTGGACCGATGTTTACGTGATGGATGTGAAATCCAAGCAACTGCAACCTGATCATCTTCAGTGGGTGAAGGTTTCCGGACTGGCCTGGCAGGTAAAAGGGTTTTACTACAGCCGTTATCCAGCGCCCGAAAAAGGTCACGAGCTCAGCAGCAAGAACGAGAATCATCAAGTCTTCTTTCACAAGGTCGGGACGCCGCAGTCAGACGATCAGCTGGTCTATGAAGACAAAGCAAATCCGCTGCGTTTTCACACTGTCGGCACGAGCGATGACGAGCGCTATTCATTCCTGACAATTTCTGAAGGCAGCAAGGGCAAAAAGGGAAACGCGCTCTTCTACCGCGATGTTTTAGAGCCCGGCAGCACATTTAAACCGATTGTTGCCGAAGTTACCGACGATGACTTTGACCCGGTGGACAACGTCGGCGACAAGTTTTTGATCCACACCAACCACAACGCACCTAACGGTCGTGTCTTTCTATTTGATCCCAAGAACCCCGATGAGAAAAACTGGAAAGACGTCATTCCTGAGAAAGCGGAGCCGCTCGACAATGTCAGCGCGGTCGGTGGAAAACTTTTTGTCACTTACTTGAAAGACGTCGCCAGTCACGCGTTTGTCTATTCCCTCGACGGTAAGCTGGAAAACGAGATCAAGTTGCCGGGCCTGGGGACAGTGGGTGGGTTTAATGGCAGAAACGACGACAAGTTTACCTTCTATACCTTCACTACCTTCAACTTCCCACCGACTATTTACAAGTACGACATTGCGACGAAGACTTCGACGCTCTTTCGTGAGCCGGAGATTCCGGGTTTCAAGTCGTCCGATTACGAAACCAAGCAGGTTTTCTACACCAGCAAAGATGGAACGCGGGTACCGATGTTTCTGGTTCACAAGAAAGGCATCAAGCTCGACGGCAACAATCCGACGCTTCTCTATGGATACGGAGGCTTCAACATCACCATGTTCCCGACGTTCAGCTCTTTGCGGCTGGCTCTGCTGGAACAAGGCTTCGTTTATGCTCAGGCAAATATGCGTGGCGGCGGCGAGTATGGCGAGAAATGGCATGAAGCTGGAACCAAGCTGAAGAAGCAGAATGTGTTTGATGACTTCATTGCCGCGGCAGAGTACCTCATCAAGAACAAGTACACATCGCCCTCGAAACTCGCGATCCAGGGTGGCTCGAACGGCGGGCTATTGGTAGGGGTAGTATCGAACCAACGTC
>DATBRN010000207.1:0-19190 GCA_036560225.1 Pyrinomonadaceae bacterium | reverse complement strand
TTGGCGTCCCGTACGGGAGTCGAACCCGTGTCGCCGCCGTGAAAGAGAAGCGACCTATTGTAATTCAAGGGAACTTAGCGGCATGGATAGCACTCTACGGCATTTGAAGGTACTCACGGGAACGCTTATTGGACCTTTAATGGACCCGCGCTTTCCATGCAATGCCCGCCGTTGCTTTCCGTTACCGCGCAACGGATTTTATCTCGTGGTCGGGACTGGAGGGTTTGCGCCTCCGAGTCTTACCGCGAGGTTTCGGTTCTCGGCTCACCTCAGGGATGAAGATGCATGTGCCGCTTTCCAGATCACGGCCGCGTCATAGCCATAGATCGTCCGGACGACGTCGGGGTTCCAGCCTTCCAGGCCGCGCTGTGCCAGTGGCCGCAGGGCGCGAAGGTCGATCACTTCATGACCCGTGGCATTGGCGTTTGAAAACACGCGCGTGAGGCGTTGGTCGCCGGTTCGGAATTCGTCAAACTCATCGCTCGAGACGGAGACGAAGCTCCGCCCCGGCCCGAGGACAGCCTGACGAGAACCTGGACCAGGGAGGACGAGGATATGGAAAGCGCGCGCCCCGCTGAGCGCCGCCACTTCATCCGTCATTGTGCCGACATCGAAGATGTTCACATAATTGGCGCCGCGGATCATGTGGTTGTAGCCAAATTTCAGCATGACCTTTGGCGGCGCTCCGCGCCCCCGCTCTTCGCTTAGCCGCGCGGCCAGGTTATTCCGCATCCATTGCGCGCGGCGCTGCGAGGAAGCCCACGCGGTGCCAGTCCGCGCCACAGCGTTGATGGCAAGTGATTCCTCGAGCGTGCGCAGGATTGTGTCACTCTCGCGGTCTGGGTTGGGCCAGGCGGCCCGCACGGCCGACATCATGGCGGGGTCTTGCGAAAAGAGAAAGAGGTTTGCCGGACTCGGATTTTGCTGCTGCCGCGCCCAGGCGTTCGTTGACGCCTCCTTCAGACGCGTAAAAGACTCCCTTGCGCGCCGCGGTACCCTGGCCTCGAGCCTGGAGATCAAATAGCGATCGCTGAAAATCTCACGGTCGAACCCCCATAGAACTCGCTCATTCCTGGGCGCGGCGGAGATGACACTCGCGAGGAATTGAGCTTCCTCACGCAGATACATCGGGCTCCAGGTGTCGGGGGCTGCAAAAAAATCCACAATCCCCTGGAGGCCATTGCGTCTCGCCGCCGCCTCAATGTCCTGCGCTATGATCGGTGAAAGCTCAACGGCTATTCGACTGTAGCCGGATCCACGAAGCGCATTGAAGAGGCCCGCTGAGAACTGGGCGGTTTCCGCCACTCCATGCTCTTCGCCGATCAGTGTGAAACGGGCATCCCGCGCTTCCTGGACGAGCCAATCCCAGCCGCTTGCCGCGGGACCGTTGCTCATTGTAAGGGGAAGCCTATTTCGTTGAAGAGCTTCGAGAAGGCGCGCTGGGCCACTACCGGGGTTTTGAGACTGCGCACCAGGAGGGGCGACACGCGTGCCGTGCCCGAAAGCGCGCGTCCCCGCAAGTAACGACAACCCACCTGCGAAGAGAAGATCACGTCGATTTATTTTCATACTTTACCCGCCGTTTGACTGGGACAGAAGTTTGCACACGTATTCAGATGTATTGAATAGGCGACACTACCTGATTTCTCCCGCTGCTCGAGCTCCTGCGCCGCTGAGGGTGTGGATCCAGCGTAGCGTGGTGTCGAAGTACTGCGGTACGTATCGGTGAATTAAAGGCGCGTACTGCCGGCTCCAATCAGTCGTTTCCCACATCGGGTGATTCGCCATCGGAAACCAGCTGAGCTCGAATGGGTAGCCTTCCTTTTGCAGAGCTTTGAGCGCCTCGACGCTCAGATCGACCGGGACGCTGTCGTCCTGCCCCCCGAAGATCCAGACGCTGGGAATTCTCATCTGCCGGATAAAGGGGATCGGATCAAAGCCGGTGGGCTGGTGCGCTTTCATCAGCTGGGCGATCTCCGCTCGAGACCGCCGAGGCACATCAGCACCTTCGCCCGTCAGCTCGCTGAAATACCCTTCCTGGCTCAAGGTTGTTATGGGACCCGACACGATCACGGTGAAATCAACTTCCGGAGCCCGCGCGACGACAATCGGAATGATCCACCCGGCCTGGCTGATGCCCCAGACCCCGATCCGGGTGGTGTCGATATCAGACCGCTTCGAGAGCATCTTGACCCCGGCGATGGCATCGGCGGCCAGCAGCTCGAATCGAGCCGCATCCACCTTGTGCGTGTAGACGCCGCCCGATTTCCCGACCCCGCGCTTGTCATAGATCCACGACGCGATCCCGTTCGCCGCGAGATATTGGTCAAGCGCAGACGGCGCGCCTCGGGTCCACGGACCTGATCCGTGCACGAATACGACGACCGGGAAGGGTCCCCGACCTGGCGGCTTGACCAGTGTGCCGGAGATGGTGACGTCGCTCTGGACCTCGATATCCTCTCTGGAGAACTCGAACTTTCGCGCGGTCCGCAGCAGGACCTTTCCACTTTCGGGATCCTGCAAAGCGATCTGGGGCTGTCCCAGCGAATCCTTCACCTCCTGAAGCCGCATCGTCGGAGGATAAGGGAGAAAGAAGGTCGGTCCAGCGATGAGACCATTCTGGGTTAGGAAGAAATCGCGGAACTCACCGGTGGCGTAATTGATGTACATCATCGCGCCGCCCTCGGAGTAACTATCGAACCTGATCAACTGGTGGTCCTCGGTTTCGTACGTTCCTTCGTACGTGTTTTTGATGCGGTCCTTCAAATCCGCGGGGACGGTTTGGAGAACCTGCGTGAGATGCAACTGCCTCGTGTCGTTCCCGATCCGTACTGGGCCCTCGAGCGTGTCGCCCCGAAGCGTCGCCGTAACCACTGCCCGTCCGGCTCGCTCCTCAAATTGAAAGATGGCTCGATTGCCGTTCAGCGTAATTGGCGATGACTGTTGGGTCTTGCCCAGAAACGGGACGTCGATCGAGGCGAGGCGATCGTCTGCGGCGCTGTCCAGTCCGACCCGCATCCGAACCATGACATACCCTTCAGTCGCCGGATGACCTCCAATCCACACCCCGTGAAGTCGGTTTTGTTGCGCGACGGCCGATGACTGTGCCGCGCATGTTAACGCGCCGAAACCAGCGAGCACGATCAGGGAGAGAATACCGATTATGAATTCTTTCATTGAGATTAACTTGCTGATCACTTCTTCTTTCTCCTCAGCCTGTTTTTTCCGGTCGCCTTAGTATGGTTACAAACTCGAACTTGCGACTAACTGTCTTCTTTGTTGAGTTCGGGTCGACCTCAATCTTTATGTTCAACTTCGCTGCGCGGCGGTCACGCAACTTGATCATCCCGAGCGCCCAGGTGGCTTGCTGGCGAACGTGATTATTATCGTCATTGGTGGTGGCGCTCAACGCTTCGACGGCGCGGTAATCGCCTTTAAGGCCGAGTGCCCACGCAGCCTGCGCGCGCACCTGAGCGTCAGAATCTTTAAGCGCGACCATCAAAGGCTCGACCGCGTCTGTATTGCCCTTTAACCCGAGCGCCCAGGCGGCCTGCGATCGGACGCGGGCGTGCGAATCTTTTAGCGCCGCTGAGAGCGGCTCGACGGAATCTCTGTTGCCCACCAGACCCGAAGCCCATGCAGCCTGCTCGCGAACTTCCCATTCGGCGTCTTTGAGCGCGTTGATCAACGGCTCGACGGCGCGCGAGTCATGCTTTTGTCCAAGACCCCAGGCGGCTTGAGCGCGTACCTGCCCCGCGGAATCGGTTATGGCGGCAATCAACGGCTCTACCGTGCGGTCGTCTTTCAACAGCGCGAGCGCGAATGCAGCGTTCTTCCGCGCAGGGACTCCCTGGGTCTTTAACACGAGGGCGAGCGGGTCTATGGCGAGAGGACCGATCCTCATCAGCGCAACGGCGGCTTCCTGGCCCACGGTGTCATCGTCGCTCTGAACCGTGCCCCTCGTCCCACAGTCGAATGCCCCAACAGGCGTTTCGTCGCCGAGCAAGCGGATCAGTTGCGGGATGGCGGGCGCGGCACTCACGCCCATCATTCCGAGCTTGCATGCGGCCGAGGCTCGCTCTACGGCGTTCGCTTGCTCTTGCTCGCCAGTCCCTTCTTCCGGTTGCTCTTTAGCGGGCTCGTCAATCAGGCTCTTCGGTTCAGATTTGGGCGAGGTGATAGACGCGTGCGAGGTTTGATTACCGATCTTCGTCAGGTCCTGATTGCCCAAAGCTTCGGCCAATGTGAAGCTTGTCACCTCGCCCCGTTGGGAACCTTTCGCCTGTGCAGTCGGGCGCAGGCTCGCCAGCGGCAGGATTACCAGGGCGAGGGCAACGACAAGAATCGAGGCCTTTAGCCGGTTCAAACCCTTTCGGTTCAAGCTCGGGCTTAAGATCGCCAGTAATCTTCTTTCAAACTCTGACTGCCTCGCCATAGCGACAGTGGTCAACGACGAGCACCTCCTCGAAGGCAGCGTGCGGGCCATGTCGAGCAGGAGGTCCGCGTAATCGGACGCCCTCGTTCCTTTCTCCAGCACCTGATCGTCACACGCCAGCTCGCGCTCCAAGCGCAGCCGCCGCGCGGCCATCCACACGAGTGGGTTGAACCAGTAGAGTGAGCAAACCGTCTGGGCCATCACCTGTGTCAGACAATCTTTGCGTTTTACGTGCGCTAGCTCGTGCATCAGGACCACGCGGCTGCGTTCGATCAACCAATCGTCGGCGTCTGCGGGCAGAAGTATCACCGGGCTGAGCGTGCCCCAGGTCTGCGGCATTGCAATCCGGGAGCTTTTCAGCAAGGCGACTCGGCGTGGCAGATCCAACTGCCGCCCTATGTTGTCAGCCAGCGCCGTCCACGTCGCGTCGGTGATCTCGCTTGCCGTGCGCGAGAGCCTCCGCACCGTTGCGATTCCGAGCGTCAGCCGCCCGATTGAGATCAAGAAACCCGCAAACCATATGAGCAAAACCCACCGGCTCCAATGAAAAGATTGGGATGCAGCAGGCGCGATGGCTTCGGCCTTTTGCAGCGGTTGCGCAGGCGCAGCGACTTCATATTTCTGCGCGGGAGCAATCGGTTTTGTTGTGGCGACCTGCCTGACCGCGGTCTCGCGGTGTGCAATGGTTTCAGATCCCTCGTCGATCGAAGATACCTCGGAGGCCGAAAACGATTCGGGCAGAACGGCCACGCGCCAGTCGGGCAGCGTGTAGGCAAGGACCGGAAGCGCCAGCAGACTCAGGAGTGCAGCGCTCCACAAAAGGTGGCGCGTAGCGGCCGACGCGTGCCGCAATGCGAAGCTCAGCGCTAACGCGGCTAGAATGATCGCCGTAGCTTTCAAAGCCATGTCCAGAAGAAAAAGCGCCGCCTCGGCTCCGCTCGTCAAGAGCTGCGAAGTTGCAAAAGTGAGATATGTCATTAGCGCCCCTCCTTTCTAGCTTTGTCTATGAGCTTTGAGAGCCTGTCCAGATCTGCTTTCGACAGCTTCGACTTCGATATGTCCAAAAGCGTCGCCACGGCGTCTTCGGTCGAGTCGTCAAAGAAGGTCTGTAGCATCTGCTTCAACGCCGACTGCCTGGCTTTCTCTCGCGACAACGTGGGCAGATAGACGTATCGCAGCCCGTCCTGCTGGTGCTTAAGATAACCCTTCTGCTCCAACAATCGGAGCATCGCCCGCACGGCCGAATAGCTCGGCGGGTCGGGCAGGTTCTCCATCATTTCCATCGCCGTCGCCTGCGCCCTTCTGTAAATTATGTCCATGATTTGGCGCTCGCGGCGGCTCAGATTCGAGTGCGTATGCTTTGTCATCTGCGGCTCCCTCTCAGAGGTCAGGCTCAACGTGCTAATTTTCTAGCATGTTGAATTTTTTAAGTCAACAAGAAAATGCTAATTTTTTAACATTAGCAAGTGTGGACGAACCGGCACCGGACTGGCAGCCGTAAAAGTCAGGCTTGGTCCGGTTTAGTCTCACAACGAAGTGTCGTCATCTTAGCGTCATTGGAAAGGACAAACATTTTTGGCGATTCCACGAGGCCGTAGAGATACTGCTTCCGGCATTCGCAGGCAGTGATTAGCTGAATGGACCTTTATTGATGCTCGGGAAAATGGCGGGAGCTCGCAAGTGATTGAAAGAAACTGGCGTCCCGTCCCGGAGTCGAACCCGTGTCGCCGCCGTGAAAGAGAAGCGACTTATCGTAATTCGACGGAACATAGCGGCATGGAGAGCACGCTACCTCACTTTAAGGACCACGGAACTTACAGAGGACCGTTCGTCGGTTGCTAAGCCTCATTCACCTGGGGAAGCGGTCGCGGTATTCGCTGGAGACGATGAACGCCCGGACCATTTCCGCCTGCTCAAAGTTTCCGTTGAACTCGTTCAACTTCGTGAGCCAGAACGCGAAGCCACCAGCATCCGGATCACGCCGCAGGTAGCCGAAGTATTCCATCATCACAAACGCATCGTTGAACTTCGCCTGCACGAAGCGTCCATTCTCCGCAATACTCCGCACCACGTCAGCTCGCGTCATCGTCCCCGTCGCCAGACCATTCGCCAGCGCATCCCGCTCCTCGACTGTGAAGCTGACACCCGTGTGACCGATTAACGTCTCAACGAACAGGCTGTTGTCCATGCCGTCATACTGCGCATGGAAAGCCGGCCGGTTGACGAAGGCGGTGACGAACGCTTCCTTGTTCGCCGCCAGTTTCGCCTGCCAGCCGTCCTCACCCACTATTACGCCCAACCCCACAGCGCGGGTATCAGGCATGAACTCGGCAAAACCAGGTCGAACCCCGTAACTTGCCCTGTACATTCCATCCACCAGTCCGCCCGTTTGCTGGAACTCGATCGAGAGGAAGTAGGCCGCCGAGACATTCTCACGTCTGCGGTCGATGCACTGCATGTCCGCACCGCACTCCAGTATCTGGTCGCTCCAGAAGTTGAAGCCGGCTTCGTCGGGTTCGCGACCGAGGAAGTCGAGGTAGTGCTGCCTGACGAAGTACTCAGGTGTATCCAGCGGATTCTCAAAGTTGCCGCTCGACAGAGTCGCGCCGAACGCAGCTTCTGTAGTTTCTCCGACTTGACTGAAGGAACGCACCGTCGGCGAGAAGGTGTAGTTTGGCCGTGAAGGCGTGACCGTGTAGAAGCCTGAGGTCTCCACGTTGTCGAACCGATAGATACCATTCGCATCGGTAATGAACTTGCGGTTCTGAGTTCCCTGCAGTCTGACCACTGCGCCTTCAACCGGCACGCCATTCTGGTCAACGATGCGGCCGGTGACCACGCCGCCCGTGGCCGTGGGAATTAGCGAACTGAAGGTCCACTGCGTCGGCAAGTTTGCGGCTGGCACCAGAGTCGCTTCGACATAGTTGTTAACTACGTCCACTGTATCCGGAAGTTGTGCCGTCCAGTGACTATCGCTGGTTCTCAACCGTCGCAGATTCAGCTGTGCTTCCGTATTCCCGTTCAAATCATCCGGATCGATATAGCGCAAGCGCCAGGTGGCCGTAGAACCAGAGCCACCGCTCGTGGCGACCGTGTAGGTTCGTAGCACTGCCGCCGCATAAGTCGGTGGCGCAGTCTTCGCCAGCGTCACGCTCATGTCCGTCGGGGCCGTGCCGCCAGTAAATGTGATCCGGTTGTTGGGATTGCCAAAGGTCAGCGGCACGCCTGATGACAATGGCGTCCCAGTTCGTTTCACCGTGCCCACTACGTCGAACGTTCCCGTTGAAGCGATGGTACTGGCTTGCGTCAAAGTCTTCGTATTCGCGACGGTAATGTCGCTGCTGGTCAACGCCAACGTTCCATTCACGTTGTTGTCGTTATTCATCGCAATGCCGCTGGCATCGCTGTTAGTAAGATTGAAGAAGGTCGTCGCCATCGTGCCGTCAATTATTTGGCCGGCTGCGCCATCGAAGGTGACAGTTCCCGCGCCGGCCGTAAAAGAGCCACCATTGTTCGTCCAATTACCCGCCACTGTGATTGCATTCGCAGTGCCCGCGGCCAGGGTTCCCAGCGTGAGGGTCAGGTTGCCGTTGATATCCAGCGTGGCAGTGCTGGCTGCGACACTCAAGATGCTGCCACCCGACTTGTTCACCGTGAAGTTATCAAAGGCTTGACTCGTCGCTGAGCCGCCAATGCTCTGCGTGCCTGAGCCATTGAAGTTCACCGTGCAACCGGCAGGCGTGAACGTGCCACCGTTGTTGGTCCAGCTGCCGGAGACATTGATCGTGCTGCCATCGCTGACGAAGGTACCGCCGCTGTCAATCTGGACATTGTTGTAATTGCTGCTCGAAGTAAACGTTCCGTTCTGGACGTCCAGGGTACCGGTTACCGCGAGCGTACTGCCGGCAGCGGTTACTCCATTCAATCCCACATGATTGATGGTTAGATTATTGAAGGTGTTGTTGCCGGAAATTGCCTGTGACGTGCCGTTGCCGGCAAACGTCACCGTGCCCGTGCCGGGTGTAAAGGTGCCGCCATTCCTGGTCCAGTTGCCGACTGCCAGAGTCAAGGTGAAGCTACCGCCATTACTACCATTCAAGGTGCCTGAGGTTAAGGTGAAATCGTTAATTGTCGTCCCACCCTTGATGTTAACCGTCGCGTTCTTGTTCAAAGTCACGCTCTCATTGAACACACCACCGACGACGTTTACAGTGCCGCCGCTGGCCACATCGGTAATCGCGCTTTGTATACTCGGATAACACGGATCGTTTCCGCCGCAGGTGCCCGGTGACTGCTCAGCATAATCGATCAGCGGGGCTGTGACCGTGATGCTCACGGTGTCCAGATCACTTTGCGGCCCGCCGCTACCTGTGTTGCCTTGATCATTACTGGTGATCGTAAAGGTCTCCGCTCCTTGATATAGACCGCTCTTGTAAAGCACCCCGTTTGCCGCAGCGAACGTGTTATTGATGGCGTTTTGCGTCGCGGTGATAGTCACCGTGCCGGTTCCGTTGTTGCTGACGTCCCCGGGCACGAGACCACTCGCCACATTAGTCAGCACCGTCACCTTGCCATGCAAAACTCCGAGCGTCACAACAACTTTCTGACTCGCGCTAGCTGGATCATCGTCAGGATCAGACACGTGCAGTGTCGGAAACGCCAGATTCGATCCCTCCATCACAGTCTGCAACCCGACGGGCACCGTGTTCACCGGCGGGTCATTGACCGCGTCGATATTGAGTGTGGTCGTGGTCTGGTTCTGCCCGCCGTCGGGAACATTCGGCGCGCCATCGCTCAGCGTCCAGGTGACCGTGCGAAAGGCGTTGTTGCCGTAATTGGTTGGGTTGTCGCCGGTCGTGTTGTAGGAAACCGCGTTCAACACGGTCTGGTAGTGGGCCGGCGTGTCAACACCGGAGAGGGTCAGCTTTTCGGCGGCGCCGTTATAGCTGATGGTGATACTGGTGCCAGTAAAGGTGCCGGAGGTCTTGAAAACGCCGCCATCGTTGACGGTCAGATGATCGTCGTTAGCGCTCGTCTCGTTCGATACGAAGGTGCCGCCCGTGATCTGCACCGTGGCGCTCGCCAGGAAATTGTTGTCAGCGTCGGTGGCGGAAGTGGAGACGGCACCGGTGAGGTCGATGGTCGCGCCCTGCTCCGCCGCATGCGTCGCGGTGCCGGTCACGGTGATGACCGGCAACAAGTCGAACGACGTGCCGAGCGGATAGGCATTCGGATCTGCGGTATGCGCAACCAGTTGATTCACCGTATGCGTGTTCACGGTGCTGGTGACACTCTTGCCGTCTGCACTCATCTGCAGCTGGATGATGTGCCTGCCCGCCGTAGGGTTTGGCACCGTGTTAGCGGTCGGGTCTTCGTCGCTGATGTAGAGTTGCCCTGTTTGCCGGTCGTAGCTCAGTCCGCCCCATTCGCCAGCGTAGTGCAGCGCGCCGGCCGGCAGCGTGATCTTTGTCGCGGTGCCGCCGGCGATCGGCATCCACCACAGCGCGTCCTGCGTGCCATTCGGGCCGCCGGCGTTGAACTGGTGGCTGGTGAAATAGATGATCCCGTCTTCCTCATCGGCTGTAACCGAGCCGAGCAGGCCTTGGGTGAGGTCGATGGGGAACTGCACCTGGCTCGACAGTAGGGTCGCGCCGGCGGCCGGATTGGTGAGATCGACCTTATAGATGCCGTTTTTCGCGCTGAACGGCGCAATCGTGTAGTGGTTGTCGTTGTCCGTGACATAGAGGACCTGATTGTTGTTGCTCAGGTCCATGTACCTCAGGTCGGTGAGGTTGCCCGCTTGGCTACCATTGACGAGCATTGTCTGGGAGCCAGAGTTGTAGGCCTGATTATGATCGAGGGCGCCGGCCGCTGTGTAACTGATGCGAATGACGCCGCTCTCGGCGAGAGAGTTGCCCCAGATACCGGCGTAAACGAAGCGATTGTTCGGATCGACCACGAGGGAATTAACGATTTCTTGCGCCGCTGTGCTGCCGTTGAAATTGGCAATCTGCAGCGTATCGATCAGCGCACCGGTTGTGATGCTTTGGACGCTGATACTCAGGCCATCGCTATTGGCGACAAAGTACAGGCCGTCGGGCAGATCGAGGCCGATGCTGAGATCGGTACCGCCCTGCTGAAATCCCGCACCGGGATTGGCCGGAACATTCAGAAATGTGGTGGTGATATTGCTGCCGTCGGAATTGACGTGCCCGTCAATGATGTCGGCGATGGCTCCTTGAACCACGAACCAAAGCTGGCCGTCCAGCGAGCCAGCCAGCGGTTGCACTGGAGGCGTGCTCGCGTCGACGGGCGCGCCTTGCTTTTCTCGCGCCACGCTACCCGTGGAACGCACGTTTGCGACGGACGAATTTTCCGACGCCGCAAAGGGCATGTGGCCTTTAACCGAAGCCACATTAGTTGCAGAACGGGAGTTCGAAGCCGCCGAGTTTTTCTTTGCTGCCGAAGCGCCCTCAGTTATCAGCGCTGTTATGCATGTGAGTGAAATGAATCCGGCGATTAAGAATCTTCGCGCGCCGTGGAGGCTACGAAACATCATTTTACTGCTCCTCTTGGGTCTACAAAGAATTGGTGGGCGGTTCTACAGAAAGCGCGTCGCGTTTTCAGGGTCAGCCTTGTAGGAGGCATTATTGCAATTGCGCTTCAGAGCGTCAACGAGATTTGCCGGGGCGGTTGGAGCTCCAAACTCGTACCTTCGCTCGATTGTTCATGGCCGTGCTCAGAAAAAGCCAATGCCTACGAGGCCCTTCCTCAGTCAAGTCGACAAACCCACGCGCCGGAGGAGGCTTGTGCGCGTCAGGACGCAGTCGGTCAAGTTTCGGCTCGACGAGGAGCCCGGTGAGCCAACTGGAACGCTCTTCTTCTCCTGTTTGCTCATTGACGTCCTAAGAATAAATTAGAACTCATTAAATGAATTGTAGCCTGCTATCGCTAACCCGCGGTCTAGCGGGCTCGTTATAGAGTTCAAGTGCGAGCTATGGGTCGACAATCAAGGAATGAACGTCGCGGCAGATCTGTGTGCTCAAGGCGCGAGCCCCACGCGCCGCATGAGGTCTGAAATCTCGCGTCCCCATGCAGGCACCGAAGACTCGCTCGGGGTTTCCAAAACCACCCTCGGAATCTGGATTTGGCACCGGTGCCATCTTGTCATCTATAACGCTAATGAAACGCATCTGCGAATAGAAAGCCCTGGACTTAGACAATTCCCAAATGATCAATTCGCGAACATGCAGAACACGTGAAATGGCAAGGGCTAGTAAGTGACTGAAAGAATTGGCGTCCCGTACGGGAGTCGAACCCGTGTCGCCGCCGTGAAAGAGAAGCAACCTGTTGTAATTCAACGGAACTTAGCGGCATGGATAGCACTTTGCCGCACTTCAAGGATTCACGGGGACGCATATTGGACTCTTAGTGGACTCGCGATAACGCCGAAAATCCGATTGCGGGCGTTCTCAATTGCCGATCCCACCGCGGAATGAACGCCAGAATTAGCGACGGACTACGCCAGCTTCTTCAGAAAGCCATCCTCAGCGGAAGTTCTTGATGAGCACGATGTCTTGGTACTGATCTCCGCGTGACAGGGCGAGTTGTTTGCCGTCTGGCGAGGGCGCGTAGTCGTAGAGCCAGAGCGATTTGAAGTTGGTCACCGGTTTTGGCGGACTGCCATCGAGAGGCTGGCTCCAGATGTTGGGGACATTGTTTACTCGGTTGACGAAAGTGACTGATCGTCCGTCAGCCGACCAGAAGGGCCTTCCGTTAAAAGGTCCGGCGGTGCGCGGAAGGTTAATTGTCTTGATCGGGGGGCCGCCTTCGAAGGGAAAGATGAGTAGTTGAAGCGGATTATGTTCCTCCGGATGGAAGCAGACGATCCATTTGCCATCGGGCGACACGGCCGGAAACGCTGCGAACATGTCGCTGAGTTGCACCGGCGGGCCGCCGTTGATTCCGACTTTCCAAAGTGTCAGAGTGCCAGTTCTATTGGTATTGAAAACGACCCATTGCGAATCGGCTGACACAGTCGGATAGTCTTCAACGCTGGTTCCTTCGGTAAGTTGTTTCGGATTGCTGCCGTCTGAATCTGTTCGCCAAAGTTTTTTTCCGCCGCGATTTGACGCGAACACCAAGTAACGTCCGTCGCGGGAAACCGCCGGATGCCCTTCGAAGTAAGAGTCGGAAGTGATCTGCTTTTTCTGTGAACCGTCAGCACTTACAGCCCATAGATTAACCTGCTCGCCGGTGGAAGTGGCATAGACTATACTGCCGTCGCGCATCCACGAAACGCCGTTGACTCCGTCAGAGGTGCCTTTGGTAATCTGCTTCGCACGGCCCTCATCCTCATTCGACGCCATGACCCAAATCTGTACGTCTTTTCGCTCTTGGATCGTAGCAATGCTGCTTGAGTCTGCTGCCACACCAAGGCTGACGCCGCCGTAGGCGTTCAGGTCGTTGGTGATCTTGCGGGCCACGCCGCCGGGATACGAGAGCTGCCAGACCTGCGAACCGTTGTCTGACCATTCTGTCTGCGCGGTCATAATCAGGCCGCTGCTGTCTCCGAGCCATATAACGCGAAAAACTCCTGCCCAGTTCTCTGAAGTAAGAGGAACTTCCGCGCCACCTTCTGCCGGCACTGCCACCACCGTCTGGCGGTCATCGGCGGTGCTTGTCCCCGCTCCGCAAGCAATCATTTTTCCATCGGGCGACCAGGACGGCCCAATGCTAACAAAATAGTCCGGGGCTTTACGCCTGGCAATTATTTTCGGCTCGCCGCTGCCATCTGTGTTGGCGACCATCACTTTGGTGTCCTCGCGCTTTTCGGCTTCGTCGCGCACGAAGGCGAAATGCTTGCCGTCAGGAGCGAAGGTGACCGCACTGCTCACGTTTTCCAGCACTTTTGTCGGCGTGCCCCCAATGACTGGCGCGCGGTAAAGCGTGGGCTGGGAGAGACGAGTTTCCCTTCGTCCGAAATAGACGAACTGATTGTCCGGGGAAAAGTCTGTTGAAGTGAAGTCCGCAGTCGAAGGCGCTACCACCTGCGCCTGCGTATTCGTCGAGACCTGCATTACCCAAACACTACTCTGCTGCGTGCCGTCGACCATCTTGTGGGCGACGTAGGCAATGTACCGGCCGTCGGGCGACATTGAGAGTTCGCCTTCGACCGCGAGGTCGCCTATTTTACCGCCGGTCGTCAACGCCGTGAACTTCGGCGCGTGCGGCGTCTCCGACTTGCTGCCACCAAGAATTCTGTACAATGCGAACCCGCCACCAACTATGGCGACCATCAGCACTGCCAAGGCGACGAACGCGCCGCGCTTGTGCCGTTTGATCTCTGTGACGAGGTACTCAGCGCTTGACGGCGCGGTGGGCAACGACGCGCCCTCTGAAGTATTCGCGGCTGCCGTGTGTATCGCCAGCGGTTGTGATTCTCCACCGCTCCCTGCCGTCGTTGATCGGCTGCGCATTTCAGGCGCCAGCGAAGGTTCTCGTTGCGCAGCGAAATCCAGCTCCTTTTTCAGTGCCTTCAGATCAACAAGCAAGTCGTGCGCTGTTTGATACCGTTCACCCCGATCCTTGCGCAGCGCCTTCTTAACAATTACTTCCAGCTCTGCCGGTACGGTGTAGTTGAAGCGAGCCATTGCCTCTGGATGTGTGTGGGCGATGCGATCGATCGTGTCGGTAACGCTGTCGCCCGTGAAGGGCAGACGTCCGGTCGCCATCTCGTAAAGAACGACCCCCAGGCTCCAAATGTCTGTGCGCTGATCTACCTCGCGGCCCAGCGCCTGCTCGGGCGACATATAGTTGACCGTTCCCATCACCAGCCCAGGACGCGTTTTTACACGCGTCGCAACTTCACTATCGGAAATCTCTTCGTGGGGAAGGTTCTCTTTGACGTGTTTGGCCAGGCCGAAATCAAGGACCTTCACACCGCGCGGCGTGATGATGATATTGGCAGACTTGATATCGCGGTGAATGATGCCGTGTGCGTGAGCTTCGTCAAGCGCATCGGCTACCTGAATGCCTATGCCGGTAAGCTCGATAAGATCAAGCGGCTGACCACCAATCCGGTCATTGAGAAGCTGACCTTCGACATACTCCATGGCGATATAGTTTGCGCCATCGGCCTCGCCGATATCGTAGATGTGCGCGATGTTTGGATGATTCAAGGCAGACGCCGCTCGGGCTTCCTGCTGAAAGCGATGCAGGTTGTCCTGATCTTTGGTGGAGTATGCCACGAGCAGTTTGAGTGCGACTTTGCGACCCAGGCGTCTGTCCTGGGCCAGATAAACTTCACCCATGCCACCCGCCGCTATCGCAGAGAGAATCTTGTACTGAGCAATCGTCTTTCCCTGCATCTCTGCCGCGCGTTCACTGGCGATTCTTTCAGCAACGACTTTCACTGCCGAAGTATTGATGAAACTTCCCGCGCTATTCTCCGCTTGCAATAACGCTTCGACCTCAGCACGCAACTCCGCGTCGTTGGCGCAAGCACCATCGAGAAACGCCGCACGCTCAGCCTGCCCGCGTGTCCGCGCGGATTGAAACAGGTCTTCGACTTTTTGCCAGCGTTCAGAGGTCATAAGGAAGTCACGAGTGAAAAGTGAAAAGTGAAGGTGACAAGCTATGGGTGACGGGTGAGACGAGTGACAAGTTACCAATTCCGTACCCGTCACCTCTCACTTGTCACCCGTCACCTTTCACCTGTCACTCGTGACTTGTCACTGCGTTATACAGCCACGCTCGCGCTGTGGTCCAGTCCCGCTTTACCGTGTTTGTAGAAATCTCCAACAGCTCCGCCGTCTCCTCGACGTTTAGGCCGCCAAAGAAACGTAACTCCACTATCCGAGCTTTGCGGGGGTCGAATGCCGCGAGGTTGGTCAATGCCTCGTCGAGTGCGACCAAATCCGATGAACGTTCCCGCGCCATCAGCACAGCCTCGTTTAACCTGATCTTTTGCGCACCCCCGCCACGCTTCGAGTATTGGTGGCTACGCGCGTGGTCCACCAGAATGCGGCGCATCAGTTCCGCGGCTATGCCGAAAAAGTGTGAACGGTTCTGCCAGTGCACCCTCTGATCCACCAAACGCAGATAAGCCTCATTGACGAGCGCGGTGGTTTGCAGCGTGTGCCCGGGGCTTTCACGGCTCATATAGCGGTGCGCGATCCGGTGCAACTCCTTTTCGACAAGTGGAACAAGTTTGTCATAAGCCTGCAGGTCGCCCTTGCTCCAGTCGAGCAAGAGCCCGGTCACTTCCTCCGGTGTATTTCCTTGACCGTTCATGTCTTGGGGCAGGATCTCGGGCTGGATTTTAACACTAATCCTTAGCCGCTATCCCAATTCTCGAAGGTCATCGCGTTAGGACCGAATCCCAATTCCTACATTTTTTCATTGTGATGGGCCCGTTTACCAAAAATTCTCGCGTTAGTGGGTCGAGAGGCCAGGAAGTCTAACGAAACGCTCAACGGGGCAATAGCCCGACCATGAGGTAGGGCGCGACGAAAGTAACGAGACACTAACAAACCAAAGGAGAAGATCATGAATACTCGGAACATTCTAACCAAAGTTTCTTTAGCAATCGCGATCGCGACCTTGTTGGCGACGAGCACCATCTGGGAAGTGCGCCGCGTGCACGCCGTCGCGCCGCCCGATCCCGATCGCACGACATTCGGCATGGTTGGCATCACTCGCGGACAGTCCATGCGTCTCAACGTCGTCAATCTCGTAACGTTATCCGAGGGACAACTACCGCCGGATCCCTGCCGCGTGGTGCTCTCTTTCCGCGACGCCGCGGGGCAGCCATTTAGAAATAGTGACGGACAAGTAATCCGCCGCGAAGTGAATCTGCAATCGGGCGAGTCAGCGTTTCTTGATCTCAACGGCGACATCTTCGGCGAGCCGTCAACCAACGCGGATACCGCTCCACTGCGCGTGCAACTGCGCCCCTTCGTGCGTGTGCTGCAATCACCATCCGATCCTGAGAGGCAATACCCGCCCGATCCTTGCCGCGCTACCGGGGAGGTCTTCAATAACACGACTTTGCAAACCAGCTTCGTGCTGCCGGGTGTTGAGGTGGCTGGCGGCTTTAATCATAACGAGACGCTCGTGCGCGACTTACAGAACCACAAGCGATAAAGAGTATGTGATTGGTTTGCGGCTTTGCCGCCGCCCAGTGCGGAAAGGCTCCCTTTCCGAGGCGTCCCTTATTCCAGTTGAGCTCCGCCTCAACTGGAGGGGACGCCTCCGGTCAAATCCAATGCGAATCAACCTTCAATTGAGAGTTCAAGCTCCGCCAATTCGCAGGTCGGGAAGCCGGCCAAAGCGCAGCGCGCCCCCGCTCCAGCGTAGCGCCCTGCGCTGGCTACAAAAACCGTTCAACTCTTATGTAGACTTGGTCCGGCGAGTCTTGAAGAAAAATAAAGTTGATGACGCTGCGCTGGAGCGGGGGCGCGCTGCGCTTTGCCCACCTTCCCAACCTGCGAATTTTCTTAGCTTGAGTGGCCGTAACACGAAACTGACCATGGCAGTACTGCTGTTTCTCACTTCGAGTAGTTTCGTGTGGTTTCGCGGATCGTTTGCCGCTCGCCAGGGAACTCTTGACTCGTCCTTACAACCTAAATCAATTGCCGAGGATCAGGTGCGATTGCTAATCGCGCAAGCTGCTCAATTTCGCACAGCCGGCCACTACGGACAGGCGGCGCCACTGCTCGACGAGGCGCTCGTCCTCGCTGAAAAAAATTCCGGGCCTGACAGCATCACCACGGCCTCGGTTCTAAATCAGTTAGGAATGCTGGACAAGTACACTGGACGGTTTGATGAAGGCGACCGCGTCTATCGCCACGCGCTTAAGATCGTGGAGCAGCAACTCGGACCGCTCGATCCGTTGCGCGCCGATCTCTACCACAACCTCGGCGGCATCAGTCACGCGCGCGGTCACTATTCAGAAGGCGAGCCCTACGCACGCTTGGCTGTCAAAATCCGTGAATGCTCACTAGGCCCGGACCACCCGGATACAGCAGCCGATATGGCCGCTCTCGCGGCGCTCCTCGATGGGCAGGGCAAATATGAGGAGGCGGAACAACTCTACTTGCGCGCTCTCACTGTCTTCGAGCGTGTTTACGGTGCAGAGAATTATGACGTAGCTATTAACCTGAATAACCTCGCAGCTCTCTACTATGCCCGCGGCAACATTAAAGAAGCGGAGTTGCGCTATCGACGCGCGCTCGCGATCAAAGAGAAGTTGCTCGGCGCGAACCATCCTGATGTCGCGATGACCCTCAACAATCTCGCTGTCCTTTGCAAAGCGCAGCAGCGCTACCCAGAGGCTGCGTCGCTTTACCGCCGCGCCCTCGCAATCTTCGAGCGTGAACTGGGCCAGGATCACCCGAAGGTCACCACCTGCCGTGCTAACTACAAAAAATTATTGCGTGAGATGGGCCTTGATGCCGGAGACCAGCACCGGGGGTATGGCGCGAATCATCAGTGGCGTCGATCGACGGCTAGTCGAATTCTGGAAACGATTAGAATGTTGGCGTCCCGTACGGGAGTCGAACCCGTGTCGCCGCCGTGAAAGGGCGGTGTCCTAGGCCTCTAGACGAACGGGACGCACATGGTGAACTGCTGGAGGATCACTGCAAGCTGTTTAAGTTAGCGTAAGCGTTTCAATGGTGTCAAACGCACCTTGTAAAGCAAACTGTTAGTTTGCGTTGCGGTCTACGCGTAAAAATACACCGCCTTTCAGTCCGCGATAGCGGACGAGTGACAATAGCCCAGCACTTTGAGTGCTGGGGGGAGAGTAAGCGTTCCCGAGTCCGTATGACGAACGGCTCGGGCTGTCCCTACGTTCGCGCCTTCTGTCAGTCGTCCGTTTCACGGACTGTAAATATTTGGTCGGCAATTCCCAGCACTCAAAGTGCTGGGCTATCGTGACTCGTCCGCATCGCGGACTGGTTGAGGTTTCTTTGTGTGCAAAGCTCTACTCCGCCGTAACTTTTTCTTGCCGAACGGTAATAACTAATAGGGATCCAAAAAAAATTATCACGTCGGAGGCAGCGATCTACGTACCAGTTGCTTCGAAGGAGAAAGTCTATCTTCGGATCACCCGATTGGGACCGCTGCGTCTGATCTGCTGCGAGCGCGTAGCGCTAGCAAGAGACGGCGGCCCCACACAACATTTGTGACGAAGAATCAGAGCGTGCTGACGCACGCTCGGCGGGCGAACCGCCCGCCGGTCCCAGTGGTTTGCATCACCAGTCTCCTCGGCATTGCGTCTCCCCTCCCACTTCCACATACAGCTAACGGAGGTCTCCATGGAAAGATGCAACGCTTCAGATAAACAGTTTGAGAATCAATTGATCTTGTTTCCTTTTACGAACAGGCAAGAATTCCGTGTGACAATGATCGACAACACGAGCTTGCCGGAACGGCTGGCCAGAGAACTTCGCTTCGTTGTTTACGAACTGAGAAAAGCCTGGCCGGCAGTCAAGCGCGATCCCATCGGATTTGGCAAACGCGCAGTCGTAGAAGCCAAGCTGCGGTTAGAGCGCGCGCTAGCCACGCCCAACTCGCTGGCGGCCATAGCGATCGCTCTGGCAGCAGTGCTGTCAGCTGCAATGATTCTTGTCCTGATCAGCCGGGAGGGCAGGGAACGGTCAGCAAGGACTAACAACCCGTCGCCCGATTCGGCGCAGATCATTACGTTGCTGCGCGATCCGAATGTAGACCCTGAGGATCGCGGCATCGG
>DATBRN010000206.1:0-4056 GCA_036560225.1 Pyrinomonadaceae bacterium | reverse complement strand
TGCCACCGGCGATTCAGGCAACGGAATGACGCATGGAACTATAGCCGGGATTCTGCTGACCGATTTAATTCTCGATCGCAAGAACAACTGGGAAGCGATCTACGATCCTTCGCGCATCAGTCTGAAATCTTTGCCTGAGTTTGCGAAGGAGAATTTGAATGTGGCCATTCAATATTCAGATCTCGTCCTGGCGGGCGATGTTGAATCGGTTGACGATATCAAACCGGGAGCTGGAGCGATCGTCTCGCGTGGTTTAAGCAAAGTGGCTGTCTACAGAGATCCGAAAGGCGAAATCCACGAGCTCTCCGCGGTCTGCCGTCACCTGGGCTGCATTGTTAATTGGAACTCACTGGAAAATACGTGGGACTGCCCGTGTCATGGTTCACGTTACGACGCACTGGGCAAAGTCATCCAGGGACCGGCGAACAGCGACCTCGCAGAGGCCGAATCTGCCGACAGTAAAGGAAAGTCGGCGTAGAGATATGGAGTTGCGATTCATGTCAGATAAAAATCGACAAAAGAAAGATGGTGAAAACAAGGACAAGAAGAATCAAAGAATGCGCAAGAGCGTCGCTGGACGTCAGCAAGATAACCCTAGTGAGCGACAGCGTCAGAAGCACGAAGCCAAAATGACGGACAGCATTCCAAAAGGCGAAGCCAGACGGCGCCAGACTTAAGATCTTGGCTAGGGTTCGCTGTCGTTATTCTTCTCCGATCGCTTGCGCCACGATTCTTAGGAATGAACGCCTGGAACTTCTTTGCAGCCGCCTGGCCCACGAGGTGTGCATTTCAGGCGGCGAGGAGGAAGGCAAGCTTTCGGTCTCGACTATCTCGAAGCCGGCTTCCCGATACTTCGGTGCGAGCACAGCGCTCACAAAATCAGTAGACAAAGTCGGCAACGCCAGTCGCTCGATCTCGGCCCTATCCCGTTCGCTGTCAAGGCCGAGGAACACCTTTAACCGCGCATTGGGCGAACAAATACGCCGCACGTTTCTGAGAACCAAGGTTTCACCCAGGCCCACCGCTCGCAACAGACTTCCCCAGGGAAAGTTTATGCAGACATCGTGGGCCACACCTTCCAATTCGGCCGGAAGCGTTTCGACGGCAGCTTGTACAAACAGAAGGTTAGACAAACCACCTTTCGAGGGTTTGCGATGAATTCTTTCGGAGATTTTTTGCAGGGGTCGACGGTTGGCGTCAATACCGATGAAGAACGTCTGAGGATTTTCGCGCGCGCAGTGGTAAACAAAAAGACCATCACCGGTCCCAATGTCTACAACAACCTTTTCGTATGGAGCAATGAGTTCGTCAAGAGCTCCGCGATCAATCTATCAAAGGGTTCTACCGCGAATTAAGGTTAACATGGTGGCTTCCTTTCGAGTACTAAGCTGTTTTCTTTGGCAGCGCAAATCTGATTATCTATTTAGGCAATCGCGTGCTTCCCACCGGCGGGGCACAAGTGCCCTTTCTAAACGTCAACAAAAATCTGTCACTACTTGTTAGTGAGCATTCTGCCCTTCTGCCTTCTGCCTTCTGCCTTCTGCTTACTGCCTTCTGCTCTCAGGCTGCCGCCATATCGGCTTCGCTGATGTCGAAGTTGGCGGAAACCTTTTGCACGTCGTCATGGTCTTCGAGGGCTTCCATCAGTTTCAACATTTGTTTAGCTTCTGAACCTTCGAGCTTCTTGTATTCCTTGGGGACCATTGAGACCTCGGCTACCTGGGGCTCAATACCGGCTTTTTTCACCGCCTCGAGCACAGTATCAAAGTCGCCGGGCGCCGTTATGATCTCAAAATTGTCTTCGTCGTCGCGCAAGTCTTCGGCGCCAGCGTCAGTGACAATCTCGAAGAGTTCCTCTTCGGATTTCGCGCTTTTGGCAACTACGATGTAACCCTTCTTCTCAAACATCCACGCCACTGCGCCGGCCGCAGCCAGGTTGCCACCATTCTTGGAAAACGCGTGGCGAATTTCCGCCACAGTCCGATTGCGGTTGTCGGTCATCGATTCAACTAAGAGTGCCACGCCACCTGGTCCATATCCTTCGTAAGTAATCTCTTCGTAGCTAACGCCCTCTTCTTCGCCGGTACCGCGGCGAATCGCGCGTTCGATCGTATCGTTGGGCATGTTCCCGGCTTTAGCATCGATTATGGCCTTGCGCAGGCGCGCATTTCCTTCCGGATCACCACCGCCGGTACGCGCCGCGACGGTGATTTCCTTAATAAACTTTGTAAATAGCTTACCGCGCTTGGCATCCAGCGCGCCCTTCTTGTGCTTGATACTATGCCACTTCGAGTGTCCGGACATTTCGCTCAGATCCTTTTGGAATTATTACTTTCGGGCTTGTAGGCTGGGAAATATATCATATGATGACTCAAGCTTTTAACTGGGACCGCGGGCGTCCCGCCCGCCCGAGCACCGTCAGGTGCGAGGATCTCGGCAACAGCTCAACTCTCGACGGTTGTTCGCGCTGCGCGCTCAGTGCGGGCGGGACGCCCGCGGTCCCAGTGAAGAGCTTGCGCATATTAAGCAGGCTATGACGAAGTCACTCGCTGACCTCTGACTTCTGATCTCTGACCTTAGCCTTGCAGAAGCGACAAGGCGTCCGCAGGCGCGCCTGTTATGGAGATCTGTTTAAGTTTCGAAGAGTGTCCGCCAGTAATGGTAATCGCGCTGCGCGTGACTCCGAGTTTGCAGGCCAGCAAACGAATGAGCTCTTCGTTCGCGGCGCCCTCGACCGGAGGAGCCGCAATTCGGATCCGCAAGGCGCCATCATGTTCGCCAACGACCTCGCTACGAGAGGCACGCGGAACGACCCGCACCTGGAACATCAGCATTCCGTCTTTTGCGGAGTAGTTGATCATTGATACGTGGAGACTGTCCTCAAGCGAAGAATACCGTTTGCCAGCCCTTCAGCAGAGTTCCCGCAATCGCGCTTTGGAATAACCACAAAATAATAAAGGCAACGATCGGCGAGATATCAAACGCCCCGACCAGCGGGACTATTCGGCGCAGGGGACCGAGCAACGGTTCGGTGGTATTTACGAGAAACCGCATGAGGCGATTGGAATAGCTCACCATCACCCAGGAAAACACTATGCGTATGAAAATGAGAAGGCTGTAAAAGCTGAGCAGCCCATAAAGCACATAACCGATAACGGGAACTACCGCATGGCTGCTAAGGCTCAGCATGACTCCTGCGATCGTATTGGCAATACTTGCCACAAGCTGTAACGAAAACCAGCCCAATAAAATCGTTATCAAGATCGCGACGAGGGGGGCATATTTTGGATCCACACTAAAACCTATCAGTGCGCGTCGCACCGGTCCAATAAGAGGGTCTGTTAGACGGCGAATTGAAAGTGACGTCCGGCCAAAAGGGTTCAGATCGGCTTTATTGGCAATCAACCGCAACAGCACTAGTAAGACGACGGTGACAATAACTGCGATGACTAACCAATTGACGAACCAGTAAACTCTACCCAGGATAATCATAATAGTGTTCGACAAACCGTCATGAGCTTACGCAACCAGGAGCGGTAACGACTTGGTTCGACATTCAACTAATACGGAACAGGGAGCGGTAGCGACCTGATCCGCCCACTCAATTGCGGAACAGGGAGCGGTAGCGACCTGATGCCACACTCAAATTACGGAACAGGCAGCGATAGCGACCTGATGCTATCACTCAACCGATGGGTCAGCTAAATTCTCGATTGAAATTGAGTGTCGGATCAGGTCGCTACCGCTCCCTGTTCCGTATTCATCCGCCCACGCAATTGGATGTTCTGGCCAGCGGGATGCTCAATGTTGTGTGTAGCATCAGGTCGCTACCGCTCCCTGTTCTGTAGTGAGCTTATCCTGTTCTGTAATGAGCTTATCCTCGCGCTCAGACTTTCTGTCATCCGTTTTCCGTTTCAGTTTAGCTTGATTCATACCTTCTGATCGCGTTCGCCAAATATAGCAGTTCCCACGCGCACCATCGTCGCGCCTTCCTGAATCGCAATCTCAAAATCGTGACTCATACCCATTGACAGCTCGCCCGGGTTGTCGCCAAAG
>DATBRN010000205.1:0-6305 GCA_036560225.1 Pyrinomonadaceae bacterium | reverse complement strand
CGTCGTAAAGCCGGAGATCAGCCAGGTCCTCGCGTGCCTTGTCCATTACTTCAAGTGGCACGGTGAGATCGTAGATGCCTGCCGCTTGTGAGCCTGGAGTCACCATAACAAAGTAAGCCCACGGCGATGTCGCAGCTTGAGCAAAGACCGAGATCACCAATGCTGAAACCGCTGCCACCAATAAAAGCGCGACGATTAATGCCAGCCTTTTCATTTTTACGACTCCTTACTACGAAACGCTTTGTGGTAACCCCAGGCGACTATCAGCAACAACACCCCAAGCACCAGGAATGCGACAATGCGGTAAAGCTGTTTTAGCTGTGCTATGTCGATCAGCATCACCTTGACCACCGTCATTCCAAATAATCCCAGCGCTGCCCAACGCACCGCTGCCGACCGGCGCACGAAGCCAATTGCCGCCAGCACCGCTGCATAAAACGACCACAAGACTGACAGTGCCATTTGGCCCAGCCATAACTCGTGACGAACCTCCTCAGGGTCGTTTAGCGCCAGGGCCTGGGCGCGGAAGAACGTGAATGTGTCAATCGACATGATGAACCAGAGGACGGCGATCGCAATCAACAGCACGGGTATCGTGGGGTTTACAACCAGCGTCTGATTCTTATCGCTCCACCGGCGAAGCAGGACTGCGGCAACAAACACACAGGCAGTCACCGCGAGCGAAGAGAGAAAATACTTGTTCAGCACGGGCGTAAACGCGGCCCGGTAACCGAACGGTGTATCCCAAGACACAAGCTTCGCCAGCGCCAGGATAAACACTGCGTATGCGGCAGCGTGAAGACGAGTTGACCGGGTTTTGATACCAACCCACAACATTGTCAGCGCCTGCACAGCCCACCCGATAGTGATCCAATTGGCTTTGAATTGGATCGAAATCGCGAGGGTTATGAAAACGAGCGACACGCCGATCATCTCCAACATTTCCCGGCGCGTTGCTGCCGGGCGGTGAAGCAGAACACGCGCCGCACCTGCGTAAATGGCGGCCATGGCGATGCCGAAAATCCCCATCCAGTCGTGATAGTTAGGATTCAGCAGATGGTAGGCGGTGGCAAAAAAGACGAACGCATTGATTGGCAATAGAAAGAGATCCTCAAGCGTGGCAGATTGTTGCTTGATAAGCCGGCGGCCCAGCGGCGCGAGCAGAAAGATCAGAAAGATTCCGGACTGAAACGTCATTACCACCGCGCGTTTCTGTGGATGGTAGTTGTCTGCGTACCACATCCAAAACAACAGGTGAGTTCCGGCGTAGGCGAGAGAGCTCACGCCGATCCAGTATTTCGACAAGGCGAGCGCGCCTACATCGAGAGCGGTGATGTACCCGAACAACGAGCGATATTGATCCCGATCTGACCGCAGCAAGACCGGCGTCAGGAAACCACCAATTAATGCCATGATCGCGATTGCCTGAGCATCGTAGAGAACAGCAAGACCACCAGCTTCGCCGACAAGAATCACGAGATAAGCAAACGCGGCTTTTTGTGTGACCAGATGGTAGTAGCCAAACGCGGCGTAGACTGACAGATAAAGCAAGACAATGCCGCCGGCGCTCAGGATTTGCGAAAAGATACGCCAGCCGCGTTTATAGTATCTGAAGCCCAGTAGTGTGAGACTGAGACCGGCCACTATTCCGATTGCGACTCGCCCGACCTCACCAATCCAGCGGTTGTCAAAGGCGTATTTGAGGAAGAAGGCAGTTGCAAAAAGGATTAGACCTACAGCCACCCACCCCACCCAGCGCCGGCCAATGATTGATTCAAGCTCTCCGGCAGGTCGTGGTGGTGTTTGGGGCCATGGAATAGATGGAAAAGCCGGTTCTTTCCCCGGCAGCGGCTGCGGAATGGTTAACGGCGGCGGTGGCTCGACGGGCTTGGGACCGATCTCTTCGGGTATTGGCTGCGTTAACGGCGGCTTGTCTTCGGGTTTAGGGGTAACCGGTATGGGAATCGATCCATCTGCCAGGGCCGCTTCAATCCTTTCAACGCGAGCCTCGAGCCGCTGCACAGTCCTGGCAAGCGGCGCTAAATCTGAAGTGCGCAGCTGTTGTATTGAGGTGGGATTTAACTGTGCCGCTGCTGCTAGCTGCGCGAGTTGGGCATCCACCTTCCTCTTCGATCTAAGTGAAATGATTAAGGCAACGATTGGCATTACAACCGCTGCGAGGATCAAACCGACTATGACAAGCAAGGCGAGCTGGATGAAGATATCGTCCATAGGCTAGAAGTCTTTGGAAATCCCCAAAAGCAAAGCGAGAGCAAAATTTGGCCGGATGTCGGGACAAAAATACGGGGCGCATTCTATTTTTGCGACTGCTGCAGGTCAACTAAATACGGCTTTGCCGCCGCATAGGCGGAACCGCTGCGCCATTCCGTAGGGGTACACAAAATGGCCTGAGACTATGCCTCAGCTTTATGAGGCGGAGCCTCAAAAAGAACAAGAGGGCGCGGAAAGGCGAAGCCTTTCCGCACTGTGCGGCGGCAAAGCCGCGCCGGACGATTGAGCCACTCCTCAAAAGAAGGTACCGAGCATGATTAGGTTATCTTCGACGCGTAGCGTCGGCGGGAATTTGGCCCGGCCTTTCAAGGCCGGGATATGGGAATTCAGATTTGGTCGTCGCGGAACGACCATCAGGCCATCCGTTGACAGGGGCGATGCCATTAACTATCTTTTCAACTCAGAAGGGGAAATCATTTATTTGCCGCCTTCCTTAGCTGAGCGGGCGTAACTCAATGGTAGAGTGTCAGCTTCCCAAGCTGAAAGTTGCGAGTTCGAGCCTCGTCGCCCGCTCCATTCCAACCGCATGCCAACAGAGCTGAACAAGGTAATTCAAGGACTATGGGTCGGTCCTGAACTCTCGGTGATGGAGCAGTTGTCTATCACTTCGTTTCTCCTGAACGGCCATGACTATCATCTATACGTTTACGGTGACGTGAAGAACGTGCCCTCAGGCGTTGTCGTCATGGATGCAAACGAGATACTGCCTTCGTCTTGCATCTTTCAATACAAACGGTCCCCAAGCTACGCCGGTTTTGCAAACTTCTTTCGTTACAAGTTGCTGTTCGAACGGGGCGGTTGGTGGGCCGATACCGATACCATTTGCCTAAAGCCATTTGATTTTCCCGACGAGTATGTTTTCTCGAGCGAGATAGACTACCGGGGATACGAAGTTGTTAACTGCGGTGTGATTAAGGTTCCCGCAGGTAGTTGTGTAATGGCCTACGCCTGGGAAGTTTGTAAGACTAAGGATCCGGCGCGTCTGGTTTGGGGAGAAACCGGCCCCAAACTAATGGCCAAAGGGGTCAAAAAGTTTGCACTGGAGAGATATACGAAAACTCACCAGGCTTTCTGCCCGGTAGACTATGAAGAGTGGCAGAAGGTATTGCAGCCAGGGTCTGAGCTATTATTCGACGACCGGACCTATGCGATTCATCTTTGGAATGAAATGTGGCGAGCCGCGGGTCAGGATAAGAATTCGCGATATCACGATACCTGCCTTTATGAGAAACTCAAGAGGGATTACCTGCCGATAGCGAGCGCTCTCGACGACCAGGTAGTTTGAAATACTGGAAATTGTGTCTAGAGCAGGGAGATGTAACCATGAAAAGCGTTTTGCTCTTGTCGCTGATGCTCATGCTCGTTCCTTTTAGCCAGAATGCGGCTATTTCTACCGAAGGTACGCCGGTAGTCGTCGTGAGCTCAAAGTGGTTTAGGGATCGTCAGGAGGTGGTTGCCGCGCCAGCCAATACTGCGCCGGCTGCCGCGATGATTCCTCAAAACAAGAACTTCGAAAAGAACCGCCGCGCTAACACTTCACCCGGAGAAAGAGATCCAAACCTCGACACTGTCGACGGACGCAGCGCGGCGATGGAAAGAGCGGTGCAGGATTCGCGCGCGGCAAAACCCGTCGAGGGGTTTGCCTATCGGGCCAAGGTTCACAATGCGAGTGGTAAGCTTATTGAGATCATCTTCTGGGAATATCAGTTCAAAGAGCCTATGGACCCAGCTGCTGTGTCGCGCCGGCAGTTTCTTTGTGCCGTGTCGATAAAGCCTGAGAAGGACAAGGAGCTACAGGCTTTCAGTTTATCTGGTCCATCAGATGTGGTGAGCGTGGATACTCTGGCCAAAAAGTCGGCGAACGCCGGCGAAGAGAAGGTGCTGATCAATAGGGTGGAATACGCGGACGGATCGATCTGGCAGCGCAAGGACTGGAAATTTGGCGAGGTTAGATTCGGTTATGCGCGCGCAGTCGGTACGCCGTGGGGCACCGAGATGTGCCGCGGGCTCTAGGTTTTAGAGATGAGCTAACGGGTCGTCGCTCACAAAGACCATTTTCCAAATATCATTTGCCATTTTTCATTGGTCATTTTGGTGCTGTTGCTGAGGCGACTGATGAAATTAGAGCGGACTGTCCACCTGCGGCAAGCCGGGGCACAAGTGCCCACTCTAAACGGAGACGGTAGTTTTTGCGCGGCGCGTCAGAGTATGTTGACTGCGCGAGCCGCGAGTAACACAATCACGAGCAGGGAAATCATCGCCTGAGTCATCATCAGGACTTTCGCCCAGCGCGACAAAACCGGGACATCTGTTGGTGAGAGCGCGGTGCTGGTGTTGAATGCCAGAAACAGATAGTCAACAAAGTTAGGTTCCCACTGGTGCTCACCTGCAGCTAGCTTAGCTTCAGGATCCATTGTCATTTGCGGAAACAGAAAGGCGCCGTCCGTATGCCCCGGCGTCAGCGCCCGCTCGTGTGGCCCTCCGCCATCCAGCCGCCAATACCAGGAAGCAAATATCAAGATGTTCGTGGTCCAGAGAGCGGCAGCAGACCGCAGCAACTCTGGTGGGCTCACTCTATGCTCTGGCAGGGACTCGATAAGGAGTGCCAGCGACCCAATCATGGCGAGCGTGACCACGCCATTGAGGACATAACCGAGTATTTGATTAAGCTGGGGTTGGCGGCGGTGGTGTGAGATTTCCGCAGGGACCAGCAACAACAGAACCAACGCAGGCAGCAGCCAGCGCAGGCCACCGACGACCAATGTGGTTGGCAGGGCCGTATATAGCGCGCCAGTCCCCAACAGAGCGACCAGTACGGGCCAGCGCGGCTCCACCTTCCTCGGCGAATTCAATTTCACACAAAATCACGCCTTGTATTCGAAGCGCGCCACGTCCGACTCGCCGAGGATTACCGTATCTCCGGAATGCAAAGTCGCTTCGGTGATCCGCTCCGTCTTCGGATCGTTCACAAACGTTCCATTGCGAGAATCTTGGTCAACGATCGTAACTTGCCCGCCACGCACGCCAATCCAGAGATGACGTTTAGAGATGCGCGGGTCCGACACCACGATCTGTGAAAGGCTGCTTTCGCGACCGATGTATGAACCTTCAGGGTTAACCTCAAATTCTTCACCAGCCAGGACGCCCGATACAAACTTAATAGTGCCGTAGCTGATGGTGACCGTGTTCTCGCGCGTGATAGCCACGGTTCGTGAAGGATCAAATTCCATTGGAGCAGCACCAGACAGTGGTTCAGGTGCGACAGGTGGAGCGGCTTCAACAACATCCGCCCTGACCTCTTCGATTGGCGCAGGCGATTCGAAGACTGCAGGCGGTGTCTCGTAGGCTGGTGCGATTTCCGGAGCTGCGGCCGCAGACTCCGAATAGGATGGAACTTGTCCCGTAGGAGAAGTTCCGGTTTGTTGATAAACGGCTCCGGCAGCGGCTTTCGCCTTGCTTCGTTTGCGCATGACGAAAAAGATGATCAGGCCGATCACGATAATTACGACAATAAAGAACAGAAACACTACGACCGCGATGATAATCCACAAGATAGTCGAGTCAGAGGCTGGCTCTTGAAAGGCAAGCGCTAACAGACTGTGATTCATGTGTTGATGCTCCTTGGAGAAGAATAAGTATCGGTCGTGCAACGGAATGCGCCGAACGGATGGGAAATATTAGCCCAAAAGCGACCCTTTGAGCTGATAAATCTCCTGGGTGGCCCTGTTATCGTCAAGTAAGAACTAGACCGTGCTTCTAGTGGAATTTCAAGGGAAAGTCAATACCGAGGCTTTGCCGCCTACTGGGTCAGTTTGGTTGAAACTGTCCGATAAACTTTAGTTTGTCGCGGCGCTACGACAAGCTAAAGCTTATCGGACATCAAACTGACCCACTACAGCTTCATCCTGGTCAGATGGAAATCCCTTCGCTTTGCTTTACAATAAAGTTTTACCCTGAAGACGAGCAGGCTAGTCTTGCTTCTAAGGCTCGAGTCTGCAGAGCAAAACGATAAA
>DATBRN010000204.1:0-12102 GCA_036560225.1 Pyrinomonadaceae bacterium | reverse complement strand
CAACTACATGGACCACCGTCTTTGCCGTAGATGACCCTTGATTGTTACTGGCGCCGTGCTCTGCCGTCGCTGCTGCCAGTGTTGCCGGCCCATTGCCGGTGGCGGTCACTGTCCTATTGTGGTGGATCTGCTGATTTCTGTTCGTCTCCTTCTCACTCCAGGATTGAACCTGGTCGGACTCAACAGCAGGTTGATTCATTCTGCGCCGAGGGAAACCGCCTGCCAAAAAACTTGGCTTTTTGAGATTCAGACTTTGGACCAGATCCAACTCCTTGGGCTGAGCACCGCGCTTTCCCTCTGAGCTTTGACGTTGTGGTTCTCCCATCGAGCCGTCTTCAAATCGTGTGCGAGTATTGGTGACATATTCGGTGCCGCGCTCGAGGAAAGGATGCTGCTGATCGGCGTGACGCGTATCCGTCACCGGCTCAGTTATGATCTTTGCAGGCGATCGCCGCAAAGGATTAACCAAAAGACTCTTTCGACTCACTGGTTCAGAATTAACGTGTCGTCGATTTATGTACTGAGTGTCTGCTCGACGGGCTGGATAGTGCTGGGTTCCAGGCTCGACGGTTCGCGAAGCATCAATCATGTTGTCGGCGTCTGGAGCGGGCGGCACAGTGGCGGCAAATTCGGATTGGCGTTGCCTTCCGTGAGTTGTCGTGTTGTCTTCTGAATTCGTTGACGGAGTCGCTGCAGGCTTCAGGGTGGTTTGGCGTGCTGAAATCGCCTTGTTGGTTGTTAGATCGGGAGTCAGATTCCCGGTATTAACGGCGCTCCGGGTGGGTTGCAGTAACGTTGGATCGGAGACTTCTTCGGCTGCGCCCCCCGCAGCCGGATAGGCATCCGGGTTTTGTGTTTGTGTATCTGAGACATAGATCGCGTCAGCATTCTCTCCGCGACTTGCTGGAGGCTGAAAACGCAGTCGGTTTAACCAGTTCGATCTGTCTGCCGTGCGCCAGGAATAATCTGTTTTGCGGCGACTCTTCGTTGACGGCAAAAGCGGCGGCTTTGATTTTTCAACCGCGCCATCTTCGCGGCCAGGACGACTTTTGGCTTCCTCATGACCCTCTGCCTTGAAATCCTCTTGCCCGAAACTCTCAGCCTGATGTGAAGGAAGCAGACTTTCAGATAGAGGAAGCAGTTGCGGCGCCTTGTCCTTTACGAGATCGATCCAGTGTTGCGGTGGACTGCTTGCAACCAACCGGGTCCAATGTTCAGGTGGTCCTGACGCAGCTTCACTCGCGTGAGAGGACTCATCGAACAGCACCTTACCGTCATCAACCTTAGGGGCAGGGGCCGACTGCCCATCTGTTATTTCTCGTTCAATAGACCCGGCCCACCTTAATAACTTGCCCGCGAAGAAGATGAACAGCCTGGTTTTGAATTCTGCCAAACGCAAGACCAGCCTCCGTCGAACAGATTCTCAAACTATGCTCGGTCCAGCGACTCGCAAACAAGCGTCAGAGATTCAATTGCTACTTCCTGGTTATGGGCGTCCAATATTGATCCGCGCCATTCTGTCGCCCACGCATTGACCAGATTCCAACGCATCACCTCTGTCGTAGCGTCAGCATCGAACAGTATGATCGAAAGGTTTTTGCGTTGCACATGGCCCACCACACCAGTCTTGAACCAATCAAAGAGTTCTCGCGACCGGGTAACGCCGTAGCGGAGCGTGACCTCGCTATACTCCACCCGGCCCGGGACGTAGTGGACCACCTGGCTGTTCCCTGCCTCGCGATAGGAGATTGGAGTTACCCTGGCGCCCAGTCCAGTCACTTCGGTGAAGTGGCCCTCGGTGATACCCCCAATTTCGAGCTTGAAGTTAAATGCCCGAAAGGGATCAATGTAAGTACCAGTGGCTGCTGCTTGCGGCATGATTAGGCACCTCCCTGAGTTTCAACTTGGGCTCCAGCGGCACTCTGACCGATGCGGAAGATTACAAACTCCGCAGGCTTTACCGGAGCGACTCCAATTACCGTCACCACCTGGCCTTGATCGATAATTTCCTGGGGATTCGTTTCGTCGTCACACTTTACGAAGAAGGCTTCTTCCGCTGTCGCACCCATCAAAGCTCCCTGACGCCATTGCACCATCAGAAAAGCTGAAATGTCTCGCCGAATTGACTTCCAAAGCGTGCGGTCGTTTGGCTCAAAGACTACCCACCGGGTTCCATTAGCAATGGACTCTTCAAGTTGGTTGAAAAGACGCCGGACGTTGAGATAGCGCCACTCACTTGCACTCACGTCCAGCGTGCGCGCACCCCAGACGAGAATGCCCTGAGTAGCAAACTGCCTGATGCAGTTAACGCTTCGCGGATTAAGTTCGCCCTGTTCCGCGCGGGTGACGTTATAAGTGACGCCGAGGGCACCGCGAACAACTTCATTAGCGGGCGCCTTGTGCACTCCCCGCGTTGCGTCGGTGCGCGCGTAAATGCCCGCTAGGTGTCCGGAAGGGGGTACGGGGACTATCTCCTTCGGCGAAAGAGGATCACGAACATTGATCCATGGGAAATAATAAGCTCCATATCCTCCCGGGCTAATTCGAGCCTTTAAACCGCCTCCAGCCGGGGGTTCAGGCGGCGGTGTTCCCTCAGGGGGCGGGGTACCGCCAGCGCCCTTCTTGGGCTTGGTCGTTGGAGCTGTGAGGACGACGTCATACAGCTGTTTGATGGCAAAGTTCTCATCGTCAGAATGGATCTCCGGAGCGTCGAGAATTGCAAACCGATCCTTAAGGATTTCGCAATGCGTTAGAACCGCTTCGTAAGAAGGACCATCGGAAAAGCCTGGTGCCGCCACAATAGCTACCTCGTCAATCGCTTCCAGCTCGGCAAGACCCGCCGCAATATCTTTGTCGGGCCCGAGATTTACTACATAACAGCGTGAGCCGCCGTTTTGGAAAAATCCGTAGACGGCATGGGATAGGGGGGTGCTGGTGGCGCCTTCACCAGAATACTGATCGGTGAATTGTGTCCAGTTGTTAATGGCAGACGCCTTGTTAACACGATTCTTCGGAATAGGCGCGACCCCAATGAAGGCCGCAGTGCTAGTACCGACAGCTTCGATAGGTCGAGCGCCCGTCGAAACTTCTTCAACGTAAATGCCGGGATACGAATAGGGTGGCATGTTATCCCTCCAGTTTCAGTGGAATCACAAGCGGATCCATCTCAGACCCGTCGTGCTCAGTGTTAATAAGAAACTCCTGCCCTTTAGCCAGCACACGCAAAAGCCTTGGGCCTGTCGTGGCGGGCACGGCGGAGAAAGAAAACTTTCCTTTGGAATCGGTATTGGTAGATAACTCTAACGTCGGTAACTCCACACGGACATTCATCAGCGGAATTTTCTCCGGCTCTGGCCCAACTATTTGTCCACTGAAGCTACGCAACGGTACCTGCTGCACGACCATTGACGTTTTGACTCGTTGAGCAAGTTTTTCCTCTGGCTCATATTTGAATGGCATGCGCAGGACAAACGCTGGTCGCGGTGCGACTCCCAACGCCGACCAGACAGCGAGTGGCAACGGTTCTTGTTCAACTTCAAGTTTTTGTTTTTTAAAGGCGTCGACTAACAAATCTTCCAGCATTTGATGCGCGTCTTCCGGTTTGGCCGCGTGCGTAGTGACGAGATAGCGGAGCGTCATTAGTAATGGCGGACGGCGAGCCGTTCGCGCCGGCTGAGACTGCACGAGCTCCATGAGGTACAGACCTATTCCTTCTGCCGTCTCGGTTTCCGCGGGCGGTGCAAGAGACACTTTTGTTTGCTTAAGGCTGGGGATGCCGCCAATCCAGTCAAGCAGCTGGCGGTCGGTCTCGTCAATCATACGAGGATTACAAGGATCGCAACTGGAAGGATTTGCGATTTTGGCTATTGACTGAATCTAACGAGATTCAAGGATGCGCACGCTCGTGAGAATTCAGCCATTTTGGTAAAAGTCAGGCCGAAAAAGAGACACATGAGAAATAGAACTCGCGGACACTATTCTGTTTCCATTGAAAAGTCAAGAAACTTTTGGCTTGCTGAACAGGTGCGTTTGAAGCGAATGCGCCTGTCCGGTTCGCTTTTTCACAACGAAACCCTACCAGTCACCGCCTTGACACTCCCAAAGACCGACTGTTACAGTACGCGGTCTTTTCCCACTGCCAGAATTTGGCTATCGCTCTCTATATCGCTCTCTATAAGGAGTCTGCTTGAGCACTGAATCAGGTTACTTATTCACCTCTGAGTCCGTCACCGAGGGTCATCCCGACAAAATAGCGGATCAAATATCAGACGCAGTTTTGGATGCGGCCTTGACCGAAGATCCAACTGCTCGCGTCGCTTGTGAGACGCTGGTAACAACCGGAATGGTTGTCATTGCCGGCGAAATAACCACCAGCGCGCGCGTCGACTACACCAGAGTGGCCCGCGAAACTATTCGAGACATCGGCTACACGCGAGCAAAGTATGGTTTTGACTGTGACACATGCAGTGTTCTCTCAGCTCTTGATCGACAGTCGCCGGACATTGCGATGGGTGTTGATACCGGGGGAGCCGGAGACCAGGGCTTGATGTTCGGGTTTGCCTGTAATGAAACTCCCGAACTGATGCCTCTTCCGATCCAGTTGGCCCATCTATTGGCGCGGCGGTTATCTGAGGCCCGCAAAAGTGGAGAACTTCCATACTTAAGGCCCGACGGAAAGTCTCAGGTTACGATTGAGTATCGCGATGGCCGGCCTTTCCGTGCGTCCGCAATTGTTATCTCGTCTCAGCACGACCCTAACGTTACGAATGAACAACTGCGTGCCGACATCGAAGAAAAAGTGATCCGTAAGACGGTCTCCTCAGAGCTACTCGATAAGGACACCAAGCTGCACATAAATCCTACTGGTCGGTTTGTCACTGGCGGACCCCAAGGCGATGCCGGCTTGACCGGCCGCAAGATCATCGTTGACACCTACGGTGGTTACGCCCCGCATGGGGGTGGCGCTTTCTCGGGTAAGGATCCCACGAAGGTCGATCGCTCCGCCGCGTACATGGCTCGATACGTCGCGAAGAACATCGTCGCCGCCGGGCTGGCCGATCGTTGTCTGGTCCAGCTTGCCTACGCGATTGGTGTGGCAGACCCGGTATCAATATTGGTTGACACTAATGGCACGGGGCGGCTTACTGAAGGCCAGTTGGCTAAGGTCGTTCGCGACAATTTTGAGCTGACGCCACGTGGAATCATGGCAGACCTGAACCTCCGACGCCCGATCTATAAGGCCACGGCAGCCTATGGTCACTTCGGTCGTGAAGAAAACGGTTTCAGTTGGGAAAAGACTGACAAAGCTGAGACGCTTCGCAACGCCGCCGGGATTTAGTTCTCCAGGGGTTCAGTAGTTTCACATCAAAACCCACAGCTATAAGAAAAGGACGATCGTAATGAGTGCAACACGCTCGGTTGAGTTTGACGTTAAGGACATAGGCCTGGCCAGTCAGGGCAAACAGCGAATTGAATGGGCCGAACGGGAAATGCCTGTGCTGCGGTTGATTCGTGAGCGCTTTAACGAAGAAAAGCCGCTCAAGGGCGTGAGACTGGTCGCCTGTGCACACATTACAACTGAGACGGCAAATCTGGCGCGAGCGTTACAGGCTGGTGGCGCCGAAGCCGTGCTGATCGCGTCCAATCCGCTATCCACTCAGGACGATGTGGCCGCGTCGCTCGTAGCGGATTGGGGCATTCCGGTCTACGCAATCAAAGGTGAATCAACCGAGACCTACAATCGGCACGTGCGCACGGCTCTCGATTTCCATCCAGACATCATCATCGACGACGGTTCAGACGTCGTGGCCACGCTCATCAAGGAACGCGGCGAACAAATCAAAGAGTTAGTTGGCTCTACTGAGGAAACAACAACCGGGATTCAGCGGCTCAAGGCAATGGAAACTGCCGGCGTGCTTACCTTCCCCACAATCGCAGTCAACGACGCGCAGACCAAACACTTTTTTGACAACCGGTACGGCACGGGCCAGTCCACTCTCGACGGAATCATTCGTGCCACAAACATACTCTTGGCGGGCAGAAATATAGTAGTCGTCGGTTACGGCTGGTGCGGCAAGGGTGTTGCGCTAAGAGCGCGCGGCATGGGTGCAAACGTAATCGTCACTGAAGTGGACGCGATCAAAGCGGTAGAGGCAGTAATGGACGGTTTCCGCGTCATGCCGATCGCTGAAGCCGCACCGCTGGGGCACATCTTCATTACCGTCACCGGTAATCGTCATGTGATCGATGGTCAGCACTTTGAACGCATGAGAGATGGCGCGATTGTTTGCAATAGTGGCCACTTTGATCTCGAGCTTAACCTCGTGGCTCTACGCGAAATGTCTGAGGAAGTCATTAGCGTCAGACCGTTCGTTGAAGAGTACAAACTCAAAGCCTCGGGTAATCGAGTCATTGTGCTGGGCGAAGGTAGGTTGATTAACCTGGCTGCCGCAGAGGGTCATCCTGCGAGCGTGATGGATATGAGCTTCGCTAACCAGGCGCTCTCAGTTGAATTTCTTGTGAAGCACAAGGGCGAGCTCAAGCCTGGTGTCCACCTCCTGCCGAAAGAGGTTGATACTGAGATCGCGGGTCTGAAGCTGCAAGCTCTCGGCCTGTCCATTGACACGCTAACGCCAGAACAGCTCGAATACATCTCCAGCTGGGAAACGGGCACCTAACCGGCGATTTCCTTCTGAGGCAGTTCAGCGTTTACTCAAGCAGTTTTAGAGTACAAAAGCAGTTTAGAGTACAAACTTTAGTTTGCGGTCTTGGAGACTGGGCAAGCTGAAGCTTGTATTCTGAACTGCTTGTTTTTTACGTTCGAACGCGAGAAAGAAAATAAGTCCCCGCTGCGGCGAAGATTACGGGCGGCGACCATGCTGCAACTTCGGGCGGCAGCATTCCGTGATTACCTAGTTGCTGAAAACCTCCCCCTATTCCCCAGTAGGCGACACTTACGCCAACCGCGACGCATAACGCCACCAGGGCCCCACGTTTTCCAAACGCCAACGCCAACGGCATCCCTATGAAAGCCATCACCAGCACGCTGAACGGATTAGCGTATTTGCGCTGGAGCGCGATAGCCAGCGCCGCCACGTCAACTCCACGTTGTTTCGCGGCTTTTAGATAGCTCCTTAAGGCTAGCACGCTCAGTTGTGAAGGTTTGTCAACGGTTGGTCTGAACACTTGAGGAGGGTCCACGTTAGCAATCTCCACATCCTGTCCTGAATGTCTCTCCACTTCCATTCCGCGCAAGCTAACAGTTTCGGCATCCTTGATTGACATTTGATTATTCACCGTCCAAACGCCAAGTTTGCCAGTCGTAACGCGGCTAAGATGTACCGCTTCCTCGTCGAGTTCGTAAATCGTGGGTTCATTCAGGACTCCCGCCTGCTCGTCAAACTCATAAGAGTAGAGTCTTCGATTCTCAACCGAGGCTAACCACTGCCGGCCGCTTCCGGTAATGGCTCGCGGTTGACCGCCCTTGATCCGCGCACGCAACGCCTCCTGCTTGACGTTTGCCGACGGCATCAAGTGCTCTTGGACCAACCAGGTACTACCGCCCGCTGCCACCGCAAACAGTAGCCCCGGGATCATGAGACGGTAAACACTCTGTCCGGAAGCCCACCAGGCGGTCGCTTCATTTCGTCTTGCGAGTAAGGCGTAGGTAATCAATACCGTTATTAGCATCGTCGCGGGAAAGAGTTCTACGGCAACAAAAGGAAGCAGGAAAAGCAGGTACTTCGCGACTACTGCCGTCGGCACACTATTCGCTGCGATAAAGCGCCAGAGTTCGAACAGTGTGAAGATGATGAAGATAGAAACGAGCGAAACGAAGCCGAGCAGGAAACTTATTGCCAACGTTCGGAAGAGACTTGCATCAAGCAAACTGGGAAAACCCCAACGGCCAGCGCCGGCAGTGTGTTCAGATATCGTGGTCCGGTACTCTTCACGAAGACCTGCGCGCTTCTTGAACAATCGTCTGGCTAAGGTGAACTTTGGAGTACTGCTAAAGCGCAGGAGTAATAAGCTCAACAAAAGCATCACGGCCGTTGCCATCCATTCGCCGGTCACCGCTGACAGCGTACCGGCACTGGCAAGCGACTCACCCAGTAGACTAATCAGGTAGTAGGCAATCACCACGGTGAGTGAAAGCAAGACACCAGCTCCCCGCCCGCCCCGCCGCACGCGCATTCCCAACAAGCCACCGAACAACGCGAAAACGAGTGGAGCAGCAGCGAGAGCTAAGCGGCGATTGATGGTCCTGTCGGCTTCATTTCTCTCTTCAAGCGAACTCGAATGAAGCTGTTCCCTCAGGTCACTCCAGTCCAATTCCTCAGCTTGCAGATCCTTTTGACCCGCGTGTTCGAGTAGCGCCGCCCGCCCAGTGTCGATCGAGATTCGCAGTTGAGCTAACCTCTCCACAACGTAGTTTCGTTCCGTGCTATCGGCCTTGGGGATCTTCATTGCCGCAGCGTCATTCAACACTAGCTCCGATTTTTCGTTTGACGAATCGATTCTCCCCGATTTGGCGGTAACCACTCGAATGCCATCAGGCTGCTGAGCATAAATGAAGACCCGTCCCCACGTCCCCAGGCTCTTGTCCCCGTCCCTGACGTAGATTACGTATCCTGGAATCTCGGTATTAAAGGTCCGAGGTTCTACTGGCGAATCCAGCTTACGCAGCGCGGCTTGTAATGCAGCTCGGCGAAGGTCGCGTGCGGCGCGCGGCGCCTCCTTAAACTGCAGAAACGTTGTAGCGACAGTTGCGAGAAGTCCAATGACCAAGGTCGGCCACAAGAGGCTCCAGGTTCCAATCCCGGCAGCTCGCATTGCGACAATTTCGCTATCGCTGCCCATCCGGGCAAAGCCAATGACAATACCGCCGAGCACCGCCACTGGTAAGGTGAGCATTAAGACACTGGGTAGCAGTGCAGCCGCGATCTGGCCGGCGAGGGACAATGGCAGATCCGCGTTAAGCGCCAGCTCTGCGAACCGTCCGGCTTGCTGCGTGAAAAGAATGGCAGTCAGCAGCACCGCCCCCAGCAATACATACGGGAGTGCGCTCCGGATGACATATCGAGCGATGAGTTTCCTGCCACTTAACATTTAATGTAATTTCTCACCTGGCGAAATCCATCGTGCGCGTTGTTCACTGAAAAGTTGACCTCAGCCGAGGTTGTTTTTCGAGTACGCGCCCAATGAGTTTATGCGTTAATTCAGCTAACTCGCGATGAGTGCTCGCAGGCACTGCTCGTGACTCCTGAGCAAAGACATACGGTGCTAAGCGCTGTGTCGCTCGCAGTTGTGTTTGTAATCTCCTCGACAGGGCGTCACCGGCGCCCCGGCTGCAGCGGCGACAGCGAAAGACAAGATCCGCGTTCAGAAAGGCTGGTTCTTGTTCGTCAAAAGGTTGATTGCATTCGCCACACTGGCGAACATCAGATAGATAGCCTTCAAGCTTAAGAAGCCAGACCTCGAAGTATCTCAGGATAATTTGCAGATCAGATTGCGATTCGCAGATTGCGGCAAGACAGGCCTTTACCATCCTAAAAAGCCGTTCATTGGGCTGATATGGTGGCGAAAACTCAATCACCAGATCGCCCATGTAGGCGAGACCAGTGAGCGTCTCGGCGTTACCGGAGAGATCGAAGTGTGATTTCAGGATTTCAGTCTGATTGAGCGAAACGAGTTCCTGGTTCTCTTTTTGGTAGTAAGTAATCTTTGCTAGCGTGAAGGGTTCAAGCGCTGCACCGAATTTACTCTTGAGCTTACGGCAGCCTTTGGCAACAGCGCGAATGAGGCCGGCTGAATGCGTGAGGAAAACGACGATCTTGTCGGCTTCGCCAAGATTGTAGGTTCGCAAGACAAGAGCTTCTGTCTCGTGTAAGGCCATTCAACCCTCAGGTGCGCGCGAACTCCTTAGAAAGGAATAAAGTAGAGTATCCACGCCAGCACCAATCCGATTACCATAAACTCGGCGAATACTTTTAGGCCATAGACGACGCGGTCTCGGTTTGAATCTTTTGCAACTGTGCCGAAAACCACCGCAGCCAAAGCAGCAAAGGCCGTCATTACGAAAAAGTGTCTCATGACTTCCTCCCAGCCGCGATATCAAACGCGTCAAGCATACAGAGATAGTTCAGCAAACCGGCGATAAGGAGAAAAGTCCAGCCATACTCGAAAGTCGGAAGCGCGGCTTGTTGTGTTTCATGGGAAAAACCAAATCCGACGAACCAGCACGCGATATAAAGGAGACCGGTGCCGAGGTCTCCTACCATCGGCGGTATCTGAAGCAGCGAGGAAGTCGCCGGATCGGAGGCCGAGTATTTGAAGAGGTGGCCCCCCATTAGAAAGCCGGATAGAAAACAAATCCAAACGGCGCCCCCGAGCAATAGCGCTCGAATCCATTTCCCCTGGAGGAGATGGCCGAGACCGGGTAGCAGCCAAGCCGCGGTTCCCATTAGCCAAGCCCGTGCCGGAGCCCTTTCAATATTTGTTCGTTCGATTTCAACCTTGCTCAAATCAACCTCCGTAGATCTTTGAGAATTTCCTTCAACCAACCGGCGCATGACGCGTATTAAAGTTTTGCTTCAACCGCCGTCTGAGAGCGTGGCTTCTACTTAACTTCAAACTTTAATGGTCGGCGCCACGACCTCTAAAGCCCCACATTAACAAGACTAGTAAAGCAGATACTTTTCACGCGCCCGTCTAAATGAGCTCAGGCCTTCGGCCCAGCTTTGCTGAATGTCTTCGATAGTGCTTTCTTTTTGAAATGCTTGCCTAATACTTGAAGTACCCGCGATGACGTCAAAGGGATTCCGATCATAAACGTACTCATAAGGCGGCTCCTTCCAGCGAAACTCCTTAGGATAAAGATCATAAGCGACCTTGACCATCGCGACCCCGGTTATGACAGGCTCGAAGGCCCCACGATCAAGCACGTGAATTTGTACGCCGCCGCAACTCGTTCCGGCATGCTTCTGAAAGGTGGGCCGGAAGATGCAGCTTCTAAAGAATACGCCCGGCAGGTTCAGATCGTTCAACTGCTTCGCGTAGGTTTCGGCATGAATGTATGGAGCCCCAATAAGCTCGAATGGTCGGGTCGTTCCCCGCCCTTCTGAAATCTGCGTTCCTTCGAAATGGACCGTCCCAGGGAACACCGTAGCCGAATCAAGCGTGGGGATGTTTGGTGAGGGCATGACCCAGGGCGCATCAGTCTGATCATGCCAGAAGCCTCTCTCCCAACCTTCCATCTTCACGATTTCCAGCTCGCAATTGAGTTTGAAATGGTCATTGAACAATTGCGCCAGCTCACCCAAAGTCATCCCGTGCCTGGTAGGAATCGCAAACAGCCCAACAAAAGATGCCTGTTCTGGCTCCAAGACGTTTCCTGCGGTGTCCAGTCCATTAATTGGATTAGGGCGATCGCAAACAAGCACTTTCTTACCAAACTTGCGCGCCGCCACCATGCAGTTCGCCATTGTGTAGGCAAAGGTGTAGATGCGGCAGCCGACGTCCTGCATATCAAAAACAAGCAGATCGAGAGCATTGAGCATTTCCTCCGTCGGTTCGCGCGTTTCGCTGTAGAGGGAATGGATCGGCAGGCCGGTTTCAGGGTCGACCATATGCTCGGTCTCGATCATATTGTCCTGGACATCACCACGAATGCCATGTTGCGGCCCAAATAGAGCTTTAAGATCAACCTGTGGATCTTCGTAAAGAAGATCGGCTGCGTGGTGAAACCGGTGATCGACGGAAGCCTGGTTGCAGATCAAACCAACCCGCGCGCCGCGCAATAGCTGAAGTTCTTCTTTAAGTAATCTCTCAAGCCCCAGTTTCACTTGTCTTCGAGTCATATTTTCTGGCGTGTCGTTGCCGAGAGTTAATGTAAAACCTAAGCGCTAGCCGCAGAGGACACTGCCGCCATTGACGCTTAGGATTTCGCCGGTAATATGCCGAGCCCAATCGCTGCACAAGAAGGCAACAGGACCGGCGATATCCTCAGGCACGGCGATTTTCCCCACCGGGATGGTGCGCGCAATCAATTGTCGTTTGTTCGGGTCTGCCAGCGCGTCCTGCGTCATCTCAGTATCGACCCAG
>DATBRN010000203.1:0-4288 GCA_036560225.1 Pyrinomonadaceae bacterium | reverse complement strand
CGGGCTCTGTTGTAACGACCGAGGGCTTAATGTACGACCAAGTTGAACTCCTGCCAGCGCCTCAAGCGAACAGCGTGCCGCTCGGAACGAGAGAGCGCCGTCTCATAACTTTTTACTCTGCGCTCATCATTAGGGCACATCGACCTCAGAATTAGAGGCACATCGCCTTCAGTTTGATCGAGTAGCTCAGTGAAGTCCCTTGAGGAAATCCGTGAGGGGATATTCGTTAACGTACAATGCCAACCACCAGTGTGTAGTCAAAACGATCAGCGCCCTAAGCCGAGAAACTGAGCACTCATATAACCTCCGGGTAAGGAAGGTGGGCTTGCCCCCGCTCAAGAAAGCTCTCTCAAACTAGGAACCCAGCTGTCATATAAATATACTTATTCCTGGTCTCATGTCGCTCGTTCAGAAACTAACGCCTAACTTTGCCGACCGGACTCTATTTCGTGGTGCGCAATACCTTCGCGATGGCGCGGTGAAGATTCTTGACCATTCTCCAACACACGTTGAAGCCGTGGTGCATCGCCATGCCAGGTACTTGGTGAGCATTCGCCTGGAAGGGTCAAGACTCTACATCGCCTGTACCTGCCCATACTTCGGCGGCGGCAAACCATGCAAGCATCTCTGGGCCACAATCCTCGAGGCTAACAGGAAAAACTATCTTGCTGAGGCAGACGAGCACGATCGACTCGAACTTTGGATTGACGACAGCCGCGTCAGAGAATTATGGGCTGAACAAGAAAGGTCGAATAGGGTTCAAGGTAATGTTGGCTGGCAGGCACGGAAAGTTCCAAGCTCGCGGTCGAGGGTCAACCCCGAACCTAAGTGGAAGCAACAGCTAAACCATTTGACTGCTTCAGTCTCCAACAGCGCGCGGTTCGACTCCGAAATGTGGCCCCCAGACCGGCAGATTATTTACGTCATCGATTCTGATTCAAGTTGGACCTCTGGCAGACTCGCACTGGAAATCGGTTATCGCCAACTTAATAAGAAAGGTTCCTGGACCAAATTCAAACCAAAGCGAATTCCATTAAATGCTGTTCGGACCATGAGGGACCCGACTGATGTCCAAATATTAAGTCTCCTGAGCGGCGCGAAAGAGTATTTTTACTATTCCGTCTATAGCTTCGACTCGCTCTTCAGTCACTGTTCTGTTTCACCTGCATTGCAAACTCTGTTGTTGCCGCTGATGTGCGCCACTGGACGATGCTACCTACGTGGGCGGAATGGTGAGATGTCATTAATAGAATGGGATCAGACTGCGCAATGGGAATTGGCATTGAAGCTGCGAGGGCAGGAATCCACCGAAACATATGACCTTGAGGCCGTACTCAAGCGACAAGAAGAAGAATTGGATCCCGCAGCTGCGTTGCTGATCGTTGAAGGCATTGTAGTTGGGCCGGATTCGCGTGCGGCTCGCCTTATCTCACGCGGCGCCCGCGATTGGATCACGCCGCTCAAACAGATGGACGGCCTGCACGTCCCGGCGTCTCAGGTGGATGATCTGCTCGAAAAGCTACTCTCTTTGCCAAATCTTCCGCGCTTGGCCCTGCCAGTGGAACTGGAATATAAACAAATAGAGCGAACTCCGGTGCCACAACTGTTGGTGCGGAAAGAGAATTCGCCGTACTACTCCTACAAATCGCAAAGCATGCGACTCGCTGCAAATCTCAGATTCAATTACGAAGGAGTATCTGTCGATCTATTCGAAAAGCGATCAGGCGTTTATGACCGTGCTTCCCGGAGCTTTATGCTTCGCGATTTCTCTGCCGAACGGTTGGCGAGCGACTTGTTGGTTAGCCTGGGATTCAAACAAAACTCAGACTTCAATGATCCTCCAGTCTTCGAGTTATCGCCAAAGAATCTGCCGCGCACCGTCAAGAGTCTGCTTGAGGCCGGCTGGAAGGTTGAAGCTGAGGGCAAGCTTTACCGGCGACCTAGCTCAATGAGCCTGTCGGTGAGCTCGGGCATCGACTGGTTCGAACTTCACGGCGCGATCGAGTTTGGCGAAGGAATGATAGTAAAGCTGCCTGATTTGTTAAGCGCACTGAAACGCGGTGAATCAATGGTCCAGCTTGGCGATGGAAGCTTTGGCCTGCTGCCGGAAGACTGGTTGAAGAAGTATGGCCCGATTACTTCATTCGGAGAAACCGCCGAGGATCACCTGCGTTTCAGGCGCACGCAGACTGGCATTCTCGACGCACTGCTGGCAGCGCAGCCTGACATCAAGACCGACGAAACTTCCGCGCGTATTCTTAACGAGTGGCGTAACTTCAAAGGAATCGAAGCGCTTTCACCGCCGGCCAGTTTTGTTGGCTCGCTGCGTCCTTATCAATCTGAGGCACTCGGTTGGTTTCAGTTCCTTGAGCGTTTCAGTTTTGGCGGGTGCTTAGCTGATGACATGGGCCTCGGTAAGACTGTTCAAGTGTTGGCGCTACTTGAGTCGGTCCGCGTGGCTCGCCAGGAACTTTCAACGAGTCCGGCAGGAACGACGATTGCCAACGCGACGGGTTTTAGACCTCGACCTTCGCTGGTAGTCGTACCGCGTTCTCTCGTTTTCAACTGGCAGCAGGAGGCAAGCCGTTTCACGCCACAGCTCCGAGTGTTGACGCATACCGGCGCTGAACGAACCAAAGGGACGGCACACTTCGACGAGTATGATCTAATTCTTACAACCTACGGCACTCTGCGCCGCGATGCGTTGTATTTCCATAACACCCGATTCGACTATGTGATCCTCGATGAGTCGCAAGCTATCAAAAATGCAAAGACGGAATCGGCGAAGGCTGTGCGACTTCTGAACTCGAGAAATCGGCTCGCGCTTAGCGGCACACCAATCGAAAATCACCTGGGTGAACTTTGGAGTCTTTTTGAATTCCTGAATCCGGGAATGCTGGGTGACGCTTCTGTGTTTCAACTCTCAATAAATGGGAAGTCTCCCGATGAAGGAACGCGGTCCCTGTTAGCAAGGGCGCTGCGCCCGTTTATTCTGCGCCGCACCAAGGAACAGGTGGCGAAGGAATTGCCGGAAAAACTGGAGCAGACCATCTACTGCGAAATGGAAACCCAGCAGGGAAAACAATACGACGAGTTGCGCGACCACTACCGGAGATCTTTACTCGAACGGGTTGAACGTACGGGAATCAATCGAGCAAAAATACAAATCCTTGAAGCTCTGTTGCGATTGCGACAGGCAGCATGTCATCCAGCGCTGTTGGACGAAGAACTAGAGGATGTGCCCAGTGCGAAGTTGGATGTACTACTGCCGCAGCTTAGCGAGGTCATCGCTGAGGGACATAAGGCATTGGTGTTTTCGCAGTTCACAAGTTTTCTGGCGATTGTACGGAGGCGGCTGGAGCGTGAGGGGATTATCTATGAGTATCTCGACGGCCAGACGCGCGACCGTGGTGCGAGAGTCGACAGGTTCCAGGGCGATCTCGGGTGCCAACTTTTTCTGATTAGTTTGAAAGCCGGCGGGCTAGGACTAAACCTGACTGCGGCCGACTATGTTTTTCTCCTCGATCCGTGGTGGAATCCGGCCGTTGAGTCGCAGGCAATCGATCGGGCTCATCGCATCGGACAGTCGAAGCGCGTTTTCGCCTATCGACTAATCACGCGCGACACGGTTGAAGAAAAAGTTCTCGCGTTGCAAGCTACTAAACGTGAACTGGCCGACGCAATCATCAACGAAGACAATAGCCTCATTAGAAACATCACCAGTGACGACCTGCTCTTACTACTGTCATGAATTTCATACCTTTCGCCCCCCGCTCTGCGAGAACCTCTCCAGCCACGAGAATTAAGATCAAGTCACTTAACCTCGAGGTAAGGAAGGCGGGCTTGCCGGCTGTCAGGATGCAATCCCACTCGACTCACAGCTTATTCATCAAGCAACAAAAATTTGCAGGTAGGGAAGGTGGGCTTGCCCCCGCTCTTCGAAAGGCGCGCGCAGCGCCAAAAGTTTGCTTTACAATTTTCACACTCTAGCCTGTGGAGCAGGCGTCAGCATAAAGCCTGGGGTGGAGCGTAGCGGAACCCCAGGTAATTGGTCCGAGAATAGTCCCGAGCCCGCAGAGTGGGCGAGAGCGTCGATTCAGAAGTCGCAAAGCACACTGTTGGTTGCGTCGGTTCGTTACCACTTACTTGCGTTTTACAACACACCGCAAACTAACAGTTCGCTTTACAGTTCAGTCACGGTGGCAGGCTACACCCCAACTTTAGGATGGGCCTTGGAATGTTTGGCGATCTCCCCACCATCTCAATTGTGTTTCAACAACTCGCCCTT
>DATBRN010000202.1:0-3917 GCA_036560225.1 Pyrinomonadaceae bacterium | reverse complement strand
AGGGACAGAATGCAAGGGAGCACCTCATCGATACATTTGAAACCTGGAATAGAGAGAAACCTCAAGAGCTGGATCAATCTTTTCTCGCCGACCAGCTTGATCAGTTTGTAAGTAGACAGTTTGACGCCGTTCCGGTTGGTTTCATGGTCGGTGAAGTGAGGGAATCAGGCTTGTTGCTTGGCGAAACAATGCAGTATGCGTCCTATGCCTTCATTCCCAGGCTCATCTGGCCCGATAAACCCTCCGTAACGCGAGGAGCCTGGTTTAGCACGCGGCTCGGACTCTTCGATAGCGAGGCAGATGCTACTACATCCATCGGTATGACGGCAGTTGGCGAGCTGTATTGGAATTTCGGAACCTTGGGAGTGCTCGTAGGGATGCTCGTAATAGGATGCCTTCAGGGAGTACTTTGGCGCATGGCAGGTGCAGATCCGAGAGGCAAGCCTATTCACATGCTCCTATATGTCACGATCATGCTCTCAATGACGGATATGCCTGAAGCTGTCACAGTTGTTGTTTCCTTAGCCGTGACGTTCCTTACGTTCAAAGCTGCCTTAGTGCTTATCGACTTGGTCCACCGTCGGCACAACCGCGGAACCACGCTCTTACGGCCCCAAATCCTGCATCAATAATCCACAGTTCTTGTAATGGGTGTCATAGATAGCACGACATTGGATCCGGCTGTACAAACCTCTGCATCGTCCCCTCTGACTGACCAGGTGGCGGACGCGTATTACAAGACAACAGCCGGGCGAGGTCACAGATCTTCCGGCGAGTACTATGAGTATGCCGCGTTGGGCCTAAAGCTCAAATTGCAGCAGTGGCTGCCAGAAAACAGAGAAGCCATATGTCTGGATCTTGCATGCGGCTGTGGTGAGTTTCTGTATCTGGCGGAAAAGTCTGGATTCGTAAACACAACAGGAGTGGATCTCTGTAAGGAGGAGCTTGAGCAGGCACGACATCACGTCAAGGCTACGCTTGTTCAGGTAGATGTTTTGGCTTATCTGAAGGAAGCCGAATCAGCATCATTGGATTTCATTAGCGCCCTCAACCTGCTTGAGCATCTTTCTAAGGACGCGCTGTTGGCGGTTCTTAACGAATGCAGGCGCGTACTCAAGCCGGGCGGTGCTTTGGTTGCGATGGTTCCAAACGCAGTATCTCCCTTTGGCGGGCTAACCCGGCACTGGGACATTACTCACGAATGGGCCTTCACTCCAAATAATTTCCGACAGCTGGCGGCACTTGTCGGATTTGATCGTGAGGTCGAGTTTCGTGAATGTGGGCCCAGGGTACACGGATTCGTAAGCGCTATAAGGTATGCGCTCTGGCAAGTTCTGCGCGGATTAATCGCAACCTGGTTCATGATAGAGGTGGGAACCACCAAGGATGGGATTTATTCCATGGACATGTTGGTGCGTTTACACGTTCCTTCGAAGTGACATTGCGCATTCTTTTTCTCGGCGAAAACTGGTTTGGAAGTTGTGCGCGTGCGTGCTGTCACGCACTCCGCCGACTCGGTTGCGAAGTTGCTGATTTTGATGCGCAGACCATCTTTCCGCAACTGCGGCGACGCGGCCTAAGAGCTCTATTGCGAGTCGCGGAACGACAACTAGTCCGTGAATACAATCAGCAGATCCTTGGCCTCGCTGCGACCTTTGAGCCGGACATTCTCCTGGCATTCAAAGGAGCGTACCTGCAGCCGGGTACGTTGCAGAGCATTAGACAAACCGGCTCGGTTCTTTACAACTACTTTCCAGACACGTCGGCATTTGCCCATGGATCGCTACTGCCCCAAACGCTTCCGCTCTACGACTGCTTGTTTCTCACGAAGAGATTTCTCGACCGCGATCTTCGGGCACAAATCAAGCTACGAGAGTCGGTCTTTTTACCGCACGGTTATGATCCCGAGCTGCATCAACCCTGGGAACTGGATGAGCGAGATCGCACCAGGTATGGACACGACGTTGGGTTGGTGGCGACGCACACGCGCGCGAAGGAAGAACTCTTGACTGAGTTGGTGACGCTCCGACCAGATCTTGATCTACGGATCTGGGGCAATCTGTGGAATGAGAACAGCCGATCGCACAAACTGCGAAGGTTCATTCAGGGAGCACCACTCAATGGGACCAGTTATGCAAAAGCTCTGGGTACTTTTCGGATCAATCTGGCGCTAATGTCCGGGGCTGTGCCGGGCGCTTCTCGAGGGGATGAGACGACTACCAGGACCTACGAGATACCTGCCTGTGGCGGCTTCATGCTGCATGAAAGAACCGACGAAGTCCTGGAGTTGTTTGCCGAAGGAAAGGAGATGGCGTGCTTCGGGTCAGCCGAGGACCTGGCCGACAAAATTGATTATTATCTGGCTCACCCTGAAGAGCGAGCGGCAATAGCGGCTGCGGGTCGTATGCGTTGCGTACCGGCCTATTCCTATGACAATCGCATGGCCGAGATCATTCGCTGGCATGAAGAACATTCCGCTTCCGAGGCTGATCGGTTATCCGCTTGATCCTCTCACTTCAATCCACAACGTTCGGCGCCCACGGAGGAATTCCTACCTACAATCGGGTCGTGTGTCGTGCGCTAAACGAGTTGGCCAATCCAATTGAAAGGCAAGTGCTTCTTGTTACCGACAAGGCGAGTGATCTCGAGCTTCACCGCCCCGAATTTCCAAATTTGACATTGACCGCGTTTTCAGGGAAGCGTAGCGCTTTCGTCAGGCAAGTTGTGCGTTTGGTTCTAACTCGAAGAATTGATTTGCTTTTGATTGGTCACGTTAACTATGCGCCGCTTGGTTTGTTGATGAGGCTCCTGCGGCCGTCACTGCGATATGGGGTAATGGTTCACGGCGTTGACGTCTGGGCGCGTCTGCCCCGAATCAAACGGCAGGCATTACGAAAGGCTGACTTCGTATCTTCAGTCAGTGATTACACCAAGCAACAGGTTGTGTCGTTCAATCAAGTAGACGCCCGGCGCGTTTACGTGCTGCCGAACGCTCTGGAGTGGAGAGAGTGTGGACGGGAAACTGCGATCGCCTCTCAAACTTCGACGCCCGCGACGCGATTGCTAACGGTCTGCCGTCTTAGCGTAGATGAACGTTACAAGGGTGTGGATACGGTTATTGAAGCATTGCCTTCCGTGATTCGCGCGGTTCCCGATGTACAGTATTTCGTGATTGGGAGTGGGACTGACCTCGATCGACACAAGCGTCTTGCGGAGAAGCTTTCCGTTTCTGACCGCGTGCACTTTCTAGGTTCTGTTGACATCGAAACTCTCCAGGCTCACTACGGCGCGTGCGATATCTTTGTGATGCCTAGCGCCGGAGAGGGATTCGGCATAGTTTTTCTGGAGGCGATGCGTTATTCCAAACCGGTGGTCGCGGCAGACAGTGGCGCTGTGCCGGAGGTGGTTGAAGACGGAATCACAGGCGCTCTTATCCAGTATGGCAATAGAGAGCAGCTCGCCGAAGCAATCATACGTCTATCGCTGAACCGGCAGCTCCGTGAATCACTTGGCCGCGCCGGTTATGAAAGGCTACAACAAAACTTCACCTTTGAACGTTTTAACCAGAGATTCATTGAAATCCTAACTCGAGAGCTGGTGACGAAAAGCTTTGAGCCCAGCGAACAGCCTCGGATCACCGCTGATTCCCTGTGAAGCAATTAGCGTCTACTTCTAACCAGACGATCACCAATTGAAAGTTCTACATATTTCGCCATCGTTTTTTCCTGCCGGTCATTACGGTGGGCCGACATATTCAGGCTATCACCTATGCAATGGGCTGGTGACAATTCCTGAAGTTGAGCTGCGTGTGCTCACAACAGATAGTGACGGTCCTGCGCGGATCAGCGTCGAGAGCTTTCCTACCCGCCTCCCGCCAGGTTACGACGTTTACTATTGCCGGCGTTGGTTTGGCGCTG
>DATBRN010000201.1:0-11384 GCA_036560225.1 Pyrinomonadaceae bacterium | reverse complement strand
AAAGGCTGCGTGCGAACCGACGAGCTTGTCCTGCCGGTTTCAGCGACGAGCTCCAAGAAAACCAAACCCGGGGACATCGCGCGCGAATTGGAGCGTAAACTCCTCGTTAAGGCTGCTCAGTTCCACACCGAGAGCGGTGCTCATGCAAAGTTCCTCGAAACCTGGGAACACTGGACGAATCGTATTGGTTTCGCGGCTCCATCTCTTTCGGTGGCTGAAGCAAAGAGGAAGCTGGAAGTAAGGCTAAGAAGACTAAACGAGGAATTTAAGGCAACAGCCCGATTACCGTGGCAAGCTTGAATCGCCATAACCAAGTTCGACAAACCTCAACCGGAAAACATCACCATGGATACTTCTTGCGCAAGTTTGACAGTTGCGAACGCTCTTCAGAGGCTTCACGGTCCCGAAGGAGAGAGATTCGCCACCATCTTTGAACACGGAACATTAGTCGTGGAGATTTACGCGCCGCGCGGCAGCGATCCGCAAAAGCCTCACTCGCGCGATGAGGTGTATTTCGTCGCCAGCGGAAGCGGCGAATACGTTTGCGGAGAGACACGCACGAGATTCGGCCCGACGGACCTTCTCTTTGCGGCTGCCGGAGTCGCTCATCGCTTCGAAAACTTCGGTGATGACCTAACCGTGTGGGTCTTGTTCTATGGACCAGAAGGTGGTGAAAGGGAAGAAGGAAAATGAATGCACAGCGATTCAACTCGGCTTCCCCGTGTTTTTCAGTCGCGGACGTCGGCCACACGATACGCTGGTACGAAGAGCATTTCGGCTTCGCTGGCGACCCTTTCCCGGAATCGGAGCCTTACGTCTTTGGAATTCTTACTCGCGACCAGGTGGAGATAATGCTGCAAAGGATCGAAGGTTACGAGAAGCAGGATCTTTACCCGCGGCGCAATGGTGGTGTTTGGGACGCTTATATTCGGGTGGTTGGAGTAAAGGAGCTCTTCGAAGCTGTACGCGATGAGGTAACTATCGTCGCGCCGCTACGCCGTCAGCCCTACGGTAATTGGGAATTCGAGGTGAAAGATCCGAACGGTTACGTGTTGGTTTTCAGCGAGCCGTCGTAGTTCAACTCTTTGGAGTGCGGCGGCCTGGCGCCGCTTTGGTCGAAGGCGGCTTAGTGGCGCTTTCGTTAACAGGCAATTTACTGTAAAAGACTGCGACAAACTTGCGGTGGGCCAAAGCGGCGCCATGCCGCCGCACTCCAAAGAGTTGAGTCGCCGCTCAGAAAATCACACAGGCCTCACCGCTTTTTGGAAAGCTTTCACCGCCAGTGTATTCAATACCTCGCCACGTCTGAGCCAGCCTCGACGCGCTGTTCCTATGCCATATTTCAGATAGTTGAGCTCGCCAGTGGAATGCGCGTCAACTGAAACTACAAATTTGATCTTGCGCTTTCGCGCTTCGCGGATCCACCGCGGCTCGAGGTCGAGCCGATAAGGAGAGCCATTGACCTCAATCGCCGCCCGAGATTCCGCAATCACGTCCAGGATCCGCTCAATATCACAATCAAACGGCGGCCGGCGCTGAATCAACCGGCCAAGCGCATGTCCCCAAATCTTGAAGACCGGCTGGCGCATTGCCGTTTCGATTCGCCTCGTCATCTTCGCCGAATCCATTTTGTAACGCGAGTGGATACTGGCAACGATCACGTCAAACTGTTCAAGAATCCGATCAGGATAATCAAGATGGCCGTCAGCAATGATATCCGATTCCGTTCCACGGAAAATCTTGATCTTTACCTTCTGCTGAACTTCTTCAATCTCATCCCACTGACGCTGAAGACGATCGACCGTAACTCCACCCGCATAAAAAGCTGTCGGCGAGTGATCCGTAATCGTTATGTACTTCATTCCCATTGCTTCGGCTGCGCGTACCATTTCTTCAATCGTGTGCTTTCCATCTGAATAGGTCGTATGGCAGTGAACCATGCCGCGAATGTCTTCCATTGTGACGACATCTTCCGGTAGCTTTCCGGCAAGAGCCGCTTCAATCTCGCCTTGGTCTTCACGCAACTCAGGCGGGATGTACTGCATTCCTAACTGACTATAAATATCTTCCTCGGTCAATTCTCCCGGTGATGGGGATCTTGCCGGTGGCCTTTTCGTTCGTTTGCTCTTTACCTCCGGTCGATCGCCTTGCTCGCCCGCCAGTTGCTGCAACTTGCTAACGTGTGCTTTTGATCCGGTTTCCGTTAAGAGAGCCAGGGCAAACTCGTCCGGACTGGCGGCAACCAACGAAATGCGTGCACCGTCGGCCAGGCGGACTGTGCAAGCCTCTGTCATTTGCTCCACGACCTGAACAATGAGCGGAAACCGAAGAAAATGTTCAATCAAAGCAGCCGGCCGTTTTGCGTTTGCCACTATGCGAATCGTTCCAACTGTTTCCTTCCAACGACGCAGGGAGCCGGCCACGGTAATATCGCTCGTGTTGGGGGCAGTCTGAAGATAGTTGACAACCTGTGACGCTGCTTGCAGTGCACGATGAAGATGCAGTCGCTCTGCTGTTCGCGCTCGCTCGCGATGGTCGGTTTCCAGAAGTTTCTGCTCAGTTTTTGCGCCAAAACCCTTGATGCCTCTGATCTTTCCTGCTGCCGCAGCAGCCTTCAGTTCTGCGAGGGACGTGATTCCGAGAGCGTCATGCAGGGTTTTGATCTTGCTGATTGAAAGACCCGGCACACCTGAGAGCTCAATGATGCCCGGCGGAAACTCCCGTTTGAGACCATTTAAGACAGACGACTCGCCGGTAAGGTAAAGCTGTTCTATTTGCGAGGCGAGGGCATCACCTATTCCACGCATTGAGGTCAATCGGTTCTCCAACACTACTTCGCCAATGTCATCCGACATGCCGGCAATCACGCGCGCGCCCGTCTGATAGGCGCGGGCTTTGAACCGGTCTTTTCCTCCCTTAAGCTCAAGCAACGCGGCAATCTCCTGTAATGCTGCCGCTATGGCGAATTTGTCCAGGCGCTCTTTCCGAGTCATGACTAAGCTAGAATACAAGAATTCTTTCTTAATTCAATTGCGGATTTAGTCCTGTGTTATCTTCAACAAAAAAGATAATCGCGAGGTAAGTAATGCCTATCGCATCCGTTAACCCGGCAACCGGGGAGACTATCAAGACCTTTGAGCCGTTGACTGAGGCGCAGGTCGAGGAAAAACTGCAACGCGCAGGTGAGACTTTTCCGGTCTACCGTGACACGACCTTTGAGGCGCGCGAGTCGATGATGTTACGCGCGGCGGAGATTCTGGAAACAGAGAAGAACGATTTCGCGCGGCTGATGACAACGGAAATGGGCAAGCCGATAAAAGGCGCTGTGGGGGAAGCCGAAAAGTGTGCTTGGGTTTGTCGTTACTATGCCGAAAACGCCCGCCAACATTTAGCTGACAGTTTTGTCGAGACCAATGCGAAAAAGAGTTATGTGCGATTTCAGCCTCTTGGGCCGGTTCTGGCGGTGATGCCGTGGAACTTTCCGTTCTGGCAAGTCTTTCGCTTTGCCGCACCTGCCTTAATGGCTGGTAATGTTGGACTGCTGAAGCACGCTTCAAACGTTCCGCAGTGTGCGCTGGCCATTGAAGATATATTTCGCCGCGCTGGATTTCCCGAAGGCGCGTTTCAAACCCTGCTCGTGGGTTCCGACGCCGTCGCGCGTATCCTCGCGGACCGTCGCGTCGTTGCCGCCACGTTAACTGGAAGCGAACCCGCAGGACGGAGCGTCGCTAGTATCGCGGGCAAACAGATTAAGAAAACTGTGCTCGAACTCGGCGGCAGCGATCCATTCATTGTCATGCCCTCGGCGGATTTGCAGGAGGCGGTAACCACGGCCGTGAAAGCGCGGACGATTAATAACGGTCAATCATGCATTGCGGCGAAACGCTTCATTGTTGCTGCTAATATTTACGACGAGTTTGAGCGCCGTTTTGTCGAGGAGATGAAAGCGTTGCGCGTGGGAGATCCTTTCAACGAGGCCACAGATATAGGCCCACTGGCCACCGAGCAAATTCTGAAAGATGTAGACGAACAGGTTAAGACGTCGGTTGCTGCGGGCGCACATATCCTGACGGGTGGTAAGAAACTGGATGGTCCGGGAAACTTCTATCAGCCGACGGTCCTCGCCAACATACCCCATGAGTCGCCCGCTTACTGCGAAGAAGTCTTCGGTCCTGTCGCACTCCTATTTCGCGTCAACAACATCGACGAAGCGATTAACCTCGCCAATACAACAACCTTTGCTCTCGGAGCCGCTGCCTGGACGAAGGACACGACCGAACAAGAGCGCTTCATCGATGAAATCGAAGCCGGTTGCGTTTTCATCAACGGCATGGTCGCGTCCGACCCACGCCTACCCTTTGGCGGAATCAAAAATTCCGGCTACGGTCGCGAATTAAGCGAGTTCGGCATCCGTGAGTTTGTGAACATCAAGACTGTGTGGATCAAGTGATGGCTGTGCCTCCCGTGACGAGAGTAGTGTTGCCTTGAAAGAATTTCTCTTGACTTCGCGTGAAGAGCGGTTTCGGGTGAGCCTCCAACCGTACATTAGGGCGCTGGGGCCGTTGCGACAGTGACTGCACAAAAGGGTTATTATGCGAGACCGTTCGCATAGGATTTCAACAACGCCTGGGAGGTAATGATGCAAGACGCGGGGCAGCAGACTACAAAAAACGATGAGCAGGCAATCAGAGATTTGGTGGCTACGTGGCTTAGCGCTTCGAAAGCAGGCCAAACAGACAAAGTTCTTAGCCTGATGGCGGAAGACGTTGTGTTTTTGACGCCGGGCAATCCGCCGATGCGCGGGAGAGATGCATTCGCGGCATCTCAATCATCAGCACTTGGGCAGTTCGAGTTGGACGCAACCGGCGATATCCAGGAAATTAAGGTGCTTGGAGAGTGGGCTTATATCTGGACTAATCTCACCGTTGTAATGACACCAAAAAAGGGTGGCGCGCCCATAAAGCGTGTGGGCAATACGTTATCCATACTGCAAAAACAGAATGGGGCCTGGGTCATCGCTCGCGACGCCAATATGCTGGCGGTGGTTGAACAGTAGAGCGAGCATTAATTAGATCCGATAGGAGCTTCGCTACGCAGAATGTTTGGCAGTCAAATGGTGGTTTTTGGTTTCGCTTTTAACCAGGGTTCCTTCCAGGCGATGGAGATGCCCAGAGGATCAAGGAGCATCGGCGCTGGTTATGGCAAGAGTTTGCCGCCAACTTCCTTGCTACCAGGTCGCCCCGAAGCTTTACGACGCCCTATTGTTCGTTGAAAAGACGACCGCTGCCAGCTCGGGAAGAGCAGCGGAGCGACTCCCTGAAACGCAGGGCAAACCAAAACTAAGCGTATTTCCAGTATTGATTCAGTTCCGTTCCCCGGGCTGAATTCGCGATTACCTGCCTGGAAAGCAAGAGTCAATCTAGAAATGGGGACCCTACAGAACCGAGCGCAGTAGCGCCGGATCCTAGAGTCAACGTTCGGGATAAGAGGGTCAATTGGGAATATTCAGAGCTATTAGGGCTTCATATTGAAGTTGACCGTAGCATCCGGCGCTACCGCGCCCGGTTCTATGTTCCTCTCTTCTGGAGAGTCAATAATCGAGTTGTGATCGTCTAATTTGTCAAACTGCCCAGCACCCATTCCCGGCCGGGTTTTTTTGAGGGTTTACATCTGACGGCGAGCTAGGTATAAAATACCTATTAGCAACATCCCCCAAAACCTCCCCCCAGTCACACGCAGGCCGGATTGTGTCGAAGCGCTTTCATGCGGTTTCTGGATTTGTCTTGCCAGTCTCCTCTGGCCGGTTTTTTACCAGCCTTTCTTAGACTCTAAACAAACTCGGGAAGGAAACCAATGCAAACTCAAACCCTGACGAAGGACTCACTAAATACAAAGTTGCTGCTTAAGGCCCTGGTCGCCTTTAAGAAGGGCGATTTCTCCGTTCGTTTACCCGGCGAGTGGACTGGCGAAGCAGGCAAGATTGCGGACACCTTCAACGACATCATCGAGTTGAGCGACAAGACCGCGAAAGAAATTGATCGGGTTACTCGCATAGTCGGCAAAGAGGGAAAAATAATGCATCGCGCGAGCGTGCCAGCGGCGACCGGTTCCTGGCTGCGGTTGATCGATTCCACCAACTTGTTGATTGACGATATGGCGCGACCCACCAGCGAGATGGCACGCGTGATTGGAGCGGTGGCAAACGGCGATCTTTCAGAACGAATGGCACTCCAGGTCGATGAGCGTCCTTTGAAGGGTGAGTTTTTGCGCACCGTTAAGATTGTAAACTCGATGGTGGATCAGCTCAGCTCATTCGCCTCGGAAGTGACGCGCGTCGCACGTGAGGTAGGCACTGAAGGCAAACTAGGCGGCGAGGCAAAGGTAAAGGGTGTCGCCGGAACCTGGAAGGACCTCACCGACAGCGTCAACTCGATGGCCAGCAATCTGACCAGCCAGGTACGCAACATCGCGGAAGTGACTACCGCCGTTGCCAACGGCGACCTCTCCAAGAAAATCACGGTCGACGTCAAGGGCGAGATTCTCGAGTTGAAAAACACCATCAACACCATGGTGGACCAGTTGAATTCGTTCGCGTCCGAAGTTACGCGCGTTGCGCGTGAAGTAGGAACGGAAGGGAAACTGGGCGGCCAGGCTGATGTGCGCGGCGTCGCCGGAACGTGGAAGGACCTGACAGACAACGTGAACTCGATGGCCAGCAACCTCACGGGCCAGGTACGAAACATCGCCGACGTCACCACGGCCGTGGCCAACGGCGACCTCTCGAAGAAAATCACAGTGGACGTCAAGGGCGAGATTCTCGAGTTGAAGAACACCATCAACACCATGGTGGACCAGCTGAATTCGTTTGCTTCGGAAGTTACGCGCGTGGCACGTGAAGTAGGAACGGAAGGGAAACTGGGTGGCCAGGCTGATGTGCGCGGTGTGGCGGGAACGTGGAAAGACCTAACAGACAACGTGAATTCAATGGCCAGTAACCTAACAGATCAGGTACGTGGCATCGCCCGCGTCGTTACCGCAGTGGCCAATGGTGATCTTCAACGAAAACTCACAGTCGAGGCGAAAGGTGAAATCGCCGAACTCGCCGACACAATCAACAACATGACTGACACGCTTGCCACGTTCGCCGATCAAGTTACTTCGGTCGCGCGCGAGGTGGGCGTGGAAGGCCAGCTGGGAGGGCAGGCAAACGTTCCCGGCGCTGCTGGAACCTGGCGCGATCTAACTGACAACGTAAACGGTCTGGCGGCAAATCTAACGACGCAGGTGCGCGCTATCGCCGAAGTTTCCACGGCGGTGACGAAGGGCGACCTGACACGATCCATTACAGTCGAGGCGCAGGGCGAGGTCGCAGCGTTGAAAGACAATATCAACGAGATGATCCTCAACCTCAAAGATACGACACAGAAAAACATGGAGCAGGACTGGTTGAAGACCAATCTCGCTCGGTTTACCCGAATGCTTCAGGGACAACGCGACATGACTACAGTCGCACAGATGGTGCTCTCCGAGTTAGCGCCACTGGTAAACGCGCAGCAGGGAGTGTTTTACGTAAACACCAGTTCCAACGGGCAGCCCGTGATGAAGCTGCTGGGTGGTTACGCGTATAAGAAACGCAAGAATCTCGCGAATGAATTTCACGCCGGCGAAGGCCTGGTTGGCCAGTGCACGCTGGAGCGCGAGAGAATCCTGGTGACCAATGTTCCGGCGAACTATGTCTACGTCTCGTCAGGTCTGGGCGAGGCGCCACCCAATAACATAGTTGTTTTGCCTGTATTGTTTGAAGGCGACGTGAAAGCCGTAATTGAGCTTTCCACTTTCGAGACCTTCAGCGATACGCATCTTACCTTCCTCGATCAGTTGACTGAAAGTATTGGGATCGTGCTCAACACGATCGCTGCCAACACCCGCACGGAAGATTTGCTGCAACAGTCGCAGTCGCTTGCCGCGGAGCTGCAGAGCCAGCAGGATGAACTAAAGAAAACCAACGAGCAACTGGAACAGCAAGCTGAATCGCTGCGTGAATCTGAAGAGTTGTTGAAGAGTCAACAGGAAGAACTGCAGCAGACGAACGAAGAGCTGCAGGAGAAAGCGGCCTTGCTGGCGCGGCAGAAAGCGGAGGTCGAAGCCAAGAACCGTGAGGTGGAAGAAGCACGCTGGGAGATGGAGGAAAAAGCCGAGCAGCTCGCGCTTACCTCGAAATACAAGTCGGAATTCCTGGCCAACATGTCCCACGAGTTGCGTACGCCACTCAATAGCATGCTGATCCTTTCGCGCCAGCTTTCTGAAAACAACGATGAGAATCTCACTGAAAAGCAGGTGCAGTTCGCGGAAACGATTCACTCTTCCGGTTCGGATCTGCTTTCCCTAATTAATGACATCCTCGACTTGTCGAAGATCGAATCAGGAATGATGGGCGTCGAGATTTCGGAAGTTTCAGTAAGTGATATTGCTGAACAGCTGCAGCGAAGTTTCCACCAGGTAGCTCAGGACAAGAACCTGGAGTTTATGATCGAGCAAGCAGAGAACCTTGCTCCAACTCTCTACACTGACGACAAGCGCTTGCAGCAGATTCTCATGAATCTGCTTTCAAACGCATTTAAGTTCACCGAAGAAGGCAAGGTGGTCGTAACCATTGCGCCGGCGCCGCCGGACGAAACGTACCATCTCGAGTCCTTGAACCGAACTAACGAAGTGGTGGGCTTTGCCGTGAGTGACACGGGCATCGGCATTCCCACCGAGAAGCAACGGATCATTTTCGAGTCCTTCCAGCAAGCGGATGCAACCACGAGCCGGAAATATGGAGGCACGGGTCTGGGTTTATCCATTAGCCGCGAAATTGCCAGGTTGCTGGGCGGCGAGATTCGCGTGTTGAGCAGGCCCGGCGAGGGCAGCACCTTCACTCTTTACCTGCCCCGGCACTATGTGCCCGCGGGAGTCACGTCTTCGTCACGAGGCCAGAAGAAGACTAACGCCAACAGAACTGAGATCGAAGCGGCGTGGACTCCGGTCGAATCTTTCGATAGCGATGCCTTGACATTGTTATCAAGAGAATCGGCGGCCATACTCGACGACCGTAACGACATTCAAGAGGGAGATCGTATTGTCCTGATCGTCGAGGACGACATTAGCTTTGCCGGCATATTGCTGGATCTAGCGCGCGAAAAGGGATTCAAAGGTTTAGTAGCGACTAGCGGCACAATGGCCCTTGCGCTGGCCCAGAAATACAAACCTGCGGCAATCACACTCGACATCCAGTTACCAGACCGGGATGGTTGGACGGTGCTGGATCGCCTGAAGCACGACCCTGCGACGAGCCACATTCCGGTGCACATTATCACCGTTGAGGAAGAACGCCAGCGCGCGCTGAAACAGGGCGCATTTAACCACGTGCAGAAGCCAGTCACTCATGAAGACCTGGGCAAAGCCTTCGATGACATGCGCGACTTCACCGAGCGAGGTATTCGAAAACTCCTCGTTGTTGAGGACGACGATGTGCAGCGCATGAGCGTCGTCGAGCTGATCGGCAACGGCGACGTCAAGACGACGGCTGTAGCCACGGGCGAGGAGGCACTGAAGATCCTGAAGGACGAAAGATTTGACTGTATGGTGCTGGATTTGAAACTCCCGGATATGAGCGGCTTTGAATTGATCGAGAAGCTGCAGACTGATCTTGGGCGTTACGATCTTCCCATCATTATTTACACCGGAAAAGAGCTGACGCGACGAGAAGAGCTGCATCTCAAGAAAGTGGCGGATGCGATTATCGTCAAGGAAGCGAGTTCTCCTGAACGATTGTTAGCGGAAACCGCGTTGTTCCTGCATCGCGTCGAAGCAAATCTGCCGGAGCCCAAGCGGCGCATACTGGAGAAGCTTCATCGCAGTGATCCGGTGTTGGCTGGTCGTCACGTATTGGTGGTTGACGACGATGTGCGAAACATCTTTGCCTTAACCAGCGCGCTTGAGGCTCACGGCATGGAAGTCATTCACGCTGAGAATGGTAAGGAAGGCATTGACCTTCTGAAGTCCACTCCCGGCATTGAAGCGGTTCTGATGGACATCATGATGCCTGAGATGGACGGCTATGAAGCAATCAGCGCGATTCGCCAGATGGAAGAGTTCAAACAGCTCCCAATTATCGCGTTGACTGCCAAGGCGATGAAAGCCGACCGCGATCACTGCCTGGCAGTCGGCGCCTCAGATTACATTTCGAAGCCCCTGGACATCGATCAACTGCTCTCTCTCTTAAGGGTCTGGCTGTATCGCCAGGATGAAACTACGTGAGTAGCGTGCGCACAGCTGTAATTGATCTGGAAGACATCGAGATCGGCTTGCTCCTCGAAGGACTTTACCGGGCTCATGGCTTTGATTTCAGGGACTATTCACGCTCCTCCATCAAGCGACGAATACTCGAGTTGATGCGCGCAGAGAAACTGGAAACGATTTCGGCATTTCAGGATAAAGTTTTACATGATGCTTTATGTCTGGACCGTTTCCTGCTGGGACTTTCAGTGCATGCCACTGCGATGTTTCGCGACCCGAGCTTCTACCTAACTTTTCGAAAAAGAGTCGTACCATTACTGAGAACCTATCCGACGGTGCAGATCTGGGTCGCAGGTTGTTCCACAGGCGAAGAGGTTTACTCGCTGGCGATTCTGCTTGAGGAGGAACGCCTCTATCAAAGGTGCCGCATCTACGCGACCGACATTAGCAAGGCGGTCTTGCGCAAGGCGCGAGATGGAATTTTTCCACTTGCCGCGATGCGCGAGTACACGGCGAATTACCATCAGGCGGGCGGCACCAATGAGTTTTCCGACTACTACACTGCCCAGTACGACAGCGTGATATTCAGCGCGGCCCTAAAAAGCAACATAATCTTTTCCGAGCACAATCTTGCAACCGATGGTTCGTTCAACGAGTTTCAGGTAATTCTATGCCGTAACGTAATGATCTATTTCAACAAAGACCTGCAGACGCGGGTTCACAATCTGTTGTACGACAGTTTGAGCATGTTTGGCGTCTTTGGAATAGGTAACAAGGAATCGTTGAAGTTTACGCCAAGGGAGAACTTTTACGAGCATCTCAACGATAAGGACAAACTTTATCGAAAGGTAATGTAAAACAGTTCCGAGTTTCGAGTTCCGAGTTTCGAGTTCCAAGTTTCGAGTTTCGCACCAATGCGAATCAGGATACTGCCGAGCGTTTAGAAAGCGGACTTGTCCGCCCCTCGCGGCGGGGCACAAGTGCCCTATCTAAACGGCACGTCACCAAGAAAAAACTCGGAACTCGAAACTCGAAACTCGGAACTCGAAACTCGGAACTGTTTTACATTACCTTTCGATAAAGTTTGTCCTTATCGTTGAGAT
>DATBRN010000200.1:0-26184 GCA_036560225.1 Pyrinomonadaceae bacterium | reverse complement strand
TCAACCATGCGAACATACGCAGCTTTTTGTGTGTCGGTTTTCTGCGCCGTGTTGATGGCAAAATAGTCGCCGGGGAAAAGAGAGGTAGCTGCAATCAGCGCCACGACACCGACGATACCTTCCATTAACATCGAGCCGTAGCCGATCATGCGCGCGTCACTTTCTTTGGCGATCATCTTTGGCGTGGTGCCGGAAGAGATCAGCGCATGAAAACCTGAAATCGCTCCGCAAGCGATGGTGATAAATACAAACGGATAAAGTCTGCCGGGAATCACCGGACCACCGCCCGCAGTGAAAGGCGTGAGCGCCGGCATATTCAGGTTTGGATGCACGAGAATCACTCCGATGATGAGGAAGGCGATTGTTCCAATCTTTAAGTAAGAAGAAAGGTAATCGCGCGGACAGAGCAACATCCAAACGGGCAGCACCGAAGCGATGAAGCCGTAAGCCGCCATGATAATAACGAGGGCATTGCGCGACAGAGTGAATGCCTGGGCCCATGACGAATCAGCAATGCGACCGCCGAGATAGACAGCGGCCAGCAACCCCACGACTCCTATCAAGCTTGCCTCGCCGATCTTTCCTTTGCGGAAACGATACATGTAGAGACCCATGAAGAGCGCTAGGGGAATTGTGAAACCAACCGTAAACGCGCCCCACGGCGATTCAGCGAGCGCGTTCACCACCACCAGACCCAGCCCAGCGAGTGCAATGACAACGATGAAAAGGATGGCTACTCCCGCTACCAAACCCGAAAGCGGGCTAATCTCAGTGCGAGCCATTTCCGCCAGCGATTTTCCCTTGCGACGAATGCTGCCCGCCAGGATCATGAAATCGTGGACAGCACCACCGAGGCAAACACCAATCACCAACCACAAAAGCCCGGGCAGAAAGCCAAATTGCGCTGCCAGCACCGGCCCGATCAGCGGACCTGCTCCGGAGATAGCCGCGAAGTGATGGCCGAAAAGTACCCACTTGTTTGTCGGGTAATAGTTATGTCCGTCGTACATCGTTTGCGACGGCACTGGCCGCGAGTCGTCCAGCGCAAGTACCTTCGCAGCGATGAAGGCGGAGTAGTAGCGATAGGCGATTGCCATTACGCAGAGGGAGCCGATAATTATGGGAAGTGCATTCATAGAACAACCTATGGTACCGGGTTCTCGTCAACTGGTTTCCGGGCAGCGCCTCCCAGCGCTATTCCGATCAGGCCGCCAGCCAGCCCCACAATGATAATCAGCAATCCGTATAACGTGTGATTATGATTCTCCGCTCCTGAGTTGAAGGCTTCAGTCAGAAGCTCGCGCGGGGCCACGTCGTGTGGGATAACAAAAAGACCTACCGCCACCAGCAGAAACGAAATCGCCGAAAGCTTAAGTCCCCACGGCGTTCGCGACGGGCGATTGAGTTTCATACCAACGGCACTGCGGGTGTAACCATAGGACAGATAGATGGCGAGACCCAACATCAGCCAGCCAACAAATCGCCAGTAGGAACCTTCGGGCAGATAGTAAATAAGAAACGCGCACGAGATCGCACCCAGCGAAGGTAGCAGGTATGGTCCAAGTGGGACTCTAAACGGGCGGAGTCGTAACGGATCTTTACGGCGCAGCACCATCACACCAACGCAAACGAGGATGAATGCGAAAAGGGTCCCGATGTTAGTGAGACTGACCATCTCGTCGACGGTTGCAAAGGCGGCGATGCCGCCGACAAGAACGCCCGTCAGAATTGTGGTTACATGTGGCGTCTTGAATTTCGGGTGCACGCTGGCAAAGACGGAGGGAAGCAGGCCGTCGCGGGCCATAGAAAAGAAGATTCGCGGTTGGCCCAATTGAAATACCAAAAGCACGGCGGTGTGCGCTACAACCGAACCAAAAGCGACGACAGTGTTTTGCCAGTGTGCCTGTGGCGCCACATGTTCCAGCGCCATCGTTAGCGCTTCGCCGCGCTGCGCGGCTGTCCAGCCACGCACGGCACCCCAGGGGACCATGCCTGTGAATACTGCCGCCACCAGAACGTACAAGATAGTGCAGATGATTAAGGAAGCAATAATTCCGATCGGTAAATCTCTGGCCGGATTTTTTGTTTCTTCCGCCACGGTGCTTACGGCGTCGAATCCGATGTAGGCAAAAAAGACAACAGCTGCCCCGGTGAAGGTTCCCGCCCAACCCTGCGGTCGGAACGGTTGCCAGTTCTCGGTCATTTGCGCAGGTGAAACATAGTAAAGGGCGAGCACGATAAAGAACAACAGGACGAGGATTTTTATTCCTACCATGACGGCGTTGAATTCAGCGGATTCCTTGATACCCCAAACGAGCACGACGGTGATCAGCGCAACAATACCCAGCGCGAGCAGGTTGAACACGATCGGTACGCCAAAAACATGAGGGGCGGCGGCGAGCACTTCCGGCGTTGCTGTGCGATAGTTTTGTGAAAGCCAGTCAGGGAAGTGAATACCAAGATTTCGCAGCAGCCGATTAAAAAACTCTGCCCAACTAATCGCCACAGCGACGTTGCCAATCGCGTACTCAATAATGAGGTCCCAACCGATAATCCACGCCACCAGTTCACCGAGGGTAGCGTAGGAATAGGTGTAAGCCGAGCCGGAGATCGGCACCATTGATGCCAGCTCGGCATAACAGAGCGCGGTGAAGCCGCAGACCACGGCAGTAATTACAAATGAAAGCATCAGTGAAGGACCCGCGCCGGCGCGCTCTGCGGTGCCGGACGCTGCGGTCCCTACGGTTGCGAAAATTCCCGCCCCTATGATTGCCCCGATTCCAATTAATGTGACATTGAAAGCTCCCAGCGTCCGCTTTAGGGAAAACTGTGGACCGCCTGCAGTTGCCAGAATGTCGTCAAGGTTCTTAGTGCGAAAGATTCCTTTGAGCAACGGTTGCCTCCGGAAGTGGACCTAGATTTGGATCGAGCGTGCTATCGGCCTTGGCTGAAGGAGTGTCTGCGGAGTTTGGCACGAAACGCGGCGGAAAATCCAGAGGAAAAACAACAGGGTACTGATGCAGTGTGCTCCGAGTTTCATTCGCGCCGCGGCTTTAGCCCGGTGGTCAACAAAGCCTCTTCGATGCCGGAAACGGTTCCAAATTAAGATCGGAGGCGGACAAATTCATGATGGGCCTTGCGCTCAACATCAGTACCGGAAGCAGTAGCGACGGCCGAAGACTCAAGCTTGATTACCAGTTCTCCAGTGCGACCCAAAGAATCAGATAACCAACCTTGGGTCTTTGGCCGGTTGCTACTCTATATATGAAAGGGCGCCCCAAAGGTGTTAGCTTGGAGTTGTTCCAAGACTTCAAGTTTGAACCGAAGGAGAGCCCTATGAAAACGTATTATGTTGGTATGGATGTGCATGGCGCAAGCATCGTGATCGTGGTTTTGAATGGAGCGGGGAAGATGGTGATGCAAGGAGTCATCGAGACGGGGGCGGAGCTAGTGCGCGCTTCCGGTACTGATGTTGAGTCCCTTCCCGCCACCGGGGACTGCTGCGGCGCGAATGAGACTTGGAAGGTAAACTGCTTCATTACCAACAACATTAAGGTCCGGATCTTTCCCGTCTACTTTTTTCTTGTTAGACTCTAGAAAAACCCAAAGTCACAATTCGACGTTTGTTATGTATCCATTTAGAAACATCTTATTCCCGACTGATTTCACGCCGCACGCGCGCGCGGCCCTGAAGTACGCAGCGGCCCTGGCGCATAGTGGGGGTGGACGCGTGGTGCTGTTTAGCGTGCAGAGCGCGAACGTGCCTGCCAATTTACTTACCCTGCCTGAACGTATTTTCGAGGAGCAGGACAACAAATGGTTACTACAAGTGAGAAGCGAGGTTAGAAGTCTGTTGGCTGACCCGCTATTCAATGGGCTTGAAGTTGAGCCGGTAATCGTCGAGGGAGATCCCGCGCCGAAAATCGCAAAAGCGGTCCGCGATTACGATATCGATCTCGTGACCGTTGTGACACACGGTCGCAAGGGACTGTCGCGCGCGCTTTGGGGTTCAACGGCTGAGGAGATTATCGCCGAGGCGCCTTGTCCTGTGCTGACCATTCGTCCGCCGCAGCATGATTTTGTAGAACACCGCGGTGACCACAGCGAAGTTCGTTTGAATCGCGTTGTCCTGGCCACAAACTTTCGACCATCGTCTGCTGCTGCAACCCAGGTGGCAACAAAACTGGCAAATCAAACGGGAGCCGAACTTCATGCGGTGCACGTGATCGGAGATTACCTGGAACAGATTGCGGTGATGTTTCCGGAAGGTGGCCTGAATGCGCTTTCTCGGTTGCGTGCTTATGTGCAGGAGCGAATGCGGCAGCTTACTGGCGGTGATGGCGCTCCTGCCGTGGCGCACATCGCCGAGGGCCGGCCTTATGAAGAAATCGTGCGCTTCGCCGCCGAGAAGGATGCAGACTTGATAGTCATCGGTACGAGCGTTCACGCTTCGCTTTTTGGGGGTGCACCTGTGCTCGGCTCTGAAATCGAACGCGTCGTGAGGAATTCGCCCTGTCCGGTGCTTTGTGTGCCGGCAGCTCGAGTAGTCACGCCGCTGCCTGCACTAATCACCCAACCAGTCAGCTAGTTTAGAGTAAAAGCTTCAGTTCAGAGTCCAAGCTTTAGCTTGACGTCTTACGCTCCACGCAACATAACAAAACAAAAGCGAGGCCGAAATTCCCGGCCTCGCTTTCTTATTTCGTCCCGACGTTTGCCGGAAAACTTATTGCGTCACCAGCTGCAGACGACCGTCTGGCAGCTTCACTGCAGACACGGTGCGTTCGTAGACTGTTAACGGCTTTGAATCCTTGCCTTGATTGGCAGCGAGCTGTTCACGTGTCAAGCTGTTTGCATTTCGGAACGCCACGGGATCGCGAATCAAGTCATAACGGTTGCTAATGCGTCGCACATATTCCTGCGTCTCACTGTAGGGCGGGATGCGATAACCGTACTTCATCACTGCACCTTCACCGGCGTTATAACCAGCGAGAGCCAGTTTGACGTCTCCTTCAAACAAGTCCAACAGGAAACGCACGTAACGAGTGCCACCTTCAATGTTCTGTTGCGGATCCCAGATGCTGGTAACGCCGAAACGCTGCGCTGTTCCCGGCATCAATTGCATCAGACCGCGCGCGCCCTTGTTAGACATGGCGCGAGGCTTGAACGTTGATTCCTGATGCATGATGGCATAGAGCAGCAGTGGATCGACGGAATTGCGGCGTCCGGATTCAAGTATGTAACCGTCAATAGTTGCGTTTCCGGTTGTGAAGCCGCCGAGGCTGCCCGTCCAGTTCATGCTGGTGGTACGAGTTAGCGGTTGGCTCGCGGGTGAGTAGTTCAGATTATTTGAAGTCACCAGGCGTCCCTTGCGGAGTTTCTTCAGAGGACTTGCCGGAGGTGTCACGATCTGGACACCGGTCTTCAGGTCAAAGTTGTCCGCACGATAAGCGGATGAGTTGGATCCACCACGTTCAGACGCGCTCTGCGCGAATACCGATACGGTAAGAGTTAGAAGGATAGCAACACTAAGGGAAAAGCTTTTCATGGAATCCTATTCTGGGCAGAAACAAAATTTGAACTGCGGGGCTGAAAACCTTTTAGCGATGGAATGCTGCCAGGCGTGAAGTATTCGAGGCTTGGTCTCTCCGAGCGTCCAAAAAAGACCGTGAAGATAATAACACAACCGTTAAACTAACGCCAACACTCGACAAATCCCCAATGAAATGAGCGTATTTTGGTCACGTTTTGTTAAAACTTTGACATCTGGTGGGTCAAGGCAGGTTTAGAAGGGCTCGTATCTGGCTTAGCTCCGGAGGAGCCGGATGTTTATAGATAGACCGCGATTACAGAATTGGCGCTCCAGCGGAGCGCGATTTAGTGGAGGACAGGGCCTTGCTCAGGACCCCGGAGGCGAACTGGTTGTTCGCGTTGCGCGCTCATTGCGGGCCAGACGCCCGCGGTCCCAGTGTTGAGTCCCGTTTGCCCTACTGAGTGGCGCATTTGGTGGCGAAGTAGCGTTGCAAAATCGCTTGCAATTATTGGTTTTTCCGATTGGGTTTGAGGCGCTTGAACTATCGCTGAGAGTTTGTATGATACGCGCGCTTTCCCAACAATTGCCGCGCGCCGCTTTCACGACTTCACTAAAAAGAGGAACCATATGAAAAAGACACTCTCGCTAGTTTTGTCACTGCTGTTTGTCTTTTCAGCGGCGATGGCCCAGAAATCAAACAGCTCAACCACTACCACAAGTTCAACAAGCTCAAAACCGAAAGTGCCCAGGAAACCGATCTTTAGAGCCAGCAAGGATCAGATTAAGCAAGCGCAAAAGATTCTCAAGAACCGTGGGTTCTATTCAGGGGAGGAGACAGGAAAACTCGACGACGCCACGCGCGAAGGCCTGCGGAAGTATCAGGCAGCCGAAACTCTCAAAGTCACCGGCACTCTTAATAAGGTGACGCTTGAAAAAATGGGTGTCGAGCTAACTGACAAACAGAAAGCAATGTAACGATCGCCTGAAGTTGTGGGGGGAGGCTTGTTGCAAAACAAGCCTTAAGAAAGCGCGAGCACGTTTCCAAGCCAACGTCGCTCGCGCTTTTGATAGTTCAACTCAACAGTCTCTCTATGATCGCATAGCTTGCTTCAAGGGCTTCGCCAAGTTTTTCGGGTTGACTGCCGCCACCTTCGGCCATGTCTGCCTTGCCACCACCTTTGCCACCGACAATGGGAGCGAGTTCCTTAATGACTCTTCCCGCGGGAACTCGATCGGAGAGATCGTCGGAGGTGCGAACAATCAGCGATACCTTTCCGTCGCTGCTGCGGCCAAGCACAACTACGCCCGACTTAATGCGCGCGAGCAAGGTGTCGGAAAGCTGTCGCATGCCGGCGGAGTCGAGACCGCGTGCTTCATGAGCCAGCACCCGCACGCCAGCAACTTCGCGCGTCTCGCCGCCATTCGCGGACGAACCACCCAAAGCGCCGGTCGCAATCTTCATGCGTAGCTCGTCGGCTTCGCGTCGTGCTTTCTTAAGGTCGTCTTGTAACTTGCCGATGACTGCGGGCAAATCAGCTCGCGAGGTGCGCAAGTCGGCCGTCACTCTGTCCACTATCGCTTCCGTCTCGCGGAACCGTTCGAAAGCGTCGATTCCTGTGACGGCTCGGATACGACGCACCCCGGAAGCGATTGATTCGTCACTCGTAATCTTGAAAAGCCCGATGTCTCCCGTGGCGCGCACGTGAGTGCCGCCGCAAAGTTCCTTCGAAAAAATGTCTTCGCCGCCGGCAGCTCCTTTAATTGAAAGCACGCGCACTTTCTCGCCATACTTCTCGCCAAACAAGGCCATCGCCCCCGAACGCATTGCCTCTTCCACGGCCATCTCGTCCGTTTGCACCGGCTCGTTACGGAGGATGTGATAGTTAACGAGGTTCTCAATCTCTTCGATCTCACTTTGGGTCAAAGGCTGATAATGGGTGTAGTCGAACCGCAGATAAGTGGGCGCCACCACCGAACCGGCTTGTTTGACATGCGTTCCCAAAACTTCACGGAGTGCCGCATGCATCAAGTGCGTAGCAGTGTGATTGCGTCGCGTTGCGTCGCGTTTTTCAACGTCAACTTCAGCCGAGACCGTATCGCCAATCTTCAAGGTTCCTTTTTCGACTCTGACCTTGTGGACAATCAAACCCTGCGCCGGTGAGTAGGTATCTACAACCTCAGCAATGAAGTCAGTACTACCTGCGGTAGCCGGTGGGTTGCTTAGTCTGCCAACATCGCCAACCTGTCCACCGCTCTCTGCGTAAAACGGAGTGTGAGTCAAAACAACTTCACCTTCATTGCCTTCACTTAACTCCTGCACCTCATTGCCTTCCTTGATCAGAGCAACAACTCGCGCATCATCCACACGTGTAGTTTCATAACCTTTGAAGACGGACCGCTCGTTGTCGCCGGCAACGTTTGCGTAGACAGGATTTGTTTTGGCTCGACCTTGAGCCTTTTCTGTCGCGCCGCTCTGTTGGAGAGCTTGCAAAGCAGCATCGAACGACTCGCTGAACTGCGTTTCATCCGTTACGAAGCCCCTCTCTTCGAGGCTGACGCGAATGAGATCACGAGGAATTCCGAAGGTATCGTAAAGGCGAGCGAGGTCCATATAAACAGGCATCTGATCTTTCGGAGTCTGTGAGAAAAGCTCGTCCAGCTTTTGCAGGCCAACAGTCATTGTCGATCCAAAACGGTCTTCCTCCAGCTTCACCATCTTCTCGATAAAGGTCCGCTGCGCCTCAAGCTCCGGATAAGGTTCGTGCATCTGGTCGATGACGAAGTCAGTTACTTTGTAGAAGAACTGCTCCTTGAAACCGAGAGTGTGGCGGCCCTGATAAATCGCACGCCGCATGATCTTTCGCAGCACGTAGTTGCGGCCCTCGTTTCCGGGAAGAATTCCGTCAGCGATTAAGAAAGCTGTGGCGCGAGCGTGGTCCGCGATGACGCGCATTGCAAAGCCTTCCAGCGTTTCCGCTTCGTAATCGCGTCCGGCCAGCCTGGCAGTAAAATCAACAATCGGGCGAAGCAGATCGGTGTCGTAATTTGAAAACTTTCCTTGCAGGATTACGGCGGTGCGTTCGAGTCCCAACCCCGTGTCGACTGACGGTTTCGGCAGTGACTCGAGTTTGTACTTGCCCGGCTCAACTTCGATGCGGTTGTACTGCATGAAGACCAGATTCCATATCTCCATGGTGGTATCGCCTGGTCCATTGACCAGATCAGCTCGATTAAACTCAGGATCCTCCGGATGCTCGCCCAGGTAGTAGTTGATTTCTGCATTAGGTCCACAGGGACCAGTTTCCGCCATCTGCCAGAAATTATCCTTGCGTCCAAAACGCAGGACGCGTTCCGGTCTGGCGCTGACTTCGACCCATAGCGCCGCGGCTTCTTCATCGGCAGGCACCTCTTCGTCGCCACCAAAGACTGTGAACCAGAGACGTTCCGGATCAAGGGCGAGCTTGCCTTCATCACGACTGCCGGTAAGGAAATCCCAGGCATACTGGATCGCTTCACGTTTGAAATAATCGCCAAACGAAAAATTGCCCATCATCTCAAAAAACGTTTGGTGACGTGCAGTCTTGCCGACTTCATCGAGGTCGTTGTGCTTGCCGCCGGCGCGCACACATTTTTGGGCGGAGCAGGCGCGCACATAATCACGTTTCTCCAGGCCCAGAAACACGTCTTTAAACTGATTCATGCCGGCATTGGTGAAGAGAAGCGTCGGATCGTTCGCAGGCAACAAGGGCGAGGAGCGCACGCGTGTATGTCCACGTTGCTCGAAGTATTTAAGAAATAGTTCGCGAATCTCGTTGCCAGTCATAATTGATTGGAGTTTAGCATGCAGTCATACAGCGCGAGAAACGAGGGGTATTAGCGGGTAGTGAGTCAGTTTCGAACTAACCTACTCCCACAGATACCCGCAGATTTGTTGACAACCGTTGCAGGTAGCTCGTAATTTCACGGACAACGTTTGCGCTCGATAGGCGCTTGCCAAATCGACCTTCTCACAAGGAGTAGTTGCAAAATGAACCCGCAAAAACTCGTCTCGTCCACATTGTGCCTTCTTCGTCTAATCGCTTTGCTCGCGTGCCTTCACGTGTCGGTATTGGCGCAAACCGCCAGTTTCACTCCACGAGCCGACAACCCGACGGGTCATTCCACTATTACCGGCCGAGCCGTTTACGACGACACTGGGCGACCAGCCAGAAGAGTGCCTGTAATGTTGTTTTCAAAAGACAACCAGGCAGAATCCCGCAAGGCTGTTACGAACGCTGATGGTGAGTTTAGTTTCAAGAATGTTTCTGCAGGTGACTACCGTGTCGTCATGGGTTTTTCCGGACACACCAATGGGTTTTCCTGGAGCAATCTCGAGAAACGAACAGGAGTAGAAGTTAGCGTCGACGGGAGTTCAACTACGAACGTGCAGGTCAAGGCCGAGCGCGGTGCCTCCATCACAGGCAAGGTTACTTATCCGGACGGAGAAGCCGCTGTGGGAGCCCAGGTGAATGTTTTCATGAAAGTTGGGAAGCAGTGGACACATGCTCCCTTCGTTGCCTCGGGCGCGGAGACTGACGATCGCGGCGTATTTCGAATCTATCCACTCCAGCCGGGTGAGTATATTGTCAGTGTCATGGAGCAAAGCCTGGTGATAGAAGAGCGAGATGGCGGGACCATGGAGACAGTGGGGAACAAGTCGATCAATCCCTATTACTTTTCTGACGCCTCAAGTATGAAAAACGCTCGCGTCATTCAAGTCGAGTCTGGCCGTGAGACAAGCAATATTGACCTTACATTAGCTGAGCGCGCCACCTATCAAGTTGCGGGGAGTGTCACCGTAAGTGGGAAACCGCTTGCCGGAGTCTATCTTAGATTGGACCCTCATGATGAAGGTTTAAGCGGCCCGACGTTAACACGGCCTTACGGTATCTCCACCAGAGCAGACAAGGATGGGCGTTGGACATTCAAAGATGTTCCAGATGGCTTTTACGATGTTCGAATCGACCCGATCACATTCGACGGACGTCAAATGGCTTGGAATAAGTTCCTGGCACAAAGACAAGAGGTAACAATCGCCGGCGCAGACGTATTAGATGTAGTCATCGCTCTAACAGAAGGAGGCCGCATATCAGGGACCATTGTGGTAGAAGGTAACAAGCCTCTTCCCGCATCACTGAACATATCTTCGGAGAGAATCGAGCCCAACAAATCATACGGTTATGTTTCAAGCCGCAGTGTGGATGTGGATGCAAAAGGCGCGTTCTTACTCGAGGGCATTGCTCCTGGCGAAAACACTCTCAGCGTCCGTAGTGAAAAGCAGTATTTCGTAAAGTCCATAACCTGGAACAATCGAGATCTCCTTCGACAGACCCTGAAGGTCGAGGAAGGACGTGAGGTTAAGGGCGTGGTAGTAGTACTGTCGCAAGAAGTCGGCAGACTCTCAGGTCATATCGTTACCAGGCAGAATGGGAAGCCGATGTCTAAGGCCTTCGTTGTACTCCTACCGTTAGAAGAAGCGAAGTGGAGCCGGCGGGACGCGCTAGTGGGCGGAGAGGCTGACAGCGCCGGAGCGTTCAGCGTCAGTGGGCCGCCAGGCGAGTATCTGCTGATAGTGGTTCCTGCGGACCTGTCGAGATCCATGAAATCGCTCGACGATATTAGGAAAATGGCGCCAAAAGCGACGCGAGTTACGTTGAAAACCGCTCCCCAAAGTGAGGTGGAGATAGTTGCGCCGCCAGAATGAACCGGAACTAACCACCCCCAAAACTCAATCCGTGTCTTCGTCCGTCCCAGTTCTGGATACCGTGCGGACTTTTTCACTCACCAGCTCGAACGGAAAACCCTGGCGCAGCAGGTAATCGAAAAGACTCTTGGCTTCAGCACGCGTTTTTGGTTGGCCGCGAAGACGAAGTCGTTTTTCAACGGCGCGATCGATCAATTCGTCTTCCGAAGTTTCTGAAAAGACCTGATCGAGTGCCTCATCAACAACCGCGCCCTCAACCTTCTTAAGCCGTAGGCTCTGTTCTAGTCGTCGGCGCCCCATTGGTTGTTGCCTCACCTGTGTCGATGCGTACCCTAAGGCGTAACGCTCGTCATCGAGGTAGCCATACTCGCGCAGTCGGGCGATAACAGTTTCAACGATAGCTTTGTTGGAACATCTCTCAAGTAAGCGCTCACGCAACTCCGCCACCGAACGCGGCTTGGCTGCGAGCAACTTTACCGCGCGTTGAAATGCGCGCGCCCGCACTTCCTCGGGAGTCAAAGAGGATTTGCTCAACTTCTCGGGCTTCAATCTCGAACGTCGTTTCTGCATTAGTCGTATTTAATCACATCGTTGTCGCATCGAAACGGCGGGGGCAAGCCCACCTTCCCAACCCTGAGGTTATTTGAGTTGAGCGATTATTATTGATCGAAAGGCATTCACCACTAGAACAATAGAACAAGTCAAAACATCTCAGGGTTGAAAAGGTGGGCTTGCCCCCGCTCTTCTGAATCGCCAACAGCTAGCTAAGAATCTAGAATACCCAATGATGGACGGTCTGTTGATTATTGATAAGCCTGCAGGGATAACATCGCACGATGTGGTGGCGCAGGTGCGGCATATTCTCCGGGAACGGCGCGTAGGCCACACGGGAACACTGGATCCGTTTGCCACAGGAGTCCTTGCGATTCTCGTCGGCCGCGCTACGCGTCTGGCCCAGTTCCTCAGTGGTTTGGAAAAAGAGTATGAGGCAGTGATTCGGTTGGGGTACGCTACCGATACAGGAGACGTTACCGGAAAGCCTGTTGGCGACAACACGGATGACGCCCGATCCGGAAGAAAAGCAACTCCGGCTTGGTCCGCGGAACAAATCGAAGCGGCGCTCGAGAGTTTGAGCGGCGAGATTGATCAAATCCCGCCAATGTATTCTGCGAAAAAGCAGAGTGGCCGCAAGCTTTACGAACTGGCACGGCACGGCGAAGAGGTGGAAAGGAAGCCTGCGAGGGTTTGCATCTATAAGTTTGAGCCAATCAATCTCGCCAGCAAGCCAGTAGCACAGTTGCTTAAAGATAATCAGGACGGTACTTTCGATTTCGAGGTGCGCATTGAATGTTCGGCCGGCACTTACATCCGAACGCTTGGAGAAGATCTGGGTAAACGCTTAGGAGTGGGTGCGCACCTGGCTGCATTGCGCCGCACGCGGGTTGGCGATTTCCCGGTACAGCAGGCTGAGACGTTAGAGCAGTTGAAGCTGCATCTTGGTGAAGAGTCACTGGGTCAGATTTTGTTGCGGCCGGATGAAGCGCTCGCGCGACTGCCTTACATAGATTTGGGCGGCGACGATCTACGCAAAGTCCGAAACGGTGTGTCGATCAAGGTATCGCAGGCCGTTTGGAACGATGGAGAGCGCGTGAGAATGCGGGATGATAAGGGGAACCTGATCGCAGTTGCGGATTTCAACGTTGCGGAGGGCTTGTTACATCCGCGCGTAGTCATCGCGCCGGAGAACTGATGAAGAAGCGTTATTGGATTGGCGGAATGTCGGCTTCTGCTTTGGGCGCCTTCGTGGCTGCCAAGTTGCTTCTGCGTCCGGGCGATGTCGAGTGGGAGAAGAACCGCGAAGCAGTCTTCCACGCAGAATATTCGAGGTTCGCTGATGTTGACGGTGTGCGCGTGCATTATCAGGAAGTTGGTGGGACCAAGGCGCAACCATTGATTTTGATTCATGGTTTCGCTTCTTCCAATCTCGTTTGGAGCAAGGTGTTTCTCGAGCTCGCCGGGGCGGGTTTCAGAGTGATCGCACCAGACCTTCCCGGCTACGGCTATTCGGGCAAACCTCGTGAGCTTGACTACACGATCGCTTCGCAGGCAAAAATAGTTTTCAACTTGATTGAGCGGCTGGGGATTGATCGCGCCTGTTTGGTTGGTAGTTCCTACGGAGGAGCGATCGCCGCAACGATTGCCCTCGATCAACCGGCTGTGGTTGACAAGCTGGTGCTGGTGGGCGCGGTCACAAACAACAAGCCAACCAGGTATTTGTTGATGCGGCTCTTCGGTTCGCCAATTATCGGCGACGTTCTTTCTCCGCTCGTGGTTGGTTCGCGTCGCTTGCTGCGGCTGAGGATGAAGCGAGTTTACGACAAACATTCGTGGGTGCTGGACGAGCGCAGGGTAGATGCGCGTCATCTTCCCTTGCGGACGAGAGGCGCTCATCGAGCCATCATTCGCACGGTGCGCCGCTGGGACGCTGAACGCGTCTCGCGTGATGCGCATTTGCTGACAGCGCCAACGCTCCTGATCTGGGGCGACACCGATCGCGAAGTGGCTTTGCGAGACGGTGAGCAGCTGCACGACGAGATCTCGAATTCGCGCTTGATAGTGTTTCGCGAGTGCGGACACTTACCTCAAGAGGAGTACCCACAGGCTTTTACTGATGTTGTTGCAGAGTTCTGTGGTTGAAAGCAGGAACGCGATCAATGCGGGTCGATCAAACTTGGCAGCAACGCAACACCCAGACGTTTCGCTAGTCCTTCACCGCCCCAGCCCATCAATACATTGTGGTTCCAACTGAAGAATGGCCGGGCAATCGGCGCGATCAAGTTCATCCACGGTTTGGTTGTTTCAACTTTCCAATCGTACTGAACTGTTGTTGTTTCGCCGTCGTTTGAGAGTAGCCAACGGCCAAAGCCCTGGAGTTCTCCAATAGCGCGCCCCGCGATCACTGAAGGAGGTTCAACGCGAGTTGTTTCCATCTCAAAGATGAGGCGATAAGGAAGTTTGCTTTTCCAAGTGTAACGTTGAATGGCGCCGACATGATTTGAATCGCCATCCTTCACCTTCTCAACTTGCTCGACGCCGCGCCACCACTGCGGCCAGTCTTCGGAATGAAAAATCAGATCCCAGACTTTCTCCTGGGGTGCGTTGAAGCGCCAGATGGTGACGAATTCGTAATCTGCCATGGACAAATTCGAAGTTTAGAGAACTGGATAGGATTAACAAGATCTACAAGACAAGCCGTCAGGCCATGTTCAGTGCTTTTCCGACGGATGGGTCGCGACGGACGCGCCATATTTTTGAGTCGAGGTAGTAGTGAATGAAAGCATAGCCCCAGAGGAACGATATGCCCAGTTGGATGGCAAATGATTGCGGGTCCGCGAGCCCGTTGCCACTCTTCAGACTAATGTAACCCAGAATTTGTCTGGGCCCCTGGTAGATCAGTCCAAAGAGAATTCCGAAGGCGATGTAGTAGAGAAGCCGGCGGCTGATTAACTCGGCAGCACCATATTTCTGGCGAAGTTCTCGATTCGATTCCATCCCTTGCCTCGTCGTTTGGCTACTGCCCGCGTCAAGCCTGTGGCTGGTCGCGACCGCCGAGTCGCCCGCAGTTCCAACCATAGCGTGCGGGGCTCTCGTGTATTTCTTATTATGAAACCAGATCAGCCGGTGATATTGCAGATTGTGGTAGATGGTCAGAATGGCCACGATTGCGATCGGCTTATGCGGCATTGGTGTTAGCAATACGATCCAATGCATCGGAATCGCTGCGGCGAGTAAAAGATACTTCGGAACATCAAGCGGCTCCCCAGTGATTGCGCGCAGTATCTGCCGGCCCAGCCAGACCAGTCCAAGAACAACTGTGCCGGCAAGAAGAATTGTTGCCAGCCCCTCGACGCCTGACTGCAACATCGCCGGGACGCGGGCCATCGCTTCCGGATCACCCGCGATGAAGGCTACAAATGGGTAATTGAAAGCGAAGAGAAGAAACAGTCGGTCCAGCGCATTATCAACCGGAGCTAGATCGTTATTTTTCTTTTTGTACAGCACCATGAAGCCGTAGTGCTGCTTGACCAGGTGGTAATAGGCCCAAAGAGCGGCCAGGAAAAAGAAGATGAGACCGGCGCCCGCGAAAACCATCAGTGGGCCAATCGCGAAGAACAGTAGCGAGCCCCAAAGCAGACGACGGCGGTTGTGTCGTTCAGTGCGATCGAAATAGGTTCGGGAAAACGTGCCAAAAACGTGGGGCGCATCGATCAGTATGGCCCAGAGCGCCACCATCGGCACCAGCGGAATGATGTTCTTCACGTAAAGAACCAGCAGCAGATAGCTTGAGGCAACTGAGCCGATCAGCCAGATGAGGTCGTCGCGCGCACTGATAATCCAGCGCAGAGAGATTGCGCTGGATTGGGCACGATCAATTACATCGATGGATGTCGCCATATATTTTGGCGAGCTCAGTTTCTTTGTTGTAAACCCTCGGCTGCGCGGCTAGGATTCTAACACCGACAGAAACAGACGCAGAAACAGGAAAGGTCCGGTCGTATGTCCAATGATGAGGCTCCCTTAAGTGTTCTCAAGCTCATGTTTCAGGCACACCCCTGGCATGGTGTTTCTCCGGGATCCGAAGCACCCGGAACGGTGAACGCTTACATAGAAATAGTGCCGACGGATGCGGTCAAATATGAATTGGACAAAGAGTCGGGCCATCTGCACGTAGACCGGCCACAGCGGTTTTCCTCAATGTGCCCATCACTTTATGGTTTGATTCCACAAACTTTTTGTGGCGAGGAGGTGGCGAAGCTTTGTGCCGAACGCACCGAAATGTGTGATATCAAAGGCGACGGCGACCCGATGGACATCTGCGTGCTGACTGAGAAAACATTTGCTCAAGGAAACTTTTTTCTGCGGGCCAGACCCATCGGCGGCCTCAGAATGATCGATGGCGAACAAGCCGACGATAAGATCATTTCCGTCCTTGAAGCCGACCTTGCATATGGGCACGTTGAGGATATTGATGAGTGTCCGAAAGCTCTAGTCGATCGTCTGAAACATTATTTCCTGAGTTATAAACAGTTGCCGGGCGAGGACCCGCGGCGCGTAGAGATTGTGGATGTATATGATCGAGCAGAAGCGCTCGACGTGATCCAGCGCAGCATGCGGGATTATGAACTACGTTATCTAAAAAGGTCGGATTAAGTTCTACAGAATCGTCTCTTCGATACCGCAGCGCGGGCAGGTAAGGGCGTGGCGGGAAGAGTCGGTCCAACTTGCCAGCGCCAATCTTGGAGTCTTGTCTTCCTTCTTGTTCGAATCGGGATGGCTGAAGAAGCCGGCAAGGCCCCCGTGGTGTTCATGCGCTGGTTCGGCGTCAGCGGCGCTGCAATGTTTGCAGAGCCAGCCATAGCCGAGATCGAAAAAGTGGTTTGTTTGATTCATGGATCAATCAGAACCGGGAGCGGTAGCGACCGGCCAAAAACTCAACTCGACCCATCTTGATCACACATAGCCCTAGCGCTCGAAGAGAGTAGCCGCGCGCAATCATATCAGAATTGGAAACGTAGGGAGCTAGTAAAGATTTCCACCGGACGATCGCCAAGCATCGGTGCTGACTGTGGACCCCCTGCTATAATATCTATTTCAACGATGATTCTTCGGCCGGTCGCTACCGCTCCCGGTTCTGATAGGGTCCTATCTCCTAAAGCTGCGGTTTACCGGGGGAGCCGTCAGGCGTACGGGTACAGATGTCCGGCGCCCGTCGCGAAAGATTTGAATTTGCACCGTATCTCCCACCTGATGCTTGTCCAGAATTCGGTAGAGGTCATCATTGTTACTGACCTTTTCGTTGTCGATGCCGATGATGATATCGCCGAGTTCAAAGTCTCCATTCTCAGTTTGAGTTACCCCTCGCAAACCTGCATTTGCAGCAGCCTCACCAGGTGCCACTTGCAGGATGATCACGCCATCTGAAATTGGCAGGTCAAGCTGGTTCTTGTACGGTTCCACATCGCGAGTGCCAATGCCGAGTTTGGGCCGCAGCACCTGCCCGGAACGGACCAACTGCGGCACGATGCGCTTCGCGATATTTACGGGCACCGCGAAGCCGACGCCCGCTGAAGCACCGGATGGCGAAAGGATCTGCGAGTTGATTCCGATCATGCGGCCATGCGAGTCGAGCAATGGACCGCCTGAGTTTCCGGGGTTGATGGATGCATCCGTTTGAATTGCGCCCTCGATGGGACGTCCGTTGCGGGCGCGTATCGGGCGTTGCAGGCCGCTGATAACACCGGTCGTCAGTGTTCGATCCAGACCGAAAGGATTCCCAATCGCCAAGACCTTCTGGCCGACCTCAAGCTTATCTGAGTCGCCAAGGCTGATAATTGTTAACGGTTCTTTCGGCCTTTCAAGCAATCGGATCACGGCGAGGTCAGTGTCAGGGTCACCCCCTATCAGCTTCGCCGCGTAATTCTTTTGGCCGCCAAAACTGACGGCGAGTTTGCTGGCGCCCTCGATGACGTGATAGTTGGTCAGGATGTCGCCGTCCTGATCGATCACCGACCCAGAGCCTGAACCCTCCTGCGGCTCAACGAAGCCAAAGAAGTCGCGGGCGTAGGAAGTAGAATGGACGTTTACAACACCGGGCGAAAGCGCGCGATAGATCTCGATGTTGTTTTGTTCATCGGAAGCGCTGGCGGGATCGGTCAGACCCTTGGGCATGGTTTCGATGAACGCCGCACCGGAAGGCTGTAGTCGATTTGACAGCCGATCTATGACCGCAACCGTGGCGGCGGCAAAGAGTGCCGAAAGTACAGCGATGGCAAGTATTTGACGTGCAGAGATTCTGAACATGGCTTATTTCTCACTTGGTATTTGTTGAATGAAAATCGTTAACATTGGACTTGGGTAAGATGCCGGACTGCCCACGGGTAGTTGCGCGGCTTACGAGCGGGGCGATAGATCCAGGAAGCGACCGGGATGAATTTACTTCCCGGCGATTTCTGTGCGTAAGCACACCAATCAACCGGCCTGCTGGGAGGCAAACGCCGGTCACGAATAGACCTGTGGCAGAAAGACTCGGTTCCATACTGTCTGGAACGTTGTCAGAGTCGGGCTGTTCCGTATTTTTTACGAGAAAGACGCTACGAAGGTTTTTGGCAGGCTAACGAAATAGGTCAAAACTGTAGCAGGAGCATGCCAACCCAGGGCCGAGAAGCCGGTCAACATGTGTACCCCCATCAAGCCAAGGTAGACGGCCAGGACCACTTTCATTCCGCGCCGGGCGATTGGAATTTCTGCAAATCGATAGAGAGTGTAAGCCGAGAGGGCCCCGATGACGAGTTTGACTGATAGGAAAGAATTCTCGCTGTGGTTTAGCAGAGTCGCCATGACGCCGTTTCCTTCGCTAGCAATATTCAGGCGCACCCAAAGAATGGTGAGCTGAGCATCGAGCCAATTCATTGTGAACAACAATATGGCTTTTGAGAGTGCTCCCACGGTTGCTCCTTAGGAAACGTTGTTAAACTGCGACCCCAATTTACGCCAGAACCTCCGAAGCCGAATGGCTTGGAGGTCCTGTCGCTTACGGGAGGAACGAGACTCGTACCGTTGTACTCAAGAGAAACTCTCAATGAGATTCTCGTTCCCGAAATCCAACAGGCCTACCCAGCTAAACTATTCCGAACTTTGCCGCATATTATAGATGTAAGCGGGAAAAAGTCGAGGCGTCAGCTGGTTTTGCGGCTGTCCAGATACAGGCGCGCAGCTGTGCGCTACAGAAAGTTCGGAAACGATGCCGACTTCAATCGCAGAAGCCATACTGCAAGGAGCTAATAAGTTGCGCAAAGCCGGCGTGCCCGAAGCCCGTCGCGAGGCTGGGTCGTTGGTGGCTCATGTAATCGATCGCGACCGTTCTTTCATTCTCAGTCACGCTGAGGAGGCGATTGATCTCAAACAGCTTAAGCAATTTCTGGAGTATCTTGAGCGTCGAGCTCAAGGGGAACCATTGCAGTACATCACCGGCCACCAGGAGTTTTTTGGTCTAGATTTTGAGGTGACTAGTGATGTTTTGATTCCCAGGCCCGAGACCGAAGTGCTGATTGAGACCGCGCTGAAAATCACTGGCGAGAGCAACACGGCGCCGTTTATTTGCGATGTAGGCACAGGCTCTGGTTGTCTTGTCATAACGTTGCTCCATGAGCTTCGCAAGACTGCCGGGGCAAGAGCCGTCGCAATTGACATCTCACCGGCAGCGCTGGCCGTGGCGAAACGAAACGCCGCGCGCCACTCAGTATTGGAGCAGATCGAGTTTGTCGTTTCGGATTGTTTCAACCTGCTGGACGCAGCGAATCCGCATCAATCGTCTTTTGGTTTGATAGTTTCGAACCCGCCTTATGTCGAAGACCGGGCAGTTGCGGGTCTGCAAAGAGAGGTCCGCGATTACGAACCGAGAGTGGCGTTAACAGCCGGTCCGGATGGGCTGATGATCATTCGCCGCTTGCTACACGGGGCGGGAGATTTTCTCAAAACTGGCGGCCACCTCATATTCGAGATTGGTTTTAATCAGGGCACGCAGGTCGAGCAACTGATTGACCGTCAGAAATGGAAACTGCTGGACATTCACGAGGACTTGCAAGGCATTCCTAGAACGGTTGCGTTACAGAAGCTATCGTAGTAAAAGACTTCCCGATCCCCAGGCAACCTCCACAATGCGCACTGCCCACGGCGTATGGTGTTGGACCGTAGCGAGTCTAACCGTAAGCAAACTCAATAAGGAGATAACGACATGAACAAGCTGCTAAGCCGCGCTTTGTTAGTTGTGATGTTAGCGTCTGTGGCCGGTGTGACGGTCTTTTCACAGGAAGAGAGATCTAAAGCGTCTCTAGATTGTCGCGACAATTGGCATAGCGACAAGTTGGTGAGTCATTGTGAGATCAAGGAGCAAACTCTACCCGCCACCGACGGCACTATATCAGTCGACGGACGCATGAACGGTGGCGTTTCCGTTCAGGGATGGGACCGAAATGAAATCCTCGTTCGAGCACGAATTCAATCGACAGGCTCATCTGAAGCCGAGGCCACTGAACTTGCCCGACAAGTCAAGATCGAAACGGCTGGCTCAAAGATTTTTGCTTCCGGGCCCCCCAATCGCAACAACTACTGGTGGAGCGTTAGCTATGAAGTCTTCGTGCCGCGCCGTTCAAATCTGTCTTTGAAAACAAACAATGGAGGCATTTCGATTTCTGACGTAACGGGGCAACTCGAGTTTAGCGCGCTGAATGGCGGGGTTAACCTGAAACGTATTGGCGGGACTGTACGGGGTAGCACGACAAACGGCGGGCTGAATGTAGAATTGAGTGGCGACCGCTGGGATGGTGAAGCTCTGGACGTGAAAACGACCAATGGCGGCGTCTCAATGTCGATCCCGGAAAACTACTCCGCACACCTGGAGACCGGCACTGTGAATGGCCGCATCAGCATAGATTTTCCGGTGACTATTCAAGGAGATATTACCCGCGAGCTTGCTGTGAATCTCGGTTCAGGCGGCGCAACCATTAGGGCGATGACTACGAACGGCGGCGTAAAAATTCGTCGGAAAGAAGGCATCCGGCTCTAGTGTAGGGCAGGAGCAGTCGGCAGGGGCAGGAGGCAGAGGTCAGAGGTCAGAAGTCAGAGATCAGAAGTCAGAGGTCAGTGGCCGGAAGTCGCTTAGCTCCAGAGGAGCCGGATGTTTATAGATAGACCGCGATTACCAGAATTGGCGCTCCAGCGGAGCGCAATGTTTAGGTGAAAATAGACGAGACCGTCAGGTTGCGCTCCGCTGGAGCGCGGTTCTCGGTCTGGCGTGGCATCTATAAACATCCGGCTCCTCTGGGGCTAAGCGATCCCGGCCTCTGACTTCTGACCGCTGCCTCCTGCCGTCTGCTCCTGCTGACCCCGCCTTGCCCCGCTCGTTTGGCAAGTACAAACTCTCAATCAGTCAGCCCAACCCGAGCCCCCGCTTTAACCTTTCAGCTTTTTAATCTAATCTGTTGTCATCGTGGACAAATTTCGTATCACCGGCGGCCGGGCCCTCAATGGCCGCGTCTCCATAAGTGGCGCCAAGAATTCAGCGCTGCCCTGCATGGCCGCTGCTTTGCTCAGTCCGGAAACGATTACGCTGCACAATCTTCCTTACGTTCGCGACATTATTACGCAGCGCCGCCTGCTCGAAGATCTCGGCGCCACTGTGCTTATGCCTGAGTTGCGAACTCACAAGATATCTGCCAGCCACATTGAACTGTTTGAAGCGCCGTACGAACTGGTTAGAACAATGCGCGCGTCAGTGTTGGTTTTGGGTCCATTGCTGGCGCGCTTTGGTAAGGCCAAGGTTTCCCTTCCGGGTGGATGCGCAATTGGCACGCGACCAATAGACCTGCATCTTGTGGCATTTGAAAAGCTTGGCGCCGAGGTCAGGCTTGAAGGCGGAAACGTCATCGCGCGTGCACCCCAGGGTGGCCGGTTAATAGGCGGTGAGATCCAGTTCGATAAGGTGACTGTGACGGGAACAGAAAACGTCATGATGGCTGCTACGCTGGCCCGCGGCTTAACAGTTCTGCACAACGCAGCCTGCGAACCCGAGATCAATGATCTGGCGGAACTGCTCAACAAAATGGGCGCGCGAGTGCGGGGAGCGGGAACGAGTAGGATTGAGATTGAAGGCGTTGAAGCCCTGGGAAGTGCCGAACACACTATCATTCCCGACCGGATCGAAACTGGGACGTTCATTGCCGCAGCTGCTATCACAAATGGCGACCTGGAAATCAAGGACTGCCAGCCACGGCATCTTTCTGCGGTAATTGAGCGGTTTCGCGAGGTTGGCGTAAGGATCGAAGAGATCAATCCAAGTACGCTTCGCGTATGCTGTCCTGAATCGTTAACGGCGAAGGACGTAACCACTCAGCCTTACCCGAAGTTTCCCACAGACATGCAGGCGCAATATATGGCCTTAATGACACAGGCCGAGGGCCGGGCCGTTATCGAGGAAACGGTTTTCGAAAACCGTTTTATGCACGCGTCCGAGCTCCAGCGAATGGGAGCACGCATTTCTATCGATGGCAATAGCGCTTCCGTGACAGGGCCCACGCCATTAACCGGCGCGCCGTTAATTGCGTCTGACCTTCGGGCCTCGGCTTCCTTAGTTTTAGCAGGTCTGGTGGCCAAGGGAGAGACAATCATAGATCGCGTCTATCACATCGATCGCGGGTACGAAAAGATAGAAGCCAAGCTGCGCGCTGTGGGTGCAGAAATTGAGCGGATTCGAGAGTCCGTAACGGCACCGCTTTCGCAGGCTTCTCAAAGCGGGCTGGCCGTCGAGATTTGAACAAAGTCAATAAGGTAGAATACTAAAAGCATGCTAGAACAAAGTTGCCTGTTTTGCCAAATCGTGGAGAAGAGTATTCCAGCCGACTTGGTCCATCAGGACGAGTCTGCAATAGTCATTCGGGATATCAATCCTCAGGCGCCAACGCACCTGCTGGTAATCCCGCACGAACACATTGAATCGCTGGACGATGCTTCCCACAAAGACGAGGCGCTGTTGGGCCACCTCCTTAGGGTGGCAGCGCGGGTGGCAAACTCTGAGGGACTTGCTGAAGGAGGGTATCGCACGGTGATTAATACCGGGGCGGGAGCTGGGCAGTCGGTCTTTCACATTCACGTACACGTTCTCGGCGGCCGCCCAATGAAGTGGCCGCCAGGGTGAGGACAAACGCTCAAACACATAGATTTTTGAAGTATCGCCATAACGTTGCAACATTTTCCGCCCATGATGCGGTCTTCAGCTTCGGAAGCTGGGAACGCGAGAAGTAGCAGCCATCTCCCCATGAGATAGAACCACCAGGTTCACCTTCTCCCGAATAAAATTTTTGCATTGTAGGTTGTAGTTATGATGGACTTGTCTGCGGGCCTTTTTGGCTTATTTTTGCTCATTTCCTCCGTGATCCTTGCCTACCACTGGGGAATCAAACCCGACAGAGAGGCTAAAAAACGGAGGGCTGAACAGGCACTCGCGGAAATGCATCGCAAGCATTGGGAAAGGTCACGAAGGCGTTCCGCCGTTTGAGTGACTCCACGCTTTTGGCAAACAGCTTGGCAGCGGCGGGAGTGTTATCGTTTCTCATCGCTTGACGCTATTCCGGTGCGTCTTGAGCAATGCGACGTTGCTCAGATAGTTCACGCAGTGCCATCGACAGATCGCGTGCGGCGCGTTCAATGCGATCGGCAACGGCCGCCAGTGAGTCGACCTCCGCAGTAGAACTAATTGCGACCGTAGCGAGCGCCTCTTCGATATGCTCGTTCAGGCGAGCAGCCGCGGTTTCAGTTTCTTTTTCGCCTGGGGTCATCGGGCGAGTTGAAGGGGCCTTTTTCGTCTTCATATGCAACTCTCAAATTGCCAAACGGTTTTAACTTGGTATAAGTTCTGGCAAATCCAAAGTATCTTCAGAACAGATTAGTTGGCCGACAAAGTCTTACCTCACGCGAGGCCTTCGAAGCAAGAGACCAACCCGGAATCAAACTTTACGGCGACGCTCCCGCTACTCAATAGTTATCAGGATTATCCTGATAGTCAGCTCTTAGACGCTGTTTTTGACTTGAGTGTTGCGAAGTTTAAGTCCTGTTCCACGGTTTTGCGCCTTTTGCCTTTCCCTAATTCATCTGTTAAAGCTCTTGCTCCATGAGTTTAGCGCCCGGCAGAGAGTCTTTCACCAACAAAGAGTGGGGGTTGATTCAGTTCCTCCGGAAGCCGGCCCAGGTGCAACGTTTTTTCAGCTCCATGCCCTACAACTGGGAGTGCGATGGTGGCACGCTTCGCTCATTCCGTGAAGTCGTAAAACGAAATGAAGCCCACTGCCTGGAAGCTGCGGTCGCCGCTGCGGTGATCCTTGAACAGCACGGCTACCCGCCGCTCCTGCTGGATATCGAGTCGCACGATCTGCTCGATCACGTGATTTTTGTATTTCAGGAAGATGGTTTGTGGGGCTCGATTGGCCGCTCGCGCGATATCGGATTACATGGCCGCAAGCCGCTATTTCGATCTCTCAGGGATTTGACGTGGAGCTACTTTGATCCTTACGTGGACTTCTCCGGACGGATAAAGGGATACGGCCTCACCAGTCTTTACGACCTCGAGAACTATGATTGGCGCTTCTCGTCGAAGAAAATGTCGAAGATTGAAAACCATCTACGCGAGCTGCCACACCGGAGAATTCATTCTTCCAACAAACGATACGAGCAACTCCTTGCCCGCTACAAGAAATATAAGAAACGCTATCCCGATCGATCGCCCTCTTACTATGACAACCGGCATCAATGGATGCTTTGAGGTTCTTGTAAAGTAAACTGTTAGTTTGCGATGCAGTGTTGTCACTCAGCTTGAGAGCTTTGGCAGCATCGCAAAACCCCCGTTTAGCCCCGCGGACTTGTCCGCCATACATGCGGTGAAAGTGCCCGTTGAGCTGTTCCTGCCCCAAGGCGCACAAGTGCGCTCTCTAAACGGTTCTTTTTCTTACTCCTAACAGTTTGATTTACGACGGGCTATGAAACGTTAACTACCAGCCCTTCGCGCGAAAACTTCCAATTAACAATCTCCGCGCCTTCCTCTCCGTTCAAGGCCCGCTCGACCTCGGCTCTTCTACCTTCGGCGCATAAAAAGGCGATACAGCCTCCGCCTCCGGCGCCGCAAACCTTCGCAGCTTCGGCACCGTTGGCCAGCGCCTTTTCCACCAGCCGTTCCATTTGCGGAGTAGTTACACCGGGAGCCAGTCGTTTTCGATTGGGATAGGCGGCACGCATCGTTTCGCTAACCTCTTTCCAATCGTCGGCCAGCAAGGCAGCGCGCATTCGCAGTGTCGAATCACGAATACCATCGAAGAGCTCGAAGAGTTCTGGGTCACCATCGATGTGACGCTTGAAAATCTCCCAGTTATTAGTGCCTGAAAGACGCGGTTCGCCTGTATAGCAGATCGCAATTCGGCTTTCGAGCTTGGTTTCATCAATCCTTAGTTCCTCACGTTCAATACCGTCAGACCGAAAATGGAGGCAGGACGTGGAGCCATATTGCGCCGGATAATAATCCTGGAAACCGGCAGGTACTCGAATCACGGTAGTTTCAATATTCGCAGCGATGCTGATGAATTTTCGCTCGTCGTAGCGATTTCCAACGAGTCGATTGAGCGCTCCAATACACGCAATCGCTAGCGCCGACGAACCGCCCATGCCGGCGCCTGCGGGCGCTTCACTATTTGCGATCAAATGAAAACCGGTGGTCGGTTTGAAAAAGTGAACCAGCTTCGAAATAAGTTCAAGACGTTCTTCGCGAACAAGATCTTCAAGGGCGGCGAGTTGTGTTTCAAAAGCTACCTTGCGATCCCGGGATTCGAGAACGATCTGACCATCATCACGCGTTTTGATTTGGCAATGAGCGCGGAGCGACGTGGCGAAATTTACCGTCGCGGCTCTAGGGTGAAATAGATAAAGCGGCCAGATGTCGATCGTCCCGCCCGCAAGATCGACGCGGGTGGGTGCGGAAGATTCAATAAGCACTCAGTTTTCCGTAATCCTTTCCAGAACTTATTATCCCGAACAGGGAAAATGAACCTCCATTGTTGCATGAATCGTTTGCCAATTTTGATTCTCCTAAAAATGCGCTGCAACCCTCATAAAAGGCAAACTGATAAATGACAATTTTGAAATCTTCATACCTCAATTATCGAGATTTTGACTCGGCGACTTGTCCTTCGTTAGGAAATTGAGGATTCAGCCCTGATCAGCCCGGTCCTTCTTTACTTCGGCGCGCTTCGAAGCGATTTTCTCATGGTCCTCGTGGCGCGACTGCTTAAACGGAATGTGCTCCTGAAACTCT